>CAJQKT010000026.1 GCA_905478995.1 uncultured Pseudomonadales bacterium | reverse complement strand
CTTGAGAGCAGCCGCCAAAAATAACGGCAGTGACGGTCAGACCAGTCCATCATGGGGGCTACACAAAAGGTTCGATCAATTTTTTTCATATAACAGGGTACTGGCCCATCGGTGGGCTATAACATTTTGCGGTTAAAGCATGGCACCCATTCGCTGAATGGGCCGCATTAATGCCATTGGGTCAAGCGGCGACGACGTGTGCTGCAATGCAGTCGCGGTGCATTATATCGGGTATACAGACATTGTGGTTCGCTGTTAATGATAAAAAGGTTCCGCTCGGCAACAGCAGCAGCGCTGTAGAGTGATTTTTTTGTCGCGCCCTTTGCTTCGGTGCTCTGTCTTGTCGTTAAGTAAGGCGGCTAGTTTGTTACGAAATGGATATTTAGCGGCTGTGGCTTGCTTTATGGTAAAAAATCCAGAAAATGGTTTTCTCTGATTAGGTTAAATTTTCGCAGCGGCGCATAATTGCCACACGCACTGTGATTTTCAATCACTCGCACCATTAAACAGGTTTAAAACTATGTCGTTAGCTGAAAATACACCCATTATTATTGGTGTTGGTCAGGTTGTTGAGGCCGTTAAAGAAAATGTATCAGAGGCCTCGTCACCCATCGATTTGGCGGTGCAGGCAGCCCAGCTTGCCATGCGTGATGCGCTAGATAATCAAGACGCCGATACGCAGCGGTTAGCGGCTGAAATTGATGTGCTAGCAACAGTCAGAACCACTGCCGATAGTATTCCCCTGATGCCTGCCTTTTTTGGCACCTCGAATAATCCACCGCGCTCTGTCGCGCAGCGCATTAACGCCTCGCCGATTCGTGCCATTCATACCGCTAGTGGCGGCAACACCCCTCAAAAGTTGGTGAACGAATGGTGTGAGGCGCTAGCTGATGGCGAAGCAAGGATGGTGCTGCTTACCGGCGCTGAAGCCGTGGCTACGACGAAAGCGGCGGTCAAGGCAGGAGTGACGCTCGACTGGGCCGAAACGATTGAGGGCAGCATTGAAGACGGTGGCTTGGGCATCAAAGGGATGATCGGTGTCGAGGAAATTAAACATCAGCTGATGAACCCTACTACGCAATATGCCCTATGCGAAAATGCTCGGCGAGCGCAGCAGGGTCAAAGCTTGGCTGATTATTATGAGCAAATTGGTCAGTTGTTTGCACCTTTTTCGCAAGTGGCGGCCAGCAATCCTTACGCCATGTTTCAACAAGCGCACAGCGCTGAGAGTATTGCTAAGCTGGGGGCTGACGTGCCTTTTCTTGATTATCCGTACACCAAGGCAGTGGTGGCCAAAGATGGTGTGAATCAGGCAGCCGCGGTTTTGTTAACCACGGTGGGTAAAGCCAAGGCGCTGGGTATTGATGAAACTAAGTGGGTTTATTTGCATGGTTACGCTGATGCCGAAGATCTGCCATTAATTGAGCGGGAAAATCTAGCCCGATCAAAAGCGTTAGAGCTGACTTACCAGCGCGCGATTGCTTGCGCCAATGTAACTAGCCAAGACATTGATGTTTTTGATGTGTACAGCTGTTTTCCTATTGTAGTGTGGCTTGCGCAAGAGGCACTGCAACTGGGTGGCCGCAAGGTGAGTTTAACCCAAACTGGCGGCTTGCCGTTTTTTGGTGGGCCCGGTAATAATTATTCAATGCATGGTATTGCCTCGGTGGTCGAGGCGTTGCGCAAAGCGCCGAATGCATATGGCTTGGTCGGTGCCAATGGCGGCATGATTAATAAGCATTCGGTAGGTGTTTATTCATGTCAGCCTGGCTGGCAGCACTGCGATTCGAGTTTTATACAGGCTGAGGTGCGTGATCAAGTTTCACCAGCTAATGATTTTATGCCACAGGGCCACGCCATTATTGAATCGTACACAGTTGCTCATCGCCGCGGCGAACCCAAAAGGGCGGTTATTGCTGGCCGCATGAAAAATTCTGGTGCGCGCTTTCTTGCCAACAACCATAAAGACGACGCTGCGTTGTTAAATCAATTACTGGCCCAAGACATGGTAGGTGTTGAGGTGGTTGTTGAAACCAGTGGCGCAGGTAATACGGTGGCACTCAGTGTTGAGGCCTTGCGTGCGCTCATTCCCAAAAAGAAAATTGGCCTGCAAGAAAGCTATGAATTTTGTGTGGTTGAAACACGAGGTCATGTGCTCGAAATCACGATCAATCGCCCTGAGGTTTATAACGCCTTGCACCCAATGGCTAATGAAGAAATGTCTGATATTTTTGATGCCTATTTTGCCGATGAAAACTTGTGGGTGGCCATTATTACTGGTGCCGGTGAAAAATCATTCTCGGCGGGTAATGACCTTAAGTATTCGGCCAGTGGCCAACCTTTTTGGGTACCTCACACAGGCTTTGGCGGTTTGACTTCTCGGCAAGTGCGCACCAAGCCGGTGATTGCAGCGGTGAATGGTTTTGCGCACGGCGGCGGCATGGAAATAGCGCTGGCGTGTGAAATTATCATTGCGGATGAAACGGCCGTGTTTGCACTGCCTGAAGTCAAGCGCGGCTTAATTGCTGCCGGTGGCGGCATCGTCCGCATCGCCCGTCAAATTCCATTAAAGCAAGCCATGGACATTCTTCTTTCGGGCCGCAATATTGAAGCTGGTGAAGCCCAGCAGTTGGGTTTTGTTAATCAGGTGGTAGCGGCAGGTGGGTCATTAGCCGCTGCTCGTGATTATGCGGCTATGCTGTGTGAAAACTCGCCCTCGAGTATTCGTTTGACGCTTGAACTGCTGGCTGAAAAATCTTCGTTTGCAGATGCCGCACAAGCCGCAGCGGCCAATGGCAAGGTGTTTGATCAGCTAATTACCAGCGAAGACTTTTACGAGGGCCCGCAGGCTTTTGCCCAAAAACGCAAACCCAAATGGAGCGGACGTTAATTTACGCAAATAAAAAGGGCGTTTTGTTAAGTATCGGAAGGGGCGAACGGTTGCCTCCTAATCGTTTTGATTAGGAAAAAAGACACTGCGCAACCAGCCCCAAATTGAGTTGCCTGCCAGAGTGTATTGGTCTAGGCCGTCCATGTTTGCATAATAGTGCTCGGCGTCGCGAAAGAGGGTTTCACGCGTGAGCATCCGTCGCTTGGGATTAATGGTTTTGATCACTTTGGCGGGGTTGCCTGCGGCGACCACATTGGCCGGAATATCATGCGTAACGACGGCGCCGGCACCGATCACCGAGTTCTCACCAATACTGACCCCTTTGCAAATAATAACCCGCTCACCAAGCCAAACGTTATCGGCCAAGTTAATGGGTTTAGTGCAGCGAAATGGCCGCGTGCGGTTATAAATACCATGCCAGTCACTATCCGAAATATAGCAGTTAGCGGCGAACATACAGCCGTTACCAATGCGTATATGCTGCGCCGCCGAGATGCGCGTGCCCGGAGAAATAAGGCAGTAGTCGCCAATGTCTATGCGCGCACTTTGGCCTTTGCTAGGCCAAGCGGTTAAACGAATTTTGTTATCGGGTGAGCTGATAATATGTGCGTAGTTGCCAACGCTAATATTGTCGCCAAATACCACTAAGTGCTGTGGCGAAAAAATTTGCGGCATACGGCCGAGCAGCGTAAATTGCGGGCGCACAAAATGCGCAATGTAAAAACGGTTTAGCCCGGTGATGAACTTTTTAATAAAATAGGGCTGATGGTTTTTTCTCAAAGCTCGATCCTACGGTTGGTTGCGATGATGCAGGCAGTTATTTAGTGTTTTTTATGATTTTATCTATTGCCAAATAGGTTTTGCTTGCGCCTTTGGCATGGGCCTATTATGGTAACGCCCCGTGTTTTTAATAGCACTTATTTTCGCAATTTATTCTCTTTGTTTTCAATGCAGCAGCGTTACCGCAGAGTCATAGTAGTGTTGTTATCTGCGATGAGAATAGGACTCTTGATATAGATACGAATATGAATATCGATATAGACATAGATAGCATTAAAGGATTTTTAGCCGTTGATGAGGGGCAGGCTCTACACCAGTATGCTCTGCAAACGTCCGCACTGGGCCCCTGCTTAGAAGTAGGAAGTTACTGCGGTAAATCTACGGTTTATTTGGGCGCTGCTTGTCGCCAAAAAAACGGAACATTGTTTGCGCTGGATCATCATCGAGGTTCAGAAGAGCATCAGCAAGGTGAGGAGTATCATGACCCGGATTTATACGATAGCCAATACCAAAAGATGGACAGCTTTCCAGTTTTTCGCGACACGCTCGATCGCGCTGGGCTGGAAGACACCGTAGTGCCCTTGGTGGCCACTTCAGCAGTGGCTGCTCGTCACTGGGCTACGCCGTTAGGTATGGTGTTTATTGATGGAGGGCATAGCATGGAGGCCGCTCTGTGTGATTATCGCAGTTGGGCCAGCCATGTTGTGTTGGGAGGCATACTAGCCATTCACGATATTTTCCCCAACCCGGCCGATGGAGGGCAGGCGCCCTACGAAATATGGAAACTCGCTGTGGCTTCGGGTTTGTTCGAGGCGCTGCCTACGGTGAATACTCTGGGGTTGTTGCGGCGTATTGCTTAATCTTGCGCTTGCGCAACGTCGGCATCAACATCTAATGACGCACAAGTTTTAAACAAGCGTGAAGCATCAGTGTGATCGGTGAGGGCATCAGCTGCTAATAGTATAGCGCCAGCGGTCCAGGTGGTTTTTTCTTCTGGCCAAATCGCTTGGTCAGGAAATACATAGCCGGTCCAGTAACCACCGTCGTTATCTTTAAACTGATGTAACCAGTTGTAGATGGTAGCTGCGCGCTCTTTATCACCTGTAGTTAGTAGGGCCATACACAGCTCGCACGATTCGGCCACCGTAACCCAGGGTTCATCGCTCACGCAGCGACAGCCGAGGTCTTTCTCGACAAATTCTTGCCAGCGTTTTTCTAGTCGCGCTGTGGCCTCTTGGCCATGGATAACGCCGGTAAGAATAGGGTAGAACCAGTCCATCGAGTAACGCGCTTTGCTCTCCCATGTGCGATCAAAACACTCGGGGTGGTAATGCAAAGTATTTTTCAAACGCTGGCGTGCGAAGGCCCATGCGAACGAATCTTTTTCTAGTGTGTTGGCAATATGAATGGCACATTCTAAGCTTTTAAAAATAGACGAGCAGGCTGTAATTAACGCATCCTCACGCGGTGAGCCATCTTCGTTTATGGCCCAATAAATTTCTCCGGTGGGTGCTTGATAGCCCAGTACAAAGTTAATAGCACGCTCTACCATAGGAAAAAAACGTTCCAAGAATAGTTGATCACCGGTAATTAAATAGTGATGCCAAATGCCCGTTGCCACATAGGCGATAAAGTTGGTTTCGCGGCGATCGCCTTTGATCGGTGTCGTTTTTTCATAGTGTGCCCACCAGCTGCCATCGTCTAGCTGTTGCTTGGCAAGCCACTCATAAGCGTTGGCCGCAGCACGATGCTCGCCGCCAATAGATAAGCCCATAGCAGCTTCGGTATGGTTCCAAGGGTCAGTTTTACCGTTAGTAAACCAAGGAATACTGCCATCTTCATTTTGGGTTGTGAGTATAAAATTGACAGTTGAGCGCAGCAGCGCATCGGGAAATTTTTCGTCGGCAGTATGGAGTGTGCTCATGATGAGGTGTCTCGTTTAAAGTACATGACGATACTTTTACCCATCACAGGGTTGAGCAGGGCGTCAAGTGTTTGAGTCAACCAGGGTTTTTTCATGAGATCCCACACTAAAAACTTATGGTAGGTTTGAACTAAAGGGTGGCTATCGCGCTTTTGCCAAAACAAGCACTTTAACCACCAAAATGGCACGTGAAGAGCGTGAGCCCAATGGCGGGCATAGCGCTTAAAACCAAAGTGGCGAACATCATTATGCAGTGCAGCGGCCTTAAAAATGCGAATGTGACCGCCTTCCACTTGGTGGTAGGCAGCGCTTAACCACCAACAAATTTTTTCGGGCCATGCGCGCGGAACGCTAATGGCGAGTACGCCGCTAGGTTTTAGTAGACGATCAATTTCGCCCAGCATGGCGTGATAGTCGGGCACATGTTCAAGCACCTCAGAACAAATAATGTGGTCAAAGCTGTTATCGTTAAAGGGCAGCTGCAGGCCGTTGGCAAGACATAGCGTCATTGGGTTTTGTCTCGCTGTGCTGCCAAATTCGGTATCGAAATCGTTTAGCCGTGAGCGCGCGACAGTGAGATTCTTATGGCTGAGGTCCACACCAACCACCTGTATGTCGGTGTGCGCAATAGCGGCGTTAATACAATGCCGACCTTCGCCACAGCCAAGATCTAGCAAGCGATCACCGGCTTTGATGTTTAAGCGTTTAAAGTCGATAGTTAGCATATGGCAGCAGAAGAGTCTTCTGGCAGTTTGTTTTTATGAGGCAGTGCCTCAGCGAGTGGTAACTCTGAGGTTATTGATTTTTGAATAACTTCCTCTGAGACAATAGCGTGAGCCACAACTGCTGGGGTGCCTACTGAATCGTTGGTTTCGGCACTGTGCCCAAGCACTTCCTGATGATAATACGCACTTAAACGCTGAGCTTTTACTTGCCAGCTAAAGTGCTCCTCTATGCGCGCTCTAGCCGCTTGGCCAAGTCGCTCGCGCAGGGCAGGGTCTTGCAGTAATTCATCAATAGCGCCGGCAAGTGCACGGCTATCACCTGCGGCTACAACGCGGCCTGCATCACCTACAACCTCAGGCAGTGCGCCGCCATCACTAGTAACGACGGCGGTTTCACAGGACATAGCCTCACCGGCAGGCAAGCCAAAGCCTTCATAGAGTGACGGGCTTACGGCAATGCTGGCGCGATTATACTCGCGCACCAATGCCTTTGTGCTAATGCCAGAAATAAATTCAACCGAATCACTCAAGTGTAAACGCCGCAGTAACTTTTCAGTGTCGCCATCCTTTTTTAGCTTGCCAATCACTTGCAACTTTAAATCAGGGTAGGACGATTTTAACAGTGCCATGGCTTTGAGCAAAAAGCGTAGGCCTTTGAGGGGTTGGTCGGCCGACGATGTGGTGATAAGCAAGTAAGGCTCACGCGTAACGCTTTGCATAGGCGCAAAAGTTTCGGTATCGATACCGTTATACATAATCGGTGTGCGGCTGGCAGGGCGCTTAAATGCACTAACAATATCTTTTTGCGATTGTTCAGAAACGGTCACCACGTGCTTGAGTTTTCTAACGACTTTACCCTGCATATGTAAAAACGAGTGCCAGCGTCTGACGAGTAATTTATGCTTCCAGCTAGCCGCAGCGAGTGCTAATTGAAAATCGCGTGTAATTGGGTGATGTACGGTGGCTACCACCGGCAGACCGGTTTTTTCAATGGTGAGCAGTCCGTAGGCTAAGCATTGGTTGTCGTGCACTAGGTCATAGTTATGACCCTGCTCATGCAGATATTTGGCCGCGCGGCGCGCAAAAGTGTAGGGCTCGGCGAAACCACCGGTAAGCATACTAAACCATTCGTACGTGTCGCTAAATGACTTTAGGTGTCGCCACCGCAATGCCGTTACGTGGCTTTTGGCGGCAAATAAATCAAGGCTCGGGAGTTTAATTAGCCCAACGCGAGGGTCTAATTCTGGGTACGGGGGGCCAGAAATCACATCGACGCTATGGCCAATGTCAACCAACGCCTTGCTCAGGTAATTAATATAAATCCCCTGACCACCTACATGCGGATGGCTGCGGTAACCGAGTAACGCAATGCGCAAAGGCTTAATTGGCGCAGTGGGATGTTTAAGGGCACTTTGGCGGCTATAAGAATCAATATTGGTGGTGAGTGCGTCGGTAAAATCTCGGCTTAGTTCGCCGCTGAGGTTTGCGATAGGTTCTTGTGCATTCATAACGATAAATTGTCGTCGCGCGGTGAATTCGACTGAGTTGGGTTAATGGCTGGCCGGTATTATAGAGGGAGGATGCCGTTGAAAGGGGAGATTTTGCTGGATTATCCCCTTGCTGAAAAGTATTGACTTAAAATATGACATATTATGAAAGAAAACTCAATGGCGAATGCTGATCTAAGTACTTAAAGGCGTGGTTCCATTAAGGTTGATTTCCGACGGTTACGCATCTTGGCCATCTTCAACAATGTGGCAGTGTCGGCTGCTCTTGGGCGCCACTTGTTGATACAATGCTGCCTAAATATTTTTGGCTGCACGCGCAAAATTGACTGCGTGTATTACCCACCGAGCGTTTTAAAACTGTCTTATGCCTGAGCTTCTTCGCCCTTCAACTATTTTTTTTGATTTAGACGAAACACTGATCGACAACACTAGTGATGTTAGTTATCTGATTGCCGACGTCTTTAAAACGTATTTCCCTCAAACGGTGGTCGATGGAAGCATGCAGCCCTCAGTCGCTAGCGCTATGAGGGGCAGCGCCGGGTATTTATGGAAAAACATGTTCGCTTGCCGGCAAGAAGGTAAGGATGCATTGACTGAAATTTTTCGGCATGCGCTGGTCAAAAGTGAGTTGGATGAGTCGCAAGCGGTAGCTATGGGTCGTCGTTTTTCTTATCAAGCCAGTCAGGGCACAAAGCTGAAGCCAGGTGCAGTGCAATTATTGACGAATTTGCGCTCATCTGGCATGACTATTGGCATTATTACTAACGGCATAGAAGCTATGCAGCATGAAAAGATTGGGCTGCATGGTTTGGGTGAGTTGGTTGATAAAGTAATAGTTAGTGAGGAGACGGGCGCGCACAAGCCTCACATGCGTGTCTTTGAGTATGCGCTTCGTCAGCTCAATGCTTCAGCTGCTCAAGCTTGGCACGTGGGCGATCATCCGTTGAATGACGTTACCGGCGCTATTAACTGTGGTTTAACGGGGGTTTTATTTGCACCAACTGATGATCACCTAGACAACTACAGCATTGAAGACGCCGAAATTCGAGCACCTGACTACACCGTGAGAAATTTGCATGAGCTCAACGACCTGCTTTGCCTGACTAACTGATTAATGGTCTTACGATTACAAAAAAATAGTATTGATGATTTTAAATTTGATTTGTGTAGGAGTAATGTTGTCTAAATGGCTGGATTCGTTGGCGCACTAGTAGGGTATTTGGTTGGAGGTTTTTGGTGGGGTGTTGCTGGGTTTTTTATTGCCCGCTTGTTCTCCCAAGGGCTCACTAAAAATTTGTCGGGCGGGTTTTCTTCGCAGGCGGAAAATGCTGATCGATTTTTTGATACGGTATTTGCCTTACTCGGCGTACTGGCCAAAGCCGACGGCCGTGTAAGCGAAGATGAAATTGCGCACGCCGAGGCACTAATGGCGCGGCTTGGTCTGAGTGGTGACCGGCGAGATCAGGCTATCGCCAGTTTTAAGCGAGGTACACAAACTGACTTTCCACTACAAGAAACCTTGCAAGAATTTGCTTTAGCCAGCCGCTTCCGGCCGGATTTAAAGCGCAATTTAGTGGTTTTTTTGGTCGAAATGGCAATGGCCGATGACGAGTTGCATGCCGATGAAGAGCAATTTTTACGTCAGGTTGCCAATGGGTTGCGTATTGATGCGCGCCACTTTGAACAGTTGCTGGCTATGCTCAAAGCGCAGCATAGCTTTGCGGGTGCACAGCAAGGTGCGTCCTCGGCGGCAGTGTTGTCTGAAGCTTACCGTGCATTAGGTGTCACCGAGCAAGTCGGAGACAAAGAACTTAAGCGCGCTTATCGTAAGCTCATGAGTCAGTATCATCCTGATAAGATGATTGCCAAAGGTGTGCCCAAAGATATGTTAGAGATGGCCACCGAAAAGACGCAAGAAATTCAAGCAGCTTATGAGGTTATTGCAAAATCGCGCAAGGAGCAGTCGTAGCAATCGTGTGTAGGGTGTTTGGTTGACAATGCGCGGTTTATTGAGCCAGCGTTCACTCAGCCATTGGCTAACGTATTTGCTATGTTAGCCGCCACTAAATAAGTCCCATGTAGCGAAAATACGCGTGATTGATTTGCTCGCCCCACACCAATGCGATCCAGCCTGCAATAGCTAGGTAGGGCCCGAATGGAATAGGTTTGCTCTTTTCATGGCTGGCAAATACGATCATCGCAATGCCAATGGCTGCGCCCACTAACGAAGAGAGAAGTACGACAATGGGCAGCAGCTCCCAGCCTAGCCAAGCGCCTAGGGCGGCCAATAGTTTAAAGTCGCCATAACCCATACCCTCTTTACCGGTGATGATTTTAAATAACCAAAACACCGACCATAAAACAAGATAGCCGAAAATAGCCCCCCAAACGGCGCTTTGTAGGGTGGTAAACAGACCATAATAATTAGCAATAAGTCCTGCCCAAATGAGCGGCAGAGTGATGTTGTCGGGCAGCAGATACGTATCGTAATCTATCCATGTTAGAGCAACAAGAGCCCAGGTGAGGACGATAGCCGCCAGTGCTGCAGCGGGTGTTGCGAACATTTGCCACGCAATGAATCCACATAGCATCGCAGTGAGTGCTTCAATGGCCGGGTAGCGCCATGAAATCGGTGTTTGGCAAGAGCGACACTTACCGCGTAAAGCCAAATAAGAAAACACCGGAATATTTTCAATGGCACTAATAGGGTGGCTACAAGAGGGGCAGCGCGATCGTGGTGTAGAAAGGTTAAATGGCTGCGACGACTCCTTGGCGTTGGTGTCGTGGGCTGCAGTAGCTTCTGCGGGCTTGTTGTATTCATCTAGCTCGGCTCGCCAAGCATTTTCTAACATGATGGGTAGCCGATAAATAACGACATTTAAAAAGCTACCAACCATCAGGCTAACAATGGCGGCAACGCTAACAAAGGCTACTGGGTTTTCAAGAATTAACTGGATTGCTTGCATAATATTTTTGAGTATTTAATGGATGCTAATAGGCAAGAGAGTAAAGTCAAATGCCGTGATAAAAAAAGGGCGCCTGCAAGCGCCCTTACTGAGTAAGGTTGAGGGCTTAAACAACTGCACCTAGTTGGAAAATAGGCAGGTACATTGCGATCATGAGGCCGCCAACCAGTACGCCCAACACCGACATGATTAATGGTTCGAGCAATGCGGTGAGGTTGTCAATGGCATTATCAACTTCAGTTTCATAGTGCACGGCAACCTTTTCTAGCATTTCATCTAGTGCGCCGGACTCTTCACCAATGGCAATCATTTGCACCAGCATAGTGGGGAAGACCTTGGCATTTTTTACCGCTTGGTTTAGCTGCGTGCCCGAGGTCACTTCATCGCGCACCTTAAATATGGCTCGGTAGTAAACAGCATTGCCAGCAGCGCCCGCAACGGATTCAAGCGAATCGACTAGCGGGACGCCAGCTGAAAATGTCGTTGAAAGCGTGCGGCCAAAACGTGCGACGACCGATTTATCAATAATGTCGCCAATCACAGGCACCTTTAACAAAGAGGCATCAACCCAGTCGGCAAATTTTTTGGAGCGAAATTTAGCCTCCCGAAAACCTAATACGCCCACAATGATAATAATTAAACCTAGCAGCCAGTTAGCCTGCGCCCACTCGGATAAGCCAACAACTAACTGCGTAAATACCGGTAGGTCGGCGCCAAAGCTACTAAAGGTTTCGGCAAATGTGGGCACCACTTTTATCAAAAGCAAAGCCGTCACCACCAGCGCAACCACTACGACTGCAACAGGATAGGTCAACGCTTTTTTGATTTTCCCTTTAAGTATTTCAGTTTTTTCTTTGTAGGTCGCTACCCGGTCGAGCATGGTTTCAAGTGAGCCTGATTGTTCGCCAGCATTCACTAGATTGCAAAATAGGTCGTCAAAGTAGCGCGGATGTTTGTGCAAAGAATTGGCCAGACCTGTGCCTGAAGCAACGTCGGCTTTGAGCTCTACTACGAGTTTTTTCATGCTGGCATTTTCAAGGCCTTCGGCAACAATGTCGAAGGCTTGCACAAGCGGCACGCCGGCTTTCATCATGGTGGCCAACTGCCTAGTAAACATGGCAATGTCCATAGGCTTGATGGCTTTAGAACGCTCGCCAAAAAGCGGTTTGGGTTTTCGTTTAACCGTTTTTACCACAATGCCTTGTTTGCGTAACTGCGCTTTGGCTGTTAACTGGTTGGCTACCATCAGCTCGCCTCGGGCCGTTTTGCCAGAGCGATCTTTTCCTTCCCAGATGTAGGTTTGCAATTTTGCTGTTTGCGTTGCCATGCTGTTCTCTCAATTTTCAGCGCATCAAAAGGCTGGCTGGTGTACGGCTAAATATTCTTTAAATCTCACTAAGCTGGTCTTTTTAAAGCCGCTATGGATTTTCTGTTGCTATTTATTCGATATTCAATCTTTGGTCACCCGGTTCACTTCTTCTAGGCTCGTTAAGCCTTTGGCAGCCTTAATGAGTCCGGAATCCCTAAGGGTATTGAAGCCAGCTTCTTTGGCCGCTTCTGCCAATACGAGTGAGTTACCGCCTTCCATGATAATACGTTGTAGGTCTGGGGTTATGCGAACAACTTCATAAATTCCGATACGTCCTTTGTAACCGTTGTTGCACTTGTCACAACCCACAGGGCGCATAATTTGTGCAATTTCAAGATCTTCTTGGCGAAAGCCTTCGGCTAATAATGTTTCAATCGGTAAATTTGCAGGCTCTGCACAGTTTTCGCACAAGCGTCTGGCCAGACGTTGAGCAATAACCAGCGATACCGATGTGGCAACGTTAAACGCCGGCACGCCCATATTCAGCAGCCGATTAATAGTTTCGGGGGCACTGTTGGTGTGTAGCGTCGACATGACCATGTGACCGGTTTGCGCGGCTTTAACGGAAATTTCTGCTGTTTCAAGGTCACGTATTTCGCCCACCATAATAACGTCGGGATCTTGGCGCAAAAACGAACGCAGTGCCGTGGCAAACGTGAGGCCTACTCGAGGATTAACATGGACCTGATTGATACCATCAACGTTAATTTCTACGGGGTCCTCTGCGCTAGAAATATTGCGCTCGGTGCTGTTGAGAATGTTAAGCCCTGTGTAAAGAGAAACGGTTTTACCGCTGCCAGTGGGGCCAGTGACTAAAATCATGCCTTGGGGTTGGTGCAAAGCTTCAAGAAATAGCTTTTTCTGATCCTCTTCGTAGCCCAGTGCATCGATGCCCATCTGAGCACTAGACGGGTCGAGTATCCGCAATACAATTTTTTCACCGTACAAAGTGGGCAGGGTATTGACCCTGAAATCGATAGAGCGAGTTTTAGACAGTTTCATCTTAATGCGGCCGTCTTGCGGTACGCGACGTTCGGAAATATCCATTTTAGACATAACCTTCAAACGTGCGGCCAGTCGGGGCGCAAGATTATTGGGCGGCTTAGTCACTTCCTTTAAAATGCCATCGGTACGAAACCGAACCCGGTACGTTTTTTCGTAGGGCTCAAAGTGAATATCCGAAGCTCCGCCTTGAATAGCATCAACCAATATTTTGTTAACAAAGCGCACGATGGGCGTTTCATCAATATCGGTATCAGCGGTCTCTGGTGCTTCGCCATCTTCATCGACGGCTTGTATGTCAAGATCTTCAAGTCCGGCGTCATCTAAGCTTGCCAGTTTTTGCCCAAATGCCACTTCTTCATCATCGAGGTATTTGGCAATCGCTTCGGCTAGAGCACCTTCTTCTACTAAAATTGTTTCGGTGCTGAGCCCTGTATGAAACTTGATTTCATCCTGAGCGCGTAAGTTGGTGGGGTCAGAAACACCTATAAACAATCGGTTGCCGCGCTTGAACAGCGGCAGCGTATGATGGCGATGAATAAGTTTGGCGTCGACCAGTTCGCTGGGTATCGCTTCTTGACGCAGCGCCCGCACATCGAGTAGGGGCGTGCCAAACTCATCGGCAATGGCGTTGGCTATTTTGGTACCGTCAGCCACACCATTTTGCACAAGGTAAGAAACCAGTGTGAGGTTCTGCTGTGAAGCGCCCTGCAGGGCTTCTTGCGCCTGGCCTTCGTCAATAATCTGGTCGGCAATTAATCGCCTAGCTACGCCGGATAAGGGCATTACTACATTAGCATTCATAACCGTTAACCTGTTCCCCTATGGATATGGGCTGTATCTTCTGCTTTGAGCTTACACCGAACTATTCACTAGGAGCGAACGATAAGCTGGAAGCGACTATCGGTTACTCACGCACTAGTTTATTCCATCTGCTTAGTGGCTATCTCTAATCGCTGCCGGATAACGCACTGAGTAATTAAAAAAACGAGCGCTTAATAATATTTTTGCGGCTTGGGGATTTTGAGCGCTCTACCTACTGTAAATCACTCGGGTTGGCTCACCCTACAAGCAACCTAGAAAAGTATAGCAATCAATAGGTGTAACACACTGATTATTTGATGGTTTGTAGGGTGTTAAGCATGCATTAACCGTCATGATCTCAGCTTGCGGTTTTTGGAGGTTAATTGACGGCAACTAACTGATCACATTTAAAGCGATAGTCGAAGGCACTAACATTCTAGCTGCTAGTAGTTGGCCGGTGCTACTCAAAGTAGGGCGTCCCATGCAGTGCTCACCATAAAAGCGACTGCTTGTGGTTTTTTAGTGATGATGATTGCGTCACATACTGACAATTTTTGTCAGCTGCTGACAAATAGGCGCGCTTTAGTCAGCTAAACACCGGCATTAACGCAAAGTTAATATAGTAATGTTAACTGCTAAGCTATTGATATTTATGCTTTTGATTAAATACATGTGAATTGGCACGCTAATTGTTTATAAGATTGTGCAAAGGCGCATATTCGTGTCTATAGTTAGATCGTGGGTTGTTTGAGATTGTGGTTCGCGTAGAGCTGCCGTTTAAAAGAACCGCTACTAAATTATTTATTTACCCGGAGATTGACCAATGAAAAAACAAACACAAGCAGGTTTTACCCTTATTGAATTGATGATCGTGGTTGCGATTATCGGAATTTTGGCCGCAGTTGCATTGCCTGCGTATCAAAATTACACGAAAAAAGCGGCGTTTTCTGAAGTAATTTTGGCTGCTGGTCCTTATAAGGCAGGGGTTGAGGTTTGTTCGTTGACTAATGCTCTCGCGGTTTGCACAGAGGGTGCGAACGGCGTGCCAGCATCGGCCGATTCGGCGCTCGTTGCATCTGTTACCGTAGGTAATGTGGTGCCTGGTGAAATTATTGTGACATCTAAAGCAGCGAAAGGTGTTGAAGCGGGCGTGACATACAAGCTGACGCCTACGGGTGGCGGTAATGGTGCTCAAATTACGGCTTGGACCGAGGATTGCTCTGACGGTATTTATTGTTAATAGTTAAGTGCTAAATAAAAAAAGGAGGGATTTATTCCTCCTTTTTTTATTTTTTAAATGGCTAAACTTGTACTGTGCGCCCCCCTATATATTCATGGGGTTGTTTAATTCAAGCGGTATTAAAGGATTTATATGATGCCCATGCAGCGCGGTTTTACGTTAATAGAGTTAATGATTGTGGTGGCCATTATTGGCATCTTGGCGGCAGTTGCTTTGCCTGCTTATAACACCTACACCAAAAAAGCAGCCTATGCCGAAATTGTCCTGGCCGGCGGTGGCTTTAAAGCAGCGGTAGAAGTTTGCTCGTTGACGCATGCAATGACCGACTGTGACATTGGTGTGAACGGAATCCCTCCGTCATCGGCGTCGACGGCTATTGCTTCGGTAGCGGTAACCGACGGGACCATCGTGATTACGCCTAACGCCTACAAGGGCCTCACCAGTGATGATCTTTATACACTCGTTCCAACCGGTGGCGGTTTAGGTGCGCCAATTACATTATGGGTACAACCTGTAGCAATGTGGCCTTTTGTTAAAGTGAAAGCTTGTTTGGCTTGGCTCCTTCGCTCTTTACTTGCAATTCGTCTTGGTTAAAGACTTGCCTTATTAACTGGGCTGCTTTAGTGAGCCTCGGTGGCTATCATGATTGCGTAAGATAATTGCGCCAATGCTACCTGTAAGTCTTGAGTTTTGGCTTCCAGTTCCTCTTTTATTTTATTTTATTTCATTTCTATCGTATTAGTAGGTTCAGCCTGCCGCAAACTTAACTTACCTGCCAAGGCATGGTGGTGAGTGCCTCATGATGGGGCGCTGGCGTTATCGATGGCGCCGTCTGGCGCAATTTTCAAAAAAAGTGTTTGCGCATGGTCTAGACTATTGAATGGCGTTAGATGCAAAGGCGTTAGATGCAAAGGCGTGAGTCATTCTCGCGGTGTTTCTAGTAGGTTCCTCTGAGCAGCTTCCTTCAACTTTAAATACGCGGGTTTAACCGCAGTTGGCGTAATGTTTATTGGGCACATCAAGATAGGAATTAGAATATGGTAACGGCTCAACGTGGTTTTACACTCATTGAATTAATGATTGTGGTCGCCATTATTGGGGTTGTGACGTCCGTGGCACTTCCTTCGTACACGTCTTACACGAAAAAAGCGGCCTATACCGAGGTTGTTGTGGCTGCTACCGCTTTTAAGGCTGCAGTAGAGCTTTGCTCGTTTACTAATGACATCAACGATTGTGACCTCGGGCAAAATGGTATTCCGTCATCACCAGCACCGTCTGCAGTGGTGGCCTCGGTGTCAGTTATCGATGGTTGTATTATTGTTACTCCCAATGAATACAAAGGTATTTCAAGTAACGACAAATATATTTTAGTGCCCTCTGGTGGTGAAAGCGGTACGCCCATCAGCTCTTGGGCTAAAACGTGCGCCAATGCAGAGCTTTGCTAAAGCGCTTAATTGGACATAACGTCTTCGCTGACATTAACGCCACAACATGGCTGTTTTAATTGCTACGAACTCCGTAGACATCAGTGCTGTTAGTAATGATGGTGCGAATTACCTTTTCGTTGGCAATATCAAACGCTAAATAGCCTTCAAAGTAGCGTGAAATCATTTTTAAGTAACGGATATTGTCAGTTGCTTTGTAGCTTTGCTGGTTTTCTAGCTGCAGCACCCCCTCCTTGTACAAATTATTTTTATAGTTAGAAAAGCGCCGGTAGTCGTCTACTCGCAGATGCTTGGGGCCCAATCGAGCAAACGCCTGTGTGTTGGTTTCACCCGGCATATTTGGTTGGCTGCTAGCATAAATCCAAACCGGCTTTTTGTGTTGCTGCACTAACGGAATTTCTTCTGGGTTGAGACCCGAAAAAGCAAAAGAGTTATGCGACATGGTGATGAATTTATTATCGGCAAATATAATGGCCAGCGGGCGCTCCTGATATACTAAATAGCTGCCCGCGCACAGGGCTGAAATTTGCACCAAAGCAATAATAGATAAATCTATAGGCAGGCTTTTTTTGGCTTTGTTGTAAACAATAAGTGTGAGTAACGGCCCTAAAATCAGGTCAATGCCAGCAATCAGGCGAATGCCTTGCCAGCCACCATCGGTTTGAAATAAAAACCCTGGGTACCAAACAAAAATAATGACTGCGGCTAGCGCAATAAAAACGAAAGCGCTTATGGCCAAATGAATAGCAAAGGCTGCCCAGCGTGAGTGTGGTGTTGCCAGCATGGTAATTTCTCTTAAGCTAATAATGGCGAACAGGCCTGAGTTTACAGCCTGTGAGTAAGCCTGTGTGCGCCCAAATTATATATAAAGGTGCAGAGCTCGTGCACTGCGCTCGGTGGTAATTATTAGTTTGATTTTGATATGGTGTTGTCAGTTGACTGCCACTTTTTGATGTTGCTAGTAGGCACAGGCGGCAGAAGAACGTAGCGCTTGAAGGGTGCGAATTTGTGCACGCTGTTAACTTAACTATTATCAGCAAAGTTTGAATACTGCTAAAAAGCGAGCGCTGAGGCGTGCAGCGGTCGATTCATGTCTTCAAGCTTGCTATCATCCTCGCCTTCAGTTGGAGTGCTTTTTAACGAGGCGCTGAACTCCAGTCATCAAATTCACTGAGAGCGTAAATAATGAAATACTCGACACTAGGCAGTAGCGGGCTTGAGGTTTCTCGGGTTTGTCTGGGCACCATGACGTGGGGTGTGCAAAATACGCAGCAAGATGCCAACGATCAAATGGCTTATGCGCTCGAGCAGGGCATTAATTTTGTTGATACCGCAGAAATGTATGCCATACCACCAGCTCCCGAGACTTACGGAACAACCGAAACCATACTGGGTCATTGGCTGGCCAATAATAAAGCCAAGCGCAGTGATATTGTGTTGGCAACAAAAATCTCCGGCAAGGGTTTGCCTTGGGTCCGTGACGGTGGACCTATTACGGGTGATGCGGTTATTGAGGCGGTCGATAATTCGTTAGCGCGTTTACAAACCGACTACATTGATCTGTTTCAGCTGCATTGGCCTAATCATCTACACCCACACTTCGGGCGTCACTGGCCAAATAGTATTGATTACGGTAAGACTAATGCCGCGCAGGCACTGGATAGTATGCACGACATACTCAAAGGCTTGCACCAGTGTGTGCAGGCGGGAAAAGTTCGTTTTTGTGGTTTGTCGGATGATACGCCGTGGGGTATTGGCAAATATATTGAGCTGGCCAAAGAGCATAACTTGCCACGAATAACCTCCATTCAGAATGAATTTAATTTATTGAAGCATATCGACTTTCCCTACGTGGTAGAAACCTGCGCAATGGAAGACGTGGCTTATTTGCCTTGGTCGCCTTTAGGAGGTGGTGTACTTAGTGGTAAATACCTTAAAGGAGCTCGTCCAGAGGGCAGTCGTTGGACAATGACGCAGCGCCAAGGGCTTATTCGTGCTAGTGAGCAGGTAGACGAGGCTGTTTCAGCCTATCAGGCAATAGCGCAGAAGCATGGCCTTACTGTGGCGCAATTGGCGTTGCTCTGGTGTGATCAGGTTCATGGCGTTACATCTACCATTATTGGTGCCACAAGCATGGAGAACCTGCGTGAAAATATTGCCGCCTTTGGCATGCCTTATGAAGATGAGTTGGCAGCCGATGTGGCGGCTGCGCTCAAGCGTTACGCTCTTGCATTTTAGATGCAACAGCTGTGATTAAGCAGAGTTAAATGTTTTGTCCCTCTTAAGTGGCAACACTCAGATTGGGTTGCTTTGAAATAAATTAGGTCATCACTTCATTTTATGGAATAGCATTATGTCTAGTACCTCTTCATTAGATGCTGAGTCTCTTGGCAACTACTTAAGCTCACATATAGAATCATTTGAGGGGCTGCAGTCGATAGAAAAATTTTCTGGCGGTCAGTCTAACCCTACGTTTTTAATTACAGCGAACAGCGGGCAATATGTTTTACGTCGTCAACCGCCGGGTGAGTTGCTCAAGTCGGCTCATGCGGTAGACCGAGAATTTAAAGTGATATCGGCACTGCGTGATACCCATGTGCCAGTGCCCATTGCCTACCATTTGTGTGAAGATCGCAGTGTCATCGGTAGCATGTTTTATGTAATGAGCTACGAGGCAGGCAGGATATTTTGGAACGCCGCATTGCCCGAATTAGATAAACCTCAGCGAGGTTTGGTGCACCACCAGTTAATTGAGGTAATGGCAGCCATTCACAACGTCGATTTAGAGGCGGTGGGGCTGAGCGACTATGGCAAGGGCAAAAATTATTTTGAGCGCCAAATAGGCCTGTGGACGAAACAGTATCGAGCCGCTGAAACCGAAACTATCGACAATATAGAGCAGCTTATTAGTTGGCTACCGGCAAACATGCCTGCTGATATTGAAAACGTTACGCTCTTGCACGGTGATTACCGCCTCGACAACGTTATATTGCATGCCCAAGAGCCTCGTATTATTGCGGTGCTCGATTGGGAGTTATCAACCCTCGGTAACCCCGTGGCCGATTTGGCTTATTTTTGTATGGGCTTGCGTCTGCCTGGCGGTATTTCTATGCCGGGTTTAGCGGGGCTCGATAGGCAAGAGCTTGGCGTGCCTAGCGAAGAAGAAATTGTTGCTCGGTACTGCGAGTTGCGCGGGATCGAAAATATTCCTAACTGGAATTTTTATTTGGTTTTTAGTTTCTTCCGCTTATGCTCTATTTGCCAGGGCGTTTATAAGCGTGCACTGATGGGTAATGCATCCAATGAAAAGGCGCTAGACGTGGGTAAAACCGTTCATGTACTTTCCGATTTGGCCGTTGACCTTATCTAGGCAGCTAGTTGTTTTCAGCACTGGCCTGACTCAGCTTGCGATAAGCAAGCGGAGTTAGTCCGGTCCACCGTTTGAATGCACGAATAAATGCTGCGCGCTCGGAAAAGCCCAGTTCAAAGGCCATAGCCTCCACGCTTTTTTGCTCGTTGTTAATTAAATCGATAGCAAAGTCGCGTTGTGTAGCCGACTTGATTTCTTTAAAGGTGATGCCTTCTTTGGCCAGCGTGCGGCGCAATGTTTGCGGCTGGCTCTGAAAATGTTCGGCCGTTTGAATAATATCGGGCAGCTGATTATTTTTGATTAGACACCGCTCTAGCCACTGTCTAATTTTGGCCGAAAAATGCAGCGCGTCGTAATGGGTAGAAAACATATTTAAAGGCATTTGCCTCAAAAATTCTTTGAGTTGGGTGAAGTCGCGTATGTTTTTTACCGCCAGTACTCTTCGGCTAAATACTATTTTAGAGCGTTCACAGTCGTAGCGAATAGGTGCATTAATAAAAAGGCGGCGATATTCCTCGGCGTAATCAGGTTTAGAGTATTCAAGTTCGACAGCCGCAATAGGAATCATTTGATCGGCCAGCCAGCACAGCATGCGGTGATAGGTGAACAGGCAGTGCTCCACAGCGTAAGCATTTTTCATCTGTCCCGGGTACTCTTGTCTAACAGTGCAATACGCCTGCTGCTCGTCATATTGCACGGACATTTGTAGCCCTATATCCAACACTTTAGTGGCTTGCTCCCAAATCTTAATGGCGTCGCCCACAGTCTTGGCATTGATTGCACCGTAGGCCAGCATTTTAAAGGTGTGGGGTTTTATGGGCCTGTCTAAGAGCCCCATCATTTCATCTTGCATCAGCTCCATGAGGGCAAGCGATAGCTTTGATTGCTGGAGGTAGGTCACTCGCGAGCCGGGCTGCTGCAAAAGAGCGGGAGAAATGTTGCTATTAAGCAGTAACGTGTCGGTATCGTGCCCAGCTTGGCGCGCGCCTTCAATTAAGTTGAGGGTGAAGCTCGAGGAGACGGTGGACGATTCCATAGGATTAAATCAGCAAAAATGATCTATTAGTGTAACCAAATGTCTCTTTTGTGTATACCTGCGGTCACTGTAATTAGCACTGTTTCCTTGCATACTGCGCTTCCATTGTGGCGTATTACGCGCTGCAAGGCACAGGCTTAAAGAATTGAAAAACCCCAGCAATTCCTGTCCCGCCCACCTATTCGGTATTTTAGTGCGGGTCGATGCAGTTCTACTTTTTTCCATTGATTTAATAGCAAAGAGGTTTTAGATGAGTAACCACGCCTATATTTATGAAGCCGTTCGTACACCGCGTAGCAAGGGTAAAAAAGATGGCAGCTTGCATGAAGTAAAGCCCATTGATCTCGGTGCGGGCTTGCTGCGCGAAATTCAGCAACGCCATGACTTAGATACCTCCTATGTCGATGACGTTGTGATGGGTTGTGTATCGCCGGTAGGAGAACAGGGTAGCGATGTGACAAAGATGATTGTGCAAAATGCTGATTGGGACGAGTCCGTTGGTGGTGTTCAGCTAGATCGATTTTGTGCCTCAGGTCTTGAAGCGGTGAACATTGCTGCGCAAAAAATTGCCTCGGGCTGGGAAGATCTAGTTGTGGCCGGCGGAGTGGAATGTATGTCACGCGTGCCGATGGGGAGCAATGGCGGTGCCATGGCAACCGATGCGGCGTTTGCTTTAAAAACAGGTTTTGTGCCTCAAGGCATTGGAGCCGATACGATAGCAACGTTAGAGGGTTACTCGCGCGAAGATGTTGATGCTTATGCCATGGCCTCACAGCAGCGTGCAACATTGGCGCGAGATAGCGGCTACTTTGATAATTCAGTCGTGCCGGTGAAGGATATCAACGGTTTGCATATTTTAGAACGAGACGATTTTATTAAACCGCATACCACGATGGAGGGGCTTGCTGGCTTGCGTGCTTCGTTTGAAGCGATGGGGCCTTTTGGCTTCGACGATATTATTTTAAATAAATACAATCAGCTTGATCGCATCAATCACGTGCACACGCCGGGTAATTCTTCAGGCATTGTTGATGGCGCTAGTGCCGTGCTCGTGGGTAGTGAAAAAGCGGGTAAAGATCTCGGTCTAACGCCGCGTGGCAGAATCGTTGCAACAGCGGTACTTGCCACCGATCCTATTATCATGCTTATTGGCCCCGGCCCCGCGGCAAAAAAATGCCTTGCCAAAGCCGGCTTGAGCAAAGATGACATCGACCTTTGGGAGATTAATGAAGCCTTCGCATCAGTCGCTCTACGTTATATGAAGGACCTCGATATCGACCATGAGATCACCAACGTTAATGGTGGCTCTATTGCCATGGGGCATCCGTTAGGCGCCACCGGGGCCTGTTTAGTAAGCACTATGTTAGATGAACTTGAGCGCCGTCAACTGAAGCGCGGCATGCTCTCCCTATGCGTAGGTGGTGGCATGGGTATTTCGTGCATCATCGAGCGCGTCTAAGGGCAGGCAGCACGCAATAGCGGCAGAATAAACTACGTATTAATGAGTGGCCTGCATGGCAGGTATTCGCAACGATTAAAGAAGAGAATTTAACATGAGTGTATTTAACTACGAAAAAGATACCGATGGTATCGTCACCATAACCATGGATATGACGGGTCCTGTCAATTCCATGAATGATGAGTTTTTACCAGCATTGAGCGCTGCGGTTGAACGTTTAACTCAGGAAAGCGGTTTGATCGGGGTGATTTTCGCCTCCGCTAAAAAGACTTTTTTTGCAGGCGGTAACTTGCATAGTTTACTAGCGGCAGAGCCGGGTATGGAGCAAAAATTCTTTGAGGGGATTGAAGCGGTTAAGCGAGAGTTTAGAACGTTAGAATTAATGCCCGTGCCAATAGTGGCGGCAATTAACGGTGCAGCATTGGGCGGTGGCTATGAAATTTGCTTGGCTTGTAATCATCGCATTGCGTATAAGCACAAGTCGGTTCAACTGGGTTTGCCTGAAGTGGGCTTAGGCTTGCTTCCTGGTGGCGGCGGTGTGGTGCGACTGACTAACTTGCTGGGTATAGAAAAAGCCTTGCCTTACTTACTTGAGGGTAAAAAGGTTACGCCAGAAAAAGCCGTAGCCGCGGGTATGATTGATGAGACGGTCGACAAGCTAGAAGACCTTGTGCCTAAAGCCAAGGCTTATATTCTTGCCAGTCAAGGTGACGAAGCGTCATCTGTCCAACCTTGGGATGCTAAGGACTTTCGCATTCCTGGTGGAAAAATCAACTCGCCTAAAAATGCCCAAATGGCAATGATGGCACCTGCCATGCTTCGCCAAAAAACGCGAGGCTTGTTACCGGCTCCTGAAGTTATTCTTGATACGGCTTTTCAGGCCACGCTGGTTGATTTTGACACCGCGCAGCGCGTAGAAAGCCGTGGCTTGACGCAGTTGGTGATGACTCCACAAGCTAAAAACATGATTTCTACGTTTTTCTTTGGGCTTAATAAGGTCAACGGCGGCGCAAGTCGACCAAAAAATATTGAGAAAAACCTGACGCGCAAAGTGGGTATTTTGGGTGCCGGCATGATGGGGCAGGGTATTGCTTATGTGTCGGCAATGGCGGGTATTGAAGTTGTGTTAAAAGATATCTCCCATGATGCGGCTGAGGCGGGCAAGGCCTACTCAGAAAAGTTGTTGCAAAAGCAGGTGTCGCGTCGACGTATGGATGAAGCTAAAGCGCAAGCCATACTCGGCTTAATTACCCCTACGGCTAATGATGAAGACCTACAGGGTTGCGACTTAATCATTGAAGCTGTTTTTGAAAACATTCAGCTGAAAAATAAAATTACGGCTGCTACTGAAAAGTATCTTTCTGACGATGGGTTTTGGGGTTCGAATACCTCTACTTTGCCGATTACACAATTGGCCGAGGGCAGCGCTAGACCTGAAAACTTTATCGGCATCCACTTCTTTTCCCCGGTTGATAAAATGCCATTGGTTGAGATCATTTGCGGTGAAAAAACCAGTGATGAGGCTCTGGCCAAGGCCTTTGATTACACCATGCAAATTCGTAAAACGCCGATTGTTGTTAATGATTCACTGGCGTTTTTTACGTCGAGAACGTTCGGCACCTACCTTGATGAAGGCGGCCGTATTCTCACCGAAGGTTGCCATCCGGTTAAGCTCGATAATCTGGGCCAAGCGCTAGGGATGCCGGTTGGTCCTCTTGCGGTGCAAGATGAAACGAGCTTGGAGTTAAGTCGTAAAGCGATGGAGACTTGGGAAGAGATGGGTGTGCTTGATCAATGGGGTGAGGGTGACAATAATCGCCGCATTATCAAAGATATGATCACCGATAATGGCCGCGGCGGTAGGCATCATGGGGGTGGCTATTATGAGTACCCTGAAAATGGTGAAAAGTATATTTGGCCAGGACTTTACGACTTATATTACGACGAGAGTAAAACCTTTGACGATGAAGACATAAAAGACCGGCTGTTGTTTAGGCAAGTCATTGAGACGTTGAAGTGTCTTGAAACCAATGTTTTACGTACCGTTGCCGATGGCAATATCGGCTCCATCATGGGTATTGGCGCGCCCATTTGGACGGGTGGCTTTTTACAGTTTGTGAATACCTACGGTTTGCAAAAATTCATTGATAGATGTGGCGAGCTTGAGGCTGAATTTGGTCAGCGATTTGCTTGTCCTCAAATCGTTAAAGATAAGTTAGCAGCTAACGAACTGTTTATTTGATGCAACGCAAAGAATGGACCAGCCGATTTTGTGCCATTAACTAAATACGAGGGCTTGCACAGTGCAGGCCGTTTTGTTTTTTTGATTGGTAGGCCGCGACTTTTTTGAGCGTTGTTAATCAATTTTGGCTGGTTCATCAAAATTAGATAAGTGTGGGAGATGCAATGAGAAGTTTCACTGAAGAACAAGTAATGTTTAGAGACGCATACCGTCGTTTTTTAGAGACTGAGGTAGCGCCACGCATGCCGGAATTTAAAGAGGCTGGTATTGTTGATCGTGAGATTTTCAAAAAAGCTGGTGAGCAAGGTTTTTTAATGGTCTGGCCTGATGAGAAGTATGGCGGCTTGGGTGATGATGACTTTCGTTACGAGCAAATCATTATTGAAGAGACCGTCAGAGGTGGATGTGGGGGTTGGTATAACTCACTGCACAGCCGTTTGGTGGGGCCTTATTTTGATAAATTTGCTAATGAAGAGCAAAGGCAACGTTTCTTGCCGGCCTGTGTGCGCGGCGAAAAAATATTAGCGATAGCCATGACCGAGCCTGATGCGGGTAGTGACTTGGCGGGTATGCGAACTTCAGCAAAAGATATGGGCGATCACTTTGTATTGAACGGCTCAAAAACGTATATTTCAAACGGCATTAATTCCGACGTCATTATCGTGGTAGCAAAGCTTGATGGCGCCGAAAGCCCTCATGCGATGGTGCTGTTGATTGTAGAGCGGGGTATGGAAGG
Organism: uncultured Pseudomonadales bacterium; assembly: GCA_905478995.1. GTDB lineage: Bacteria > Pseudomonadota > Gammaproteobacteria > Pseudomonadales > UBA7434 > UBA7434. The sequence continues at coordinate 43,645 of CAJQKT010000026.1, read as the reverse complement.
CTTCGAGCGCGGCCGTAATCTCGACAAAATGGGGCAGAAGGCACAAGATACAGCGGAGTTGTTTTTTAGCAATGTCAAAATCCCAAAAGAAAACGTGTTAGGTGAGCCTGGCAAAGGTTTTTTGTATTTGATGCACGGCCTTGCCGAGGAGCGGTTGCAAGGGGCAGTAGGGTTTATTGCTGGTGCGCGGCTTGCTTTTAACATCACGCGTGAGTTTTGTATGGAGCGTAAAATGTTCGGTAAAACGTTAGCGCATATGCAAAATACGCAATTCAAAATGGCCGAAATGGATATGGAAATTGACATGGCGCAAACCTATGTTGATCACTGTGTGGATTTACTCAATGCCGATCAGTTAACGCCTGAGATAGGCGCGAAGGTTAAATGTCTAACCAGTGAAATTGAATGGAAAATGATTGATTTGGGTGTGCAGCTACATGGTGGTGCGGGCTACATGCGTGAGTACCCTATCTGTGAGATGTTCACTGATGCGCGAGTGAATCGCATTTATGCAGGCACCTCTGAAGTAATGAAGTTGATTGTTGGACGAGAGATATTTTCTGACGGTTACAGCAGCATTTTGGATTAGCGAATCGAATTGCGTGATTAATGTTGAACGATGTTATTGAGAGGTTTTGACGAATGGATATTGCTGGAAAAGTAGCAATTGTTACTGGCGGTGCATCAGGCTTAGGTGAGGCTACAGTGCGGTTATATGTATCGCTGGGCGCGAAGGTAGCTGTATTTGATATGAACGATGAACGTGGGTCTGCTTTGGTAGCAGAGTTGGGTGATGCGGTTATTTATCAGTCTGTTAACGTATCCGATGAAGCGGCTGTGCAGGTGGCTATGCAAGCCACCGTTGCTGCATTTGGCGCAGTGCATATTTGCAATAATTATGCGGGTATTGGTAGTGCGGCTAAGACGGTTAGCAAGGGTGAGCCGATGGCTTTGGCGGCCTTTATACACGTCATTAACGTCAATTTAATTGGTTCGTTTAATGTCTTGCGTTTAGCGGCGGCACAAATGGCATCGCAAGAGCCACTCGATGATGATGGTCAGCGCGGGGTCATCATTAATACGGCATCAATTGCAGCCTACGAAGGTCAAATTGGTCAGGCCGCTTATAGTGCATCTAAAGGTGGCATTGTGGGTATGACCTTGCCTATTGCGCGCGATTTGGCGTCGGTGGGTATTCGGGTTAATACCATTGTGCCGGGTCTCATTCATACGCCGTTATTTGATACATTGCCGGAGCAAGCGTATACAAGCCTCGTGGCTTCTACGTTGTATCCAAAACGATTGGGGCGTCCAGAAGAAATTGCGCATTTGTCCAAATATATTGTTGAGAACGACTACACCAACGGTGAGTGTATTCGTATGGACGGCGGTATCCGCATGCAACCCCGATAGTAGGTGCTGGTTTTATAAAGTGAAGCGGACTCAGTAAGGATAATAGATTGGTTGGCAGCACAAGCTGAGAAAATCTTTGACAGAGTCACTGGCGATGGGATCATTCGAAAAAATAACTTTTGATATTAAGGATGCTGTTGCTGTCATCACCGTCAATGATTCCAAGTTGATGAATGCTTTTAATGAGCCCATGTGCCTTAGCCTAATGGCTCAATTATTTAGCGACAAGAAATTTTTGAATAGTGAGATTTATGCACGATAAAGATTATCAAGTCATTATTATTGGTGCTGGTTTTTCTGGCTTATGTATGGCTATCAAGCTTCAACAAGCAGGCCTGCGTGACTTTTTAATTTTAGAAGGGGCTAGCGAGGTCGGTGGTACTTGGCGTGAAAATACCTATCCTGGAGCAGAGTGTGATATTCCGTCGGCATTGTACAGCTATTCGTTTGAGCATAACTCGGCCTGGGAATTTAAATGGTCGGAACAGCAGCAAATTTTTGACTATCAAAAAAATATTGCTAAAAAATATGACCTGTATGAAAAGGTGGCGTTTGATCAGCAGGTTGAAAGCGCTGTGTTCGATGAGGATCAATCTGTTTGGAGTATAACGTCGGTTAAGGGCGATACGTTTCGTTGCCAGCATGTGGTCTCTGCAGTAGGGCAGTTACATCTTCCTGCGCAGCCTGATTTTGCAGGTGAAGAACACTATACGGGCGCTAAATTTCATTCGGCCAAATGGGATCACTCAGTTGAACTTGCAGGTAAGCGGGTGGCGGTTATTGGTAATGCAGCCAGTGCGTTGCAGTTTATTCCGCAAATAGCGCCATTGGTTGAACATTTAACAGTGTTTCAGCGCAGCGCCAATTGGGTTATTGCAAAGCAAGATCGCTCGTATGGATCCATCGAGCAGTGGGTCTCTGAAAAAGTTCCTTTGATTACTCGCCTATATCGATTGAGTCTATGGCTTCGTGGCGAATGTCTCGTGTTACCGGCTATGCGGCGTAATCGTATAGCGCAGCGTTTACTCAAGTGGATGGCACAAAAGAGTTTACGTCGAGTTATTCAAGACCCGGAGTTAATTAAAAAATTAACGCCCGACTACCCCATTGGCGCCAAGCGTATTTTGTTTTCGGATGATTATTATGGCGCATTGGTGCGCGATAATGTACACCTAGACACTTCAGGTGTTAAGCAATTTACAGAACAGGGTATTCTTAGAAATGACGGGGTGGAAGAGTCCTTTGATGTGGTCATTTACGGAACGGGCTTTAAAACCAACCCCTTCCTAGCCTCTATTGATGTGCAAGGATTGGGTGGGCGCCCATTGCGAGAGCATTGGCAAGGCGGCGCACATGCCTACCTAGGCATTACTACGTATGATTTTCCTAATTTTTATATGATGTATGGACCGAATACTAATTTAGGTCACAACTCGATCATTATTATGATTGAGGCGCAGGCTCGATATATTGTAAAGTGTATTGAGCGGCTAGCAATTAGTGGGCAAAAAACGCTACAAGTTAAAGAGGCGGTTGAATCACAGTACAACGAGGAAATTCAAGCACGCTTAAAAAAAATGAGCTTTGCCGATGTTAAAGAAAGTTGGTATATGGACGGCGGAAGAATCACTAATAATTGGGCTGGCAGTACGCTTGAGTATCGGCGCAGATTACGCAAGGTTAATTGGAATAATTATTTAATTACATAAAGCATGATTAAAACTGAGGCGCGATAATGAAAAGTTTAGTCGTTAAATGTTACGTCGGTTTGGTTTTCTTATTGGTAGCCGCAGTCTCCAGCTGCCAATGGCCTCAGGGCGTTGAGCCAAAAGGGTCCGCTGAGCATATTCGTTATGCAACGGGCAAGGTCGACGATAAAGCATTGCAAAATATTGACGCTGGCGATGGTGATTGGCTCACGCACGGAGGCAATTATGCTGAGGATCGCTACAGCGAGCTGGAGTTAATTCATCGCGATAACCTCAGTGAACTAAGCTTGGCTTGGACAATCGATGTGGGCACTAAGCGTGGCTTGCAGTCGACGCCTTTAGTCGTTGACGGCATTATTTTTTTCACCGGCCCTTGGTCAATTGTGTACGCTGTCGATGTGCGCAGTGGCCAGCGTTTGTGGACTTACGACCCAGAGGTTCCTCGCAAAAAAGCGGCGCAATTGTGTTGCGGCGTTAATAACCGAGGGCTGGCGCTGTACCGTGGGGCTGTTTTTGTTGGCACACTCGACGGGCGACTGATTTCTGTTGACGCGGCCAGTGGTGAACCTAATTGGCAAGTTCAAACCGTGCCCGAAGATAGTTTTTATTCAATTACTGGCGCACCTAGAATTGCTAATGGGCTCGTAATTATTGGCAACGGCGGCGCCGATTTGAAGGCACGCGGTTATGTGACCGCCTACGATGCAGGCAGTGGCGCGCAACGATGGCGTTTTTACACAGTACCGGGTGATCCGGCTTTACCCTTTGAACATGATGACCTCAAAGATGCCGTCAAAACATGGAGCGGGGAGTGGTGGAAGCAAAGCGGTGGCGGCACTGTGTGGGATGCCATCACGTATGACCCAGAGCTGAATCTTGTTTATATCGGTGTAGGTAATGGTTCGCATTGGAATCGCATGATCCGTAGTCCCGGTGGCGGAGACAATCTTTATCTCTCAAGTATTGTTGCGCTCGACGCCAGTGACGGTAGCTATGTTTGGCATTATCAAACGACGCCGGGTGATACGTGGGACTACACCGCTACGCAGCATATTATTCAGGCTGATATTGAAATAGACGGCAAGATGCGCAAGGTGTTGATGCAGGCACCCAAAAATGGATTTTTCTACGTTATCGATCGCACCAGTGGTGAATTCATTTCGGCCAAGCCCTTCGTCTATACCAATTGGGCCAGTGCAATTGATGCGCAAGGTCGTCCTATAGAAAACGAGGGCGCTCGTTATGAAGATGGCAAGCTGCATTGGATCTCGCCGAGCAGTCATGGAGGCCACAATTGGCCACCTATGGCATTTAATCGTAAAACTGGCTTGGTTTATATTCCCACTTCCAACCAAAGTGAGCCTTACATGTATGACCCCGCCGTAGGCTATGATTCGGCGCGAGGTTTCATGGGCGCAGGGGGAGCTAACACATCACTTAGCGCGCGCTTATATGCCGAAAGCGTTTACGATACTGATCCGCGCGCGCCCGCGCCTTGGACGGTCTCGGGGCGCTTGATTGCCTACGACCCTGTTCAGCAGCGTGAAGTGTGGGGTGTCGACCAAGTCTTGCATTACAACGGAGGACTGTTAACTACGGCTAATGGTCTGTTATTACAGGGCGATGCCCAAGGCATATTTTCAATTCGTGATGCAGAGAATGGCGAGGTGCTGTGGCAATATGATGTGCGCTCTGGTGTGGTGGCACCACCGATTACCTACATGGTGGATGGCGAGCAGTACATTAGTGTACTGGTGGGTTGGGGCGGTATACAAGGTCAGGTTTTTCAGGCGGTGCCGCGTTTGCATCCGGGCACGCTGTATACGTTTAAATTAGGGGGCGATGCACAGCCACCTGCGAAGTTACCACCGATTGCAAAACCGCTGACTGAGCTTACCACTGATGCCAGCGAGCTAACTATTGGCCGCGGCTACAACCGCTATGCTGAAAATTGCATGAGCTGCCATGGCACTCCAGGTACGGGTAACGGCACCATACCCGATCTGACTCGGTCCAATGTTGGGGTTTATCAACTGCTGCCGCAAATTGTTTTGCAAGGCCTGTTCGAAAGCCAAGGCATGCCTAATTTTGCCGGTCAAATTACGCCGCAAGATGTCGAGGACATTAGAGCCTTTTTACTTTTCACAGCGCAGTCGCTGCGAGGGGGTATGACGCTAGAAAGCTATCTGGGTAAAGTGGCCGTCATGCAAAAAATGGCTGATGAGAATCAATAAAATCGCTTGTATTGATCTTTTGAATGCTTAGCGGTGTGCCTGCACGTTTTATTGGGCTTTCTGTGGCCATTTTGAAGCGAGTGTAAAACCACCGTTGCGTGAATTAATGGCAACTCCTTACGCGCAACGCTCAACGACTTCTTGCATGGCGTGTGTAATTGTATCGAGCTGTTTCGCATCAATAATAAATGGCGGCATGGTATAAACCAAGCGGCCAAATGGCCTTAACCATACACCGAGCTCGGGTAAGATTTTTTGCACTTTGTGCATGTCAACGGGTGTATGAGTTTCGATGACTCCAATAGCACCGAGCACCCGCACGTCATGGATTTTGTCATGGTTTTTTAATGGCAGTAGATTTTCGCTTAGCTGTTTTTCAATGGCGGGTAGCCTTTGCTGCCAATTACTTTGCAGTAAAAGCTCTATGCTGGTCGAGGCTATTTTGCAGGCTAGCGGGTTGCCCATGAAGGTGGGGCCATGCATAAATGCGCCAGGCTCTTTGCGGCCAATACCATCGGCGACTGCGTCAGTGGTGAGGGTGGCGGCTAGTGATAAGTAGCCTCCTGTCATGGCTTTACCTATACACAAAATATCAGGTGCTATATCTGCGTGTTCACAAGCAAATAATTTACCGGTGCGCCCAAACCCCGTGGCAATTTCATCGGCAATCAAGAGAATCCCGTAACGATCGCATAGTGAGCGAACGGCTTGGAGATATTCGGCCGCATAAAAGTACATGCCACCGGCGCCTTGAACAATCGGTTCAAGAATAACCGCTGCAATGGTTTCGTGTTCGCAAGCTAACAGTTGCTCGAGAGAAAGTATGTGTTGCGGTTTGCACGATGAGCCAAAAACACAAGCAGGGCGCTCAATAAAGTGCTGTTGGGCGAGAGTGTCGCTAAATAAATGATGCATGCCGGTAGAGGGATCACACACCGACATCGCTCCGAGCGTATCGCCATGATAGCCACCTTGCAGGGCAGCAAATTTAGTCTTTTTTGGTTGCTCTAAGGCCTGCCAGTATTGCAGCGCCATTTTCATAGCAACATCAACGGCCACTGAGCCTGAGTCACAAAGAAATACTTTTTCAAGGCCAGCCGGCGTTATTTCGATTAAAGTTTTGCACAAGTCGACGGCGGGTTGATGCGTGAGGCCACCAAACATGACATGTGAGAGCTGGTCAATTTGCTCTTTGGCTGCCGCGTTAATAGTAGGGTGGTTGTAGCCGTGTATGACTGACCACCATGACGACATGGCATCGATGAGTTGACGACCGTCATCGAGTTCTAGGGTGACGCCTTGCGCGGTGCGCACAGCCAATGGCGATATGGGCTGGTTTAGAGGGCTGTAGGGATGCCAAATATGGTTGGCATCAAATGCAAGATCGCTAGGGTTCATAGTCAATGGCTACTTAAATCATAAAGAGCAAACGGTGGGTGAGAGTGCTTTATTAAAGTGGCAGCAGCGCCCCAAGCGCCGGTTTAACATTGTCGAGAATCAATGTCTGTGCGTCGCTAGTGGGATGGAGGCCATCACTTTGCATTAATTTTGGTTCGGTCGCTATGCCATCGAGTAAAAAAGGCACCAATGCACTGCCGTATTGACTCGACAAGCGGGCATAAATTTCGAAAAATCCCTGAGTGTAGCGTGGCCCGTAATTAGGCGGAATGCGCATGCCGGCGAGCAACGTGTTTGCGCCATGTTCTTGGCTGAGTTTGATCATGCTTTCCAGATTGTTGCCAATGACGTTTAGCGATGTGCCGCGTAGCCCGTCATTACCCCCGAGCGCAATAACTACAAGCTCTGGCTGCCAGCGTGCTAAGGCGCCAGGCAGCCGCGCCAGCCCGCCTGAAGTGGTCTCACCACTAATGCTGATATTGACTACGCTCACAGGTATTGACTGATCTTGCAGCCACGCTTCAAGTAATGTGACCCATCCCAATGTCGGATCAAAACCGTAGCTGGCACTGAGGCTATCGCCTAGCACCAAAAGAGTGGGGATCGATGCGGGCGTTTGTTGCTCATCGGTTGTCGAAGCCTCGCTTATGGCTGCGCTGCTCACTATGAATACGAAGCAGGTGCAGCACAGTGAACTGAGGGTTCGCTTCAGCCGTAACCACGACCAGCGCATCTGATTTTTTTGGGAAGTGTTACGTTGCTGCATAAAATGGCGTGCCAGGCTTAGTTTGAAGGGGGGCTTTAGTTTGACGCTCGCCAAACTATAATACGGCGAAATGCCAAAATATGAGTAAGCAATTTTCGCACAATTACCTGTTCTGAGGTATTTTCTGTCAGCATGACTCATGCAGCTGGTACAAAGGTGGTAAGTTGCAGCATTTAATAATACTTTCAAGTGTATACGCATTTTTGGCACGATAAGATGAGCATCTGGTAGAGCGATGCCTATGCCGCACTGACAGCCTCCAAACCCTTGACGATAATTAGCCGCGCATAAAGCGCGGACGCATTGATAAGCAGCCCCTATGACAACAGCAAAGACATTAGCGCTTTCGGCGCACAATTTAACTAGAGCGCTGCAACTTGGCGAGCAGCAGATAGAGATATTTAGTGCAATTGACTTTGCTGTGGCGGCTGGACAATCGTGTGCAATTTTGGGTGCCTCCGGCTCAGGTAAAACCACATTGTTAGGCGTGCTTGCTGGTATGGATCCTCCCGACACGGGTGTGGTTGATGTTAAGTGGGGTGATCAAACATTCAATATTTATGAGCATGACGAAGATTGGCGAGCGGCACTGCGCGGAAAAATGATGGGGTTTGTTTTTCAAAATTTCCAGCTGATTCCTGATATGACAGCGCTTGATAATGTATTGCTGCCGCTGCAGTTACTCAATAATGGCGATGAAGCGGTAGCCAAACAATGGCTGCACAAAGTGGGGCTTGGTGAGCGCCTCAATCATTATCCCCGACAATTGTCGGGTGGCGAGCAGCAGCGCGTAGCGTTGGCAAGGGCCTTTGCGCATGAGCCGGCCCTGCTGTTGGCCGATGAACCTACGGGCAGTCTCGATGCGAAAACGGCGAGCATGATTATGGATCTACTTTTCGACTTGCATCGTTCTACCCACTCAACCATGGTGTTAGTTACTCATGATCGGCAGTTGGCAGCACGCTGCGACACAATCTTTGAGCTGGACACTAACGAGTAGTTTTTATGTCAGTAACCACGTTTAGTCAGGCTCCTAGTATGGCAGCGGTAGCGCGCTTTGGCTGGCGCTTATTGCGGCGTAAACCCAGCGCCGAACTATGGCTTTTTTTGTCTTGCCAAATTTTCGCGGTAACCATTGTTTGCGGCATTTTGCTATTCACGCAACGTATTGAGTGGGCCATATACTCTGAAAATGCCAAGCTTATGGCGGCTGATTTGTTAGTTGAATCATCGCGCGCAATCGATCAAAAGCCGTTAGCTCAATGGCAGCAATACGCCAGTGAACAGGAGCTACAAACAGCTAGCAGTATTCGTTTGTCATCGATGCTTTACTTTGAAGGGGCATTGCAGTTAACCGAAGTTCGGGCGGTGGGTCAGGCATATCCACTGCGTGGCCAACTGACCATTGCACCCGATTTGAGTGCGCAGCCCAGTGTTGCTACCGTCATGCCCAGCCAGGGCGAGGTATGGCTCGATGCTCGAACCGCGCGCGGGCTAGCGGCTATGCCTGGCGACTTTGTTGAGCTGGGTAGTGTCCGTTTAAAGTTCGTGCAGGTACTTCATGACGAGCCTGGTTTGGTTTTACCTAGCTTGGGTTTGTCAGGCCGAGCGCTCATGAATGAAAATGATCTGAGCGAAACAGGTTTGCTAAGTGCTGGAAGTAGGGCGACGTATACGTGGTTACTGGCTGGGGAACACGCACGCATAGAGCATATGATGCAATGGTTAACGCCTCAGCTGGGTCCGCATCAACGTGTTTTTTCTAGTCAGCAAGGTAGTCAGCGCACGACTCGAACGATTGAACGTGCTAAAAGCTTTTTGAATCTTGGTGGTGCTACGGCACTTTTATTAGCGCTAGTGGCAACGTTAGTGACGGCGTATAAATACCTTGAGCGCGAACAGCATTCGGTGGCTGTTTGGAAAGCAGCCGGCTTTAGTAGCTCTTTGCTCAGCCGGGGATATTTATTGCAGTTTGCGGCTTGGTGGCTAGGTGCATCAGTGCTGGGTTGCGCAGCTGGATTCACGTTGCAAGCGGCTGGATTTTATGCCATTCGCGACTGGGTAGGTGTGTCGGCAGGGTATTCATGGCAACCTTTTATATTGGCTGTACTAACGGCATTATTCTGTTTGGTGTGCTTTGCTTTGCCGGTGGTGCAGGGTTTATCTAAGGTCTCGCCCATGCGCTTGTTACGCAGTGGCACAGGACTAAAAGGCGCTACTTATACATTGTTGTGGTTGCTACCTGCTTTTACTTTATTGCTGCATACCTTTAGTGAAAACTGGCAGGCCACTCTTGCCGTAGTCGGGAGCTTGTTATTGCTGGTGATATTTTGTTGGCTGTTAGTGGCTTTATTAGTGATGGGTTTACAACGATTTTTAGCGCTCACGCAGACAAAAATTATGGCGCTTATGCCGGTAGTTTATTTGGGTCTTCGCGCCTTTAGTCGGCAGCGTCGCCCCAGCCAAATTCGCACCACCGCACTGGCTATGACGCTCTCACTTTTGGTCGTGGTTGTGAGTTTACGCAGTGAGCTTCTTACTGGTTGGCAAACGCAAATTCCCGATGCGGCGCCTAACTATTTTGCATTGAATATTACTGAGTCGGAACGCGATCGTTGGCATGAATATGGCGATGAGGCAGGGATTTCAAGTCAAGGATTGTTTCCCGTCGCGCGGGCGAGGTTAGTAGCGATCAATGGCCAGCCCACTGCGGAGCGGGCGGCAAATAACCCGGACGCACAGCGCGCCTTGAGCCGGGAAATGGTGATGACCGAGGCAGCAACTCTGCCGCTAGGTAATAAAGTGGTGCTTGGCCAATGGCATGGTAATCATCAGCAAGCGAGTGTGTCAGTCGAACAGTCTATTGCTCAACAGTTAGATATTGAGCTGGGCGATAAGCTGCAGTTTAGTTTCGCTAACCAGGCAGTGGAGGTTGAGGTGGGCAGTATTCGCAGCTTGAATTGGAATAGCATGCAGCCTAATTTCTATTTCATTCTGTCCCCTCCTTTGTTAAAAGCTTACCCCTACACGTATATGACGAGCTTTTTGGCCGTGCCGCAGCAGGCAGATGCGCTGTATGAGCTGGGTAGTCAATTTCCTGCCGTGGCATTGATTGATGTGGGTGACTTGATGGCGCAAGTTAAAAGCGTACTCGACCGTGTGGGTCTGGCCGTGCAGGCTTTGGCGGTGGTAACCGTTTTTGCGGCGCTGTTAGTTTTGGTGGCAAGCTTAAGGGCTTCACTCGATGACCGTTTGCATGAGCAAAGTATATTGCGAGCGCTGGGTGGTCAGGCTGCCACCTTGAAGCGAATTGCGATGGTTGAGCTTGGTTTTTCAGGTTTGGTCGCCGGGTTAGTGGGCTGTGGCAGTGGAGCATTGTTCGTCTTTTTATTAGGGCGGCAAGTCTTTGAACTGCCTATGGCGTTAGGCTTGGGTACTGCGGTGTGGGTGCTGGTGATAAGCGTAGCAGCGGTGATTGCAGTAGGGCTAGCCATTCTCAATCGAGTTTACGCGGTTAGCCCGCTGGTTATATGGCGTAAAAGCTGAATAACATTAGCGGCTTGATGGCGTGTCTTAGGTTTTAGTGCGGCGGCCGCTAGGCAATCGAGTCAGGCTGGATTCTGTATTTTCCTACTGTCATACTTATTCCGTCGAGCAAATCAAAAGCAGGCTGGGTTAAAGAGCGGTACGGCGGAAACTCAGTGATTAGGTATAAGGATTAAATATTGATGCAGTCGATGAATAGAAAGGTGTTTTCGCTTAAACATGTCGGAGAAGATGAGGCCCATGACGTGCGCGAGTTACTCTCAGAGCATGATATTGCGTTTTATGAGACGCAAGAGAATATTTGGCAGACCGCCAACCCTGCTATTTGGTTGCACGATGCCAGTGAGTATAGCAAAGCTCGTACCTTGATTGATCAATACCAAAAAGAGAGAGTTCAGCAAATACGAGAGACTAATCCCGCAGCTAAGCGCTCTTTTCTCTCTGGCATCGTTGATGATTTTAAGCGTCAGCCATTACGTTTTTGTGTTTTTTTTCTGGGTGTGAGCGGCATATTGGTTTTAAGCATTAAGCCTTTTTTAATCAGTTAGAAAGAATTTTTTACCTGGCGTTGCGGGGCTTGAGTGACGTACTGAGCAGTAGTGGCGCGGTTCAATTTTTTGTGCCAATCAATTATGAACGGAATGCGAGTTACATGAATCGATACTATCTTGTGGTGATTGCCGATAACATTCGTCTTGAGCGTGGCACCGATATTCCCATCGCTGGGTTTGTGGCACCACGCTGCATCAAAGCGCCTGATGAAACAAGTGCAAAGCAGCACGTTAAAATTCAGCTTTTGAAAGATTGGAAAAATAATTTCAATCGAGACAATAAAGCAGGCACGCCGAGGTTGGTGGTTGAATATATTAATCGCATTAACAATCCCTTTAAGCGATTGCGGCACCCAGGTGAGTTTTTCTTTTTTGGTATGGATGAAGAGCGTTTGGAAAATATTTCCCTGGCCCGCAGCGCGTTTAATCGCTGGTTTCGAATACGCTAGCGTATTTTTTAAGTTAGACGGTAAGCGGAAAGACAATGGTGTGAGGACAATGATTGTGAAGACAATGAGTGTGAAAATAATAGGCTGTGATTAATCGCTTTTTACGCTCACCATTACATCGTCAGAGATATCTTCTAAAATCGCTTCAAGCTCTTGAAGTGTTAGCTGTTCAGGCAACGTAACTTTAATATTGGCTTGAAAGATTTCGTAGCCGGCCATCGAGGCACTCGTACAGCTTGATGTAAGCTTTTCAACATTAATGTGATGTTTGGCTAAAGCACTGGCTATTTCATCAACGATGCCCTCACGATCGTTGGCTTCGACTGTGAGCCTCACAGCTTGATGTTCGCCAACAACGTTGTTGCCACTCACCGCATCGCCGTGAATAGTTACGTGGATGTTTAGGCTGCCAATTGCGGCGAGTGCGGCTTCTATGCTGGATTTTTGTGTAGCAGGCACACTAATGTGCACGATGCCCGCAAACTGCCCACACATCCGCGTCAAACTACTTTCAAGCCAGTTGCCACCATGTGCCAGCACAATATCAGACAAGTTTTTAACGATGCCCGGGCGATCTGGGGCGAACACAGTAAAAATAATTGTTTCGGTAGCCATAGAGTGCGTAAACATAGTGTTGGTTAGCGGGACTAGCGCAGGAGTATAAATCAATTAGCTCGATTTGTACTGGCTTTATCACGCGGCATCGGGCTGCGCAAAAGCGTCTGCTATTTAACTTGATGCAATAGCGGCTACTGGGTTTGAAGCGAGTAAGAACTAGAAATAAAGACCGGTTTGGTGGCTCAGGACAGGCGCGCTGCGAGTAATGTTTGTGTGTAGTGGTGTTGGGGGTTTTTTAGCAGAGCCTCAGTGTTGCCTAACTCTACAATCTGACCTTTTTGCATCACTGCAATACGATCGGCGACGTAACGGACAACAGCAAGGTCATGAGAAATAAAAATCATGCTGATGTTGTACTGCCAGCAGAGGTCTAATAATAATTTGAGTATCTGCGCCTGAATCGTCACATCAAGCGCAGATACCGGCTCGTCTGCGATAATCAATTGAGGCTCAACGGCAATAGCTCGGGCTATGGCAACTCGTTGGCGCTGACCTCCCGAAAACTGGTGAGGGTATTTGTGCGCCCAGTTAGCTTCCAGACCCACTTCGCACATGAGTGCCAAAACCTTTTCACTTAATGAATGTTTGGTTTTTGCCAAATCATGTAGCTTTAGCGGCTCTGCAATAATTTCAAAAATAGACATGCGAGGGTTGAGAGAAGCGAAAGGATCTTGAAATATCATTTGCATATCCTTGCGGGCTAACCGTAGTGCTTTTTTGTTGAGCGAAGTCACTAATTTATTTTGTAGTTTTACTTCACCTTCTTCTAAGTCAACGAGTCGCACCACACTTTGCGCAAGTGAGGTTTTACCGCAGCCCGATTCACCCACTAGGCCTAATATTTCTCCACGAGCAAGGGACAAGCTGACGTCGTTAACAGCTAGATGGGGTGTTGGTTTGCCTGCAAATGAAATTGATGCGTTTGTAATGGTTAAAAAGTTGGGCGCGAGCGCTTGTTCGTGTCGATAGCGTGTAGGCTTTTCGCCCTTTGGAATTGCGTTCAGCAAACTTTGGGTATATTCATGTTGAGGTGCGCCGAACACCTTTGCGCAATGACCTTGCTCGACCATGCAGCCCTTTTGTAAAACCAATACGCGTGTAGCGATTTGTTTAATGACGTGTAAATCATGGGAGATGAATATCATGGCAATATTGCGCCGCTGTTGCAGTTCGTTCAGTAACGCAAGGATTTGTGCCTGAGTCGTCACATCAAGTGCGGTAGTTGGTTCGTCTGCAATAAGTAAGTCGGGCTCTGTGATCAGTGCCATAGCGATCATGACGCGCTGACGCATACCCCCAGAAAGTTCATGTGCATAGCAGTCCATACGTTGCTCAGGCTTATCAATGCCCACCTCTTGCAGTAGCGCGAGTGCTCTTTTTCGAGCGAGATCTTTTGGCGTTTTGTAATGCAGCTGTAAAGGCTCCATTATTTGTTGACCAATACGCATAAACGGGTTCAAGGCCGTCATGGGATCTTGAAAAATCATCCCGATGTGACGACCACGAATTGAACGTAATCTGCTTTCTGAACTTGTGAGTAGGTCGACCCCTTCAAACAGGGCGCGCCCTTTAATAGTCGCGGGGGGTATTGGCAGTAGGCGCATTAAGGCATTGCAGCAAACTGTTTTGCCAGAGCCTGACTCGCCAACGATCCCCAGAGTTTCGCCGCGCTCGACAGTAAATGAAAGGCTATTCACAGCATTAATAACACCCCCGCGGGTGTTGAAATCTACATTTAATGCGGACACTTCTAGCAGACTCATAAGTACTTTAGCCTTTTTGATTTTAATTGGCTTTGAATGAGGTGATTTGGCATTAGCTTTTTGCAGTGCGTGGATCGAGCGCGTCTCGCAGTCCGTCACCTAAAAAGTTGAGCGAAAATAACGTTATGGATAATGTTAAGCCAGGAAATATCAGTAGCCACGGATACTCTTCCATGCTTTCAACGCCCCGTGATATTAAAACTCCCCACGAACTCTGCGGGGGTTGTATGCCCAGGCCTAAAAAGCTTAAAAAGGATTCGAGTAAGATTACACTAGGTATTGTTAGCGTAACGTAGACGATAACAGGGCCGAGAATGTTGGGCATGACATGCCGATAAATAATTTGCCAGTGAGATAGGCCGGTAACAATGGCCGCGTCAATATATTCCTGTTTGCGCACGCTTAGTACTTGCGCCCTCACAATTCTAGCCATAGTCAGCCATTCAACCAAGCCAATGGCTAAAAAGAGCAACAGGAAGCTTCGGCCAAAAACCACCATTAATAAAATAATAAAAATCATAAAAGGCAGGGCATAAAGAATATCAACAATACGCATCATGACTGTGTCAATGCGTCCACCTATGTAGCCTGCAATAGTTCCCCACAGTACGCCAATCACTAACGAAACGGCTGTTGCTGCAAAGCCTACCAATAAAGAAACGCGACTACCGTACATCAAGCGAGTGAGTAGGTCGCGGCCATGGATATCGGTGCCCAATAAATGCTGTGCAGATGGTGGTGAAGCGCCCAGTGCGAGGTTTTGGCTTTCGTACGCGTAGGGTGCAAGCCAGGGCGTACACGCGGCGATTACAAATAGAGCCAGTAACGTCCAAAAACCCAGCATCGCCATCTTGTTTTTTTTCAGACGATAACTGGCCTCACGCCACAATGAGTAGCTATCGTAGTCGGTATTGCTATGAGCACTTTTCAGTTGGGTCGCAGTCATTATTGTTAGTCTTTTAGCGTGAGGCGGGGGTTTAGCCATACCGTGAGGATGTCGGACACAATGTTAAACAGAACGATGAGGGTAGATAGCAGGATGGTTGTACCAAGAATCATGGTGTAGTCACGGTTAAATGCGGCTTGCACGTAAAAACGGCCTAGCCCAGGAATTTGAAAAATCGTTTCAACCACAAATGAGCCAGCCAGCAAGCCGGCAAAAGCGGGTCCTAAAAATGCTACGACTGGCGCCAGGCCTCCTCGCAGCGCATGGCGATAAATGATCATGGGGGTTGATAGCCCTTTAGCTTTCGCGGTGCGGATATAGTCTTGACCCATTACTTCAATCATACCGCCGCGCGTAAGTCGGGCAATATAAGCCGCATATCCAGTGCCTAGTGTAATAGCGGGTAGGATTTTATCGCCCGGAGCATAGCCCCAGCCGCTCACGGGCAACCAATCTAAACTGATGCCAAAGATAAGCACGAGCAGTGGCCCCATTAAAAATGAGGGCAAGCATATACCTGCCATGGCCAACGACATGGGAATATAGTCTTGCGCTGAATTAGGTCTGATCGATGCCACAATGCCCGCGCTGATGCCAATAATCAGCGCAATAAGCATGGCGTATAAAGCCAGCTCAAATGTTATGGGTAGGCCGGTTAAAATCATTTCGGTGACGCTGCGGTTGCTGTAGCGAAATGATGGCCCGAAGTCGCCCTGTACAAGATTACCCATGTAACTGAGGTATTGTTTATATAAGGGATCATCGAGATTGTAGCGGGCGTTAAGGTTGTCGAGCACTTCGGCGGGCAGTGTTTTTTCAGCGTCGAAAGGCCCGCCTGGTGCACTGTGAACCAAAAAAAAAGTAGCCGTGATCACAACAAACAATACCGGTATTGCCTGTAATAAGCGGGCAGCAAAAAACTTTAACATAAAAGCCTTCTCATCAATGGGTGCCTTGTAGTAACTCGTTGTTTACTCATTAACTGCTATGGGTTCAATGTAGACATATTTATAGGGGTGGTGGTCGAGAATATTGGCCAGCCAGCCTTTAACTTCTGGGTGCATGAGTTGTACGCGTGTATAGGTGTATATTGGCATGATGGGACTGTCGTTAAGTAATAATTCTTCAGCCTTATAAAAGCTTTTATAGCGCGAACTTTGGTCGGCTTGTGCGGCTGCTTTGGCAATGAGTTGATCGTATTGAGGGTGACTCCAGCCGGTTTGATTGTTGCCACCATCGGTGACAAACATATCTAAAAAAGTATTCGGATCAGCGTAGTCACCAATCCATCCGGCTCTGGCAATGTCATAGTCGAGCGATTGAGCACGGTCTAAAAATACTTTCCAGTCCTGATTTGAGAGCGCAATCGTAATATTTAATGCTTCCTTCCACATCTGTTGCACAGCGACCGCAATGCGTCGATGGCCATCACTAGTATTGTAAAGAAGCTCAAGTGTTGGGAAACCTTTGCCATTGGGAAAGCCTGCGTCGGCTAGCAGTTGGCGTGCAAGACCAACATCGTAGCTCAAGATTCCAGATGGCGGTTGATAGCCTTGGGTATTGGGCGGGGTAAAGCTGAAGGCGGGTATTTGTCCGCCTTTAGTAATGGCATCAACCAGTATTTGGCGATCAATAGCGAGACTCAGTGCGCGCCGAACACGTGGGTCGACCAGAGGGCCGCGTGTAACATTGAAACGATAGTAGTACGTACCTAAGTAGGGGTTAATTGATATTTTCTCGGGATGGTTTTGTTGGTAGCTGGCAATTTTATCGGCAGGTATGCTGCTGGCAATATGGAGTGCACCGGTGCGAAACATGCGTTCTTCGGTTTGTGCATTGTCAATGGGATAAAACCGTATTTCGTTAAGAGCAACGCTTTCCTGATCCCAATAAAATGGATTTTTTGTCACTTTAATTAGATAGTTGAGCCGCCATTCTTCTAAAACAAATGGCCCGTTACCTACGAAGTTTTCAGCGCGCGTCCACAGTGTCCCGCGCTCATCCTTTTTGCCGTGAGCAAGCACGGTGTCTTTGTGCACAGGGAAGGTGCTGAAGTGCGAAAGTAGCGATAAAAAGTAGGGCGTAGGATAGGCCAAATCAATAATTAAGGTTTGAGGATCGGGTGCGCTGATGCCAACCTGAGAGAAATCGTTTAGCTCGCCTTTGTTAAAGGCAGCTGCATTGACGATAGGGTAGAGTTGATAAGCATACTCGCCTGCCAGTGTGGGCATTAGCAGGCGTTGCCATGACCATAGGAAATCGTCTGCTGTTACACGGTCGCCGTTCGACCAGTAAGCGTTATCGCGGAGTTTAAAGGTATAGCGCGTGCCATCCTCGCTGAGGCTCCAACTTGCCGCCACACCAGGCTGGGGTTGCAAGGTTTTGGGATGTTCCGTCACTAGGCCTTCAAGCAGGGCGCTAATAATGTTGTGCTCGGTGACGCCGGTAACAATATGAGGGTCCAGGTCTTTTGGTTCGGTACCGTTGCCTAAGTGCAGTATCTGTTGAGCAGCACCAGTGGCTCTGTTGCTCGGGCCCAGATCACAGCTGGCTATAATAATTAGACTTAACACTAAGCAAACGCGCGTGATTGAACGAGTTCTTTTTATTACAGCTTGAGCGTCTAAATTGCGTATCCAATGGATTTCAGTAAAGAGCCTGCGTGGCCAAGGCGCCTGTTTGTGAAGCCTCATTAAAAGATGTCTTTCCACTGTCTAATAACGGCAAATATTACATCGTGATCATACTTTACTTCACTGTTGTGAGCGTCCAAACGTGTATTTGTTCGACGGACGGCTGCAGCGATAACCGCATCGTTATCGTAGCGCAGAAAAGGGTTGGTGCCCAACTCGTCGGCAAGTATTGAAGGGATGCTAGGAAGTCCCGCTGCTCTGAGCTCGTTGACGCTTTCGATTCGCTGGTGCAATAACTTGTTTTGTGGTTCTACCGCCAGCGCAAAAGCCAGATTAGCCTGAGTATATTCATGTGCGCAATAAATGCGGGTGGATTCTGGTAGTTCGCGCAGCTTAGCAAGCGATTGGCGCATTTGCGTAAAAGTGCCTTCAAAGACCCTGCCGCAGCCAGCAGCAAACAGCGTGTCACCGCAAAATAATAGCGGCGCGCCGAATGCGTTCGGTTGATTAATAAAATACGCAATATGGTGCAGTGTGTGTCCAGGCACTTCTATGACCTGCGCGGTTTGCCCTAGCAGAGTATAGGTTTCACCATCGGCCACTCGCTGGGTCAACTGTGGGATGCGTGAGTCGGCGGGCCCTATTACCGGCACAGAATAGTGCTTGAGCAGCGCATCGATACCACCAATATGATCGGCGTGGTGGTGCGTCACTAAGATGCTGGTTAGTGTCAGGTTGCGTTTGTTGAGCTCATCAAGTACCGGCTGTGCATCGCCTGGGTCAACGGCAACGGCATGTTCGCCATCGTCAATCAGCCAGAGGTAATTATCTTGGAATGCGGGAATACCGGTGATTCTTAACGTCGGCTTTGATGAAGGCGCTGGGTTGCTAGGGTTTGCGTCGTTTTTCATGATGGGCACTACTGCGGCTAAGATGTTAGGAGATATTGTGCGCGACTCTATGTTTTACTGTTTATTGGACATTATGTACGTGATCTATTCTATCTGAATTTTAGAGCAAGTAGCTGTTAAAATGCACTGCTAAGGTAGGGTGTGACTGTTGAGCAGGCGCGAGACGTTGTAGTTCCTAAAAAGTAAGTGCAGTATAAGCACAGGCGGCCTGTGGCCTGATTAAACGATTATCGAGTTTATTGAGCGAATCTTGTAATGCAAAAAGAAGCGGCTGAAGTGATGCTAATGCCGGAGTTAATGAGTGCCTTTTCGGCATTTCTTGACTCCGACATTGGTCAGGCGATGTTAGCGCTTGAGCGCGCTGAAATTCAGCAATTGCTGCCTCAGCTGGTTGGTTATAATTGTTTGCAGATGAGTGTCCAAAAGAATGGGTTGCTCTGTGAAGAATCAAAGTTCGGTCAATTAATTAAAATGGGTTACGCCCCTGTCAGCCGGCGCCAAATGCCGACCAACACGCGTAATGAGAACGTTTGGGCCAACTACGAGTCCCTGCCAGTAGCCAGTGATTGTGTGGATGTGGTGCTTCTGCATCATGTGTTGGAGTTCGCGAGCGAGCCACATCAATTGCTGCGTGAGGCTACGCGCACGCTCACCGCTGGGGGTTATTTGTTAATATCCGGTTTCAATCCGATAAGCGCTTGGCCCGCTTACCAGCGGTACTATACGTGGAAGCAGCGCTCAGCAGTTATTGATGCATCAGCCACTCAGCGTCAGAATAAAAACGCCTCTTTACTCAAGCCTATTCGGCAAGGTCGTTTGGAGGACTGGTTATCTTTGTTGAACTACGATGTACTTCAGCAAAAGCAATTTTTCTTTCGGCCGCCTATTAATAGTGAACGTTGGTTAAATAGATTAAAATTTTTTGAAGACTGGGGGGAGGTTATGCATCTGCCAATAGGACTTGGGTATATTACTTTGGCGCGCAAGCGTACGCTTACCGCTACGCCAATTATGTCATCGTGGCGTCAGTCGCTGCGATCTTCACGCACGGCAGGTGCACATGCAAAAGAACCCCATAAAAGGTCATCGTAAGCGTGTCATTCATAGTGGCTAGCATCAACATATTTTTCTCAAGGCAGTTTCGGCTTACAATAAGATGCGTCGGTTTATATGGCCGAGCAAGCACTGATTTAATCCAGATTTTATAGGGCGCTAATCATGCGCTATCCCACCCCTTCATTCGGAGCGACTAACTACCCAAATGACTATTGAAATTTATACTGATGGAGCCTGCCGAGGTAATCCTGGCCCTGGCGGCTGGGGCGTTTATGTTAAGGCGCCGAGTGGTGAGCAGGAGTTTTGCGGCGGCGAGGCTTCCACGACGAACAATCGGATGGAGCTTTTAGCGGCAATTGAGGCGCTGCGTTTGTTTGAGGATGCGCGCGATATCATCGTGCATACTGATTCCCAGTACGTGCGCAAAGGAATTACTGAGTGGATGCAAAACTGGAAGCGCAACGGCTGGCGAACATCGGCCAGAAAACCGGTTAAAAATGCTGATCTATGGCTTTTACTTGACACCGAAGCCCAGCGCCACAATGTAGTTTGGAAGTGGGTAAAAGGGCACAATGGTGACCCAGGAAATGAGCGAGCCGATGAGCTGGCTAATCGCGGCGTAGATCAGCTTTAGTTGCATAAATAACTGGGGTATTCTATCGCGCAGTTGGCGCAATACTGTTGAATACCATCGTAAAAACGGCCTCGTACATCGAGGTGTATATTAAAACCTTTAGGTATGTTTTTTATGTCCACCCGACAAATTGTTTTAGATACTGAAACCACGGGGCTTGAGCCTGCACTGGGGCATCGGATTATCGAAGTGGGCTGCGTAGAGCTTATTAATCGGCGCCATACGCGAGCGCACTACCATCAATATATTGATCCAGAACGCGAAGTAGAGGCGGGCGCGCTAGAAGTGCATGGCATCAGTAACGAATTTTTAACGGGTAAGCCGCTCTTTGCGGCAGTAGTTGAAGAGTTTATTGAGTTTGTTGATGGTGCTGAGCTCATTATTCACAATGCGCCTTTTGATATTGGCTTTATCGATCATGAGTTGCGCCTGCTCGGACACAAAGTTAAGTCGATAACCGATATCTGCACCGTAGTGGATACCTTAGCAGTAGCTCGCCAAAAGCATCCCGGGCAGCGGAATAGTCTCGATGCCCTATGCAAGCGCTATGGTGTGGATAATTCGGGCAGAGAGTTACACGGGGCACTCTTAGATTCAGAAATTCTTGCCGACGTCTATTTGTTGATGACCGGAGGGCAAACAACGTTGCAATTAGCAACCGAGGCTAAGAGCAGCGAGCAGCAAACAGACGCTGAAAAGCTAGCCGGAGATTTAAGCAAACGCAGTGTTAGCTTGCCAATTATCCAAGCCGATGCCGATGAGCAGCGCGCGCACGATGAGCTTATTGCACATATTCACAAAAGCAGTGACGGGCAGTGCGTCTGGCACAAGCTCGACTCAGTCAAATAGCAGTGAATATTGGATAACGATGTAACACAGGGGCAGAACTGCCGTTTAAAAGCTTAGCTTCCTCGGTAGGGGTAAGTGCCGTCGGGTAATTGCTTGAAGCGTTTGTAGCCCCATTGATATTGGGCGATGTCTTCTTGCGTTGACATCGCCACCATTTGGTTCATGGCCGCCAAACTCACCGCTTGTTCTTTACTATAGATCTCTACAAGGGCTTCCTTGAAATGAATGCTAAAGCCATTGGCATCGCGAAGAGCGTAACCCAGGATAATCTTGCATCCTGTTCGTTGCAGTAATTTGTAGACCAACGTCATAGTCAACGCTTGCACGCCCATAAATGGGGCGAATGCACCTGAATCATTCTTCGGTCTTTGATCCGGCAGTATGCCTACAATTTTTCCCTGTTTGAGTGCTTTGAGAAGTTGTGCAATGCCGCGCTGATTAGTGGGCACTAAGCGCGCCCCTGATTGCTCGCGCCCCTTTTTTACGATGGCCTCTAGGCTGCGGTACTTAGGTGGCTGATACAAGCTGGTAGTTTCGCCATAGCGAGGTAGAAAACGTCCAAATACTTCCCAGTTGCCCACATGAGGACAGATCACTAAAACGCCATGGCCGGTGTGTAGCTCATCACGCAGATGCTCTTCGCCGTACACAGCCGTTATTTTTTTGTCGAGCCACGCATTATTGTGATGCCACACAGCAGGCATTTCTAGCGCTGTAGCTATTGTGCTAATCATCGATTGCTGGACAAGCTGGGCTTTTTCCTGTTCATTTAGCGTGGGGTGAGTGAGCTCAATATTCGTGGCAGTAACATGCCGTAAGGTGGTTTTAAATTCCCTCATGCAGCGTGCAATAAGCCCGGCAAAAGGCTGCACCCAACGAAGTGGCAGCAGGGCAAGGGCAGTGAGTGTAAAACCAGCTAGAGCATTTTTTAACATAGGCTAATCAGGCAATGCATTGTTGAGGCAATCATCGTCGCTGTGCAGCACAAAACTGTAACCCTGCTGCACCGCGAAGCGGCGAATGACTTACTCAGTGCCCGCCATGTGAACCTTCTCCATGGCCCTGCTTTATCGACTCACTATGCTCGTAGCTGGCATGATCTTGGATTAGCCCATGCTCTGTCATATAGTCGGTAGCCGGTGGCAATATATAATTTACCGCAGCCAGGCCAACCAATGTCATCGCTATTGTATAGGGTATCGCTTTGTAAACCATGGTGAGATACCCAAGGCGGATGAGCGGGGCTAGCGAGGACGTCAGTAAGAATAGAAATGCTGCTTGGCCGTTCGGGGTAGCAACCGATGGAATGTTAGTTCCGGTGTTGATTGCGACCGCCAACATATCAAATTGCTCGCGATTAATAACATTGTTAGTCAGCGCTTGTTTGAGTTCGGTTATATAAACCGTACCAACAAATACGTTATCGGAAATTGCTGAGAGTAAACCATTGGCCAGATAAAACATGGGCACCTGTAAGCTCTGCTCGAGCGCCAGCACCGAACCAATAATGCCGGTAAATAGCCCTTGGCGATCAATCACTGCCACAATCGCAAAAAATACAACGAGCAATGCGGTAAAAGGCAGAGCCTCTTCAAACGCTTTACCCAGCGCATGTTCATCGGTGACGCCATTGAAGGCGGTGGTCAGCACGATTACCGTTAAACCAATAATGCCTACTTCGGCCAAATGAAGCGCTAATCCAACGACCAGCCAGACCGCTACAATGGCCTGCACAATAAGCGCTGCCTTTTCTCGCTGAGTGCGCCGAGCATCATGAGCGGCGGCATCCTCTTGCAAAATAGTTCGAACACTATCGGGGAGCTGCCAGCCGTAGTTAAACCAGCCGGTTTTTTCCAGCAAAACTGCCATGCATAAACCAGTGGCCAGCACAGGTATTGTTACAGGCGCCATACGCAAGAAAAATTCAATAAATTGCCAGTCTGCCTGAGCGGCAATAACTAAGTTTTGTGGCTCGCCTACTTGCGTACAAACACCGCCCAGCGCAGTGCCAACCCCTGCATGCATCATTAAATCGCGTAAAAAACCTCTAAACTGGTCGAGATCTTTGCGGAAGTGATCGCCGAATTTTTCTTCGTCCTGTTCACCGTTGTGCTGCGCCGAAGCCGCTTTGTGGTAGATGCTATAAAAGCCTACAGCGACACTAATAATGACCGCAATAACCGTTAATGCGTCGAGGAAGGCGGAGAGAAACGCGGCTACAAAGCAAAAGAGCAGTGATAGACGTGTTTTAGATTTCACGTTAGTGAGTAATTTAGTAAACGTGTACAGCAGCAGGTCTTTCATGAAGTAGATACCGGCCACCATAAATACCAGCAGTAATATCACCGGTAGATTCAGTTCAACTTCATGCATTACATCTGAGGGCGAGGCCATACCTAGGGCAATGGCCTCGATGGCTAATAAACCACCGCTTTGTAGCGGATAACATCGCAGTGCCATGGCTAGAGTAAAGATGAACTCAATAATAAGCAGCCAGCCAGTCACGTATGGGCCTACTGTGTAGAGCATGATGGGGTTCAGGATCAAAAATAATATGATGGCGCTTTTGTACCAGTCGGGAGCGTTGCCCAAAAAGTTTTTGTAAAACGCCTGACTCGTAGATAGGGTGGTCATTTTCAATTCCTTGGTGTGATTATTAGCCACTAGATCAGTGGCCTTACGTAATAAAGCTAATTCCTAAGGTTAGATCATTATTTAATGGGTGTCATTATAGTCTTCCATAATGGCGTGGCATTGTCTTTGAGTGTTGAATTATCCCTAACATGAGGTCTGCATTATCTTGCACGCCAAAGTTGTTGCTGTTTGTAAAATAATCACCCAACGGTTTTTTATTACCTTAGTAAAACTCGAGCTGTGTAAATCTGATTGACTAGCTCTTCATGTCGGCGCGTATGGTGGGCTCCGAGATTCGCTTGATCGCACGCCATAATCTTCAAATAGTGCTGATGAATAAACTTGAAAGTTTGAAGTGGATCACAAAATGAGATTACAAATCTCTCACCTATCGGATAAGCATACGCCGTGACTTTTACTTATCTATAGTTAAGCCAGCACGTAAGAAATACCCTCAAATACGTTTAAAACTGATTTTTATCGCTTGTGCAATGTTCGATAAACAACGGTTGATAAGACTCGTGCAGACGCTTATTTTTATAGGAATATCTACGATATGGCACAGGCATTAGCTGAAAAAATCGATAGGGCAAAGAGTGATCGCTACATCGATAGCTCGTTGCAGAGTTTGCAAGATGAAATCGCCGAGATACAACAGGCTTTAGCAAAGGCGCTAGACAGCAACTGGGATGACCTCGACACGGCTCCGCCTTTTGAAGCGGCGGCAGCAGGAAAAATTGCATCAAAGCTAGATGAGATAGCGGGTGCGCTCACTATGTTAAACATGGCAGAGCCTGCAAAACTCGTGGCTCATCTGAAGTTGGCGGTATTGAAATTGGGTGATAATCCTGCGTTAGCCGATGTTAAGCAGCGGCAAGCCGTTTTTGAGGCCGGCTATTTTTTGTCGCTTTATATTGACTTTGTTCGTTCACTTCGCGCCAATGCAGGCGATGAAATGCCTTTGATTTTGTCACCCTTTTTTTACAAGTTGGCCAGCGCCGGGTTGGCACCGTTTGTTGATGAAAGCGAGATAGCCGGTATTGCTATAAATTTGCGGCTCGCACCAGAGCGCACGGGTTTGTTTGATGAGGCACCTGCCGCACCTGCAACCCCGTGCCCTCCTGATTACAACCCCGAGCATAAAAAGAACTTGAATCAAAGAGAGGCTATCGCAAATAATCAAGCGACTTATCGACGCCTTCGAAAAATGTACCAGGTAGCACTTATCGGTTTGTTGCGCGGCTCTTCATCGAACGAACAATTGACACTCGTTGATCACGTGGCCAGCCGCTCAGCAGAATTAATCGATGAGCCACTGTTACAAGCGGCTTGGGCGAGTATTTCGATGCTCGTGACCCAATTTACACAAGGTAATCTTGAGCTGACACCTCAGCGTAAGCATTTTTTTGCGCGATTTGATCGCTGGCTCAGAGAAATGTCAAAAGGTGAGTTCATTGAATTCCATGACCCCGAGAATTCAAACGCGATTCGTGAGCTGGCTACGCTACTAATATTGGCGGGTCATCAAGAATATGCGCAAAGTAAGTTTCACGATTTTTTCAACATCGATGTGGTTAAGTGGACGGATGAGCAGATCGTTGCCCAGCGTAGGTCTGTAGAGAGCGGGTTGCGTGAATCGCTAATGGCTATGAGCGAGTCGATTAGCGAGCTGCTTGACGGGCTTAAGCAGCGCCTGAGTGTGATGTCCGAAAGTGAGTTGTGTGAGCAATCTGATGTCAGTTACTTGACATCGACTATGCATGCGATTGCAGCAGTACTTAAATTTTGTAATTTCACAAAGCCGGCACTAGTGCTTGAGTCTGCGGCTGAGCAGGTAAAGTCGTGGACGGTAGAGATGCCCACTGAGCAGGTACTTCTGCAGGTTGCTAATTCAATCTTAAGTATTGAAAATGCGTTGTTGTGTTATTCGATGAACAGTGCAGTGGGTCAGAATGAACATGATGCGAGTCTTTCTCTTGAAGACGGCATGATTGCTCAGGCACATCAGAACTTGTTCAAAGAAATGCAAGCCAATATTAGTTTGTCAATACGAGCCCTAAACAGTTATGTAGAGTCTGAATATGATCGAGAACATATTGCTAATGTGGGGAGCTCTTTGATCGGTGCCATTGGTGGTTTTCAAATGGTTGGTCTCGTGGACGCTGCGAACCTTGCCGAAAAATGCGCTGCCAGAATTAGTGAGGAATATGACAGCGAGGAGGGCGGTGATACCGCTCGTTTAGAAAAGATTGCTGATTGCTTGGTATCGATCGAATACGTTTTACATCAGTTGGCAGCAGGCGGTAAATTAGATGGCTCTATGCAGCAGCTGATTGCTGAAAATATGGCCTCCCTTTAAGTCTGTCATTCGGCTCATACGATAGGGCTAAACTGGCCGTGCTATTGATCAGCACAAAAGTCTATGCCGGTCGCTGGTATGACTCAATAAAGCGACTGAGTTGAGTAGAATCGTTGTTATCGACTGCATTTACCTTGATTAAATCCAGTTGAAACCACTGGTATGGGGGTGCTTTTGCCGATATCACCCATTAATCGCATAATTAGTCCGCAAGGCTCAAGTCTCAGCATAGACTTCCCCTCTTAATCCTTGTTTAATTCGCCCCGTAAGTTTGCCTTAATGGCGTCATGAATGTTTACTCACAGAGGTTGCATCAACAGTGTTAATTGAACTTTTGACTGAATATGGTTTGTTTTTTGCGAAGGCAGCTACTTTTGTGGTGGCTGCTTTTTTAATAGTGGGTGCCGTGGCGGCAGCGAGTCAGCGTCCAGGGCACGATAAAGGCGGCGAGCTTCATGTAAAAAAACTCAATGATCAGTATGAAGACATGGAGATTGCTATTCGATCGGCAGTGATGGATGCGGCAAGCTTGAAAGCGTATGACAAGTCGAAGCGGTCTGATGAAAAGCAAAAAGCCAAAGATCAAAAGAAGGCAGCCAAGCTTAAGCATGCCAAAGAAAAGCAAGCTAAAAAGAAACAGGATACGGCAACAGACGAACCTGTTGAAGAAAAGACGGTTTACGTACTTGATTTTGATGGTGATATGAAAGCATCTGAGGTTGATGGTTTTCGCGAGGAAATTACCGCGGTATTAACTATTGCTAAAGCACATGACGAAGTTGTACTCAAGCTGGAAAGCCCTGGCGGCATGGTGCATGCCTATGGCCTAGCAGCCTCTCAATTAGCGCGATTTAAAAGCGCTGGTGTGCCGTTGACTATTTGTGTAGACAAGGTAGCTGCCAGCGGTGGTTATATGATGGCTTGTATTGCCGATAAAATACTGGCGGCACCTTTTGCGGTGATTGGTTCGATCGGTGTGGTGGCGAGCATTCCCAATTTCAATAAGATTTTGAAAAAAAATGACGTTGATTACGAATTGCTGACCGCAGGTGAGCACAAGCGAACCTTAACGATGTTAGGTGAAAATACCGATGAGGGGCGTAAAAAGTTTGTCAGCGACCTTGAAGAGACCCATACATTATTTAAAGACTTCGTGACTGATTATCGCCCTCAGTTAGATATTGCAGCGGTTGCAACCGGAGAGACTTGGTATGGTCAGCAGGCGCTTGCGAAGTTATTAATTGATGACATTAGTACGAGTGATGAATATATAACCTCACTAGCTAAAACCTCTCCCGTTTATGAGGTAAGTTACGTTGAGAAAAAACATTGGCAGGAAAAACTAGGCATGTCTGCACAAGCAGCTCTGACCGGTAGTTTTGAAAAGGTGTTTTCCTCTGTCAGCAATGTATGGAATACACGGCATTAGATTTTAATGAGGCTATTGATAAAGTTTTTATGCTTTTGATACAGCAAGCAACCATAATTTTTTCGGGTGAAGGTTGGATGCTTTGATGTTCAAGCTAACTTTATACGGTAAAGCGGACTGTGAACTGTGTGACCAGGCAGAGGCAATGATCCTGCCAATGCTGCGGCCAATGACGCAGAGTAGCTGGCAACTGGTTAAGACCGACATAACCAGTGATGCGAAACTGTTGGAACAATATGGCTGGAGTATTCCTGTGTTGCAGCGCGCTGATACAGGTGAAGAACTAAAATGGCCCTTTCCGCCAAGTCGTCTGCGTGAATTTTTGAGTATCGCGCTCTAAAACTACGGTTAAAGCCTTAGTTACTAGGGCAAGCACAACGTCCATTTAAAGCCTGAAAAAAGCTATCGCAGTATTTCGCGTTTTTTTGTGCACCGCTTGAACATCGAGTTCATGCGCGTCGGCTAAAGCTTGGGCTGTATAGCCTAGAGTCCACGGTTCATTGCGGTTTTTATGTGTCATTTTGCTTTTTAGCCGATCGCGGTGAGGCATCAAATAGGGCGCATCAGTCTCAATCATTAAGCGGTCAATTGGCGCGTAGCGAATAATCTCGCGCAATTGCGCGCCTCGCTTTTTATCGCAAATCCATCCGGTAATACCAATATATAAACCCAGATCGAGGTAGGCTTTAAGCGCATCGAGGTTGCCTGTGAAGCAGTGCACGATGGCGCGAGCACATAGCTCTGGATGCTGACGCATGATCGGGTGAAAAGTGTCGAAAGCATCGCGCTCATGTAAAAAAACGGGTTTATGAGTTTGCTCAGCAAAGTTCAAGTGAGCTTCAAATGACCGTATCTGATTTTCTTGGCTAGAAAAATTTCGATTGAAATCCAGGCCGGTTTCACCTACCGCAACGACGGCCTTCTCTTGGATGAGCGCCTTAAATGTATCGAGAGTGTCTTCATTAAAGTCATCGGCCGCATGCGGGTGAAGCCCAGCCGTTGCATACAAAAAGTCCGGGTGCTGTTGGGCTAGCTCTAAAGCCGCTTGACTACTGGCGACGCTCGATCCGGTAACGATGATTTTTTCGATGTTATTTTTTTTTGCACGCTCAAGTACTTCACCAATATCGGCAGCGAAGGATTCGTTGGTTAAGTTGGCGCCGATGTCGATCATTTTTTTGGGGGGTTCCAGTAGATTTTCGTGTTTGGCAAGGTGTTGCCGTTTGTTATTTCAACTAATCAGCCTGCCGTTTTAGAGGTGGCTCTTTTGTGTGTTGTGTAAGCCACACAGATTACGGTCTCGATAAGCTAAAGTACATGGCGGTGTTTTTTACAGTGAGTCAAATTTAACCATGTTGTCGCAGCGCTTCCAAGGTCTCGCACTCGTGTTGCCCGTGCTCAGGGCCGTCTTGTTATGGTGTTAATTGCTTTGGTCGATTGCTTTGGTCGATTGCTTCATGGAGGAAGCAATTATTCATTTAGTAATGGCTTTGATCCCGAGATCAGCATTTGATTCGGGTGGATCCAATCGATCCTCCGAGCTTTTGAGATTCTGGTTCTCGAGGTAGGGGGCACTGCGCAGGGGGGGGCATACGGATGACTAGGTCAATCCTTTGGCACTGCGCTCGTCAATAAATAGGGGGCGGCTCAAATACTTAAGATTGGACCGTGATGCGGGTCCGTGGCCGATAATATTTCAAATCGCTACTTGACCAGAGGGCCTTCCTTCCTATTATATGTCGCCCTTCGAGCTGGATTTTCAAATTTTGATCGGTTTAGGCGACCTGAAAGATCAAATATTGCCCATAGCGGTTGATATTTGATCTTTTGGCTGGTTTCACAGTGCTGAGCCGACGTTCTGAACTATTTGTGCTGAGCTATTGATGCTGAACTATAGTGAAGCGGCATCGTAATCAATTATTGAGTTGTGTTTATGGGAAGGTCACTGGTAATCGTGGAGTCGCCGGCAAAGGCGAAGACGATCAATAAGTATTTGGGCAACGACTTTATTGTAAAGTCCAGTGTGGGGCATGTCCGCGATCTGCCCACATCTGGCAGCGGTAAGCCGGTTGATACCAAGGCGCGAGCACTCGAAGCGGCTAAAACGCGCAAGATGTCCCCTGACCAAAAGATCCTCCACAAACGCAAGAAGGCTCGTAGTCAGTTAGTGGTGCGTATGGGCATTGACCCTGATAAGGGCTGGAAGCCCAACTATCAAGTTTTACCCGGCAAAGAAAAAGTGGTTGATGAGTTGCGTCGTTTGGCAGCTGATGCTGACACGATTGTGCTGGCAACGGATCTTGATCGCGAGGGAGAGGCGATTGCATGGCACCTGAGAGAAATTATTGGCGGTGACGATAGTCGCTTTCAGCGCGTGGTGTTTAACGAGATCACCAAAAAAGCGATTCAAAAAGCCTTTGAAAAACCTGGCAAGCTTGATATGAATCGCGTGTATGCTCAGCAAACAAGGCGCTTTTTAGACCGTGTGGTGGGCTTTATGTTGTCGCCACTGCTGTGGGCGAAAGTAGCGCGAGGTCTCTCTGCCGGTCGGGTTCAGTCGGTAGCCACTAAGTTAATTGTCGAGCGTGAACGCGAAATTCGCGCTTTTATACCGGAAGAGTATTGGGACGTTTATGCAGATCTTGGCGGTAGCGCAGGTGAGTTGCGTATGCAGGTCACGCGGGGCCATGGTGAAAAATTTCGGCCAATAAGCAAGGTTCAGAGTGATGCCGCATTAGCCGCACTCAGTGCAGCAAGCTACAGCATTAGCAAGCGCGAAGACAAGCCTACATCGAGCAAGCCTTCAGCGCCTTTTATTACCTCAACGCTACAGCAAGCCGCGAGTACGCGTGCGAGCTTTAGCGTCAAAAAAACCATGATGTTGGCTCAGCGCTTATATGAAGCCGGTTACATCACTTACATGCGTACTGATTCAACTAATTTGAGTGCTGATGCAGTAGCCGCTTGTCGCGGTTATATCGAGGGGCATTATGGTGCTGAATACTTGCCTGAAAAGCCTCGCAATTATTCGAGTAAAGAGGGTGCTCAGGAGGCTCACGAGGCTATTCGCCCATCCAATGTCGACATGATGCCGTCTGATTTAAATGGCATCGATCCTGATGGCGTGCGTTTATACGAGCTTATATGGCGGCAGTTTGTTGCCTGCCAGATGGTCAATGCACAGTTCACGAGTACTAGCCTCACAGCAACTGCAGCGGACTATGAGCTGCGTACTCGAGGTCGGGTTATTCGCTTTGATGGTTTTACCCGCGTGCAGCCGCCCGTGTCTAAAAAAGAAGAAGATCGCTTGCTGCCTAACTTTGCGCAGGGCGATTCGCTTGATCTTATTAAACTCGATCCGAGCCAGCATTTTACTAAACCGGCGCCTCGTTATTCTGAAGCCAGTTTGGTTAAAGAGTTAGAAAAACGTGGCATCGGTCGGCCTTCCACTTACGCAGCGATTATATCTACGATACAAGACCGTGGTTATGTGCGTATTGAAAATCGTCGAATGTATGCTGAAAAAATGGGTGATATTGTTGTAGAGCGCTTGAATGAAAGTTTTGAGCATTTAATGGATTATAGCTTTACCGCTAACATGGAAGAGACGTTAGACGAAATTGCCGGAGGCAGTAGGAAATGGCAAAACGTGCTCGACGAATTCTATGAAGGCTTTAGTGGTCAACTGGCAGTTGCTCAGTTAGATGCCAGCGAAGGTGGCTTGCGACTTAACGACCCCACAACAATTGACGTGGCTTGTAAAGTATGTGAACGGCCTATGCAAATCCGTACAGCCAGCACCGGCGTGTTTTTAGGATGCTCTGGCTATGGTTTACCACCAAAGGAGCGTTGCAAAGAAACCGTTAATTTGGTGTCGGGCGATGAAGTGGTTAGTGCCGATGACGATGACGAGGCTGAATCACGTTTGTTGATACACAAGCGGCGCTGTCAAAAATGTCAAACGGCTATGGATAGTTATTTAGTTGATGAGCAGCGCAAATTGCATGTGTGTGGCAATAACCCCGATTGCGATGGTTATGAGGTTGAGCAGGGCCAGTTTAAAATTAAGGGTTACGATGGGCCCAAGCTCGATTGCGATAAATGCGGTGCTGAAATGCAACTCAAGTCGGGTCGCTTTGGAAAATATTTTGGCTGCATGGCCGATGATTGCAAAAACACGCGCAAATTACTGCGAAGTGGAGAGGCGGCACCGCCAAAAATGGATCCAGTGCCAATGCCTGAGTTGCAATGTCTCAAAGTGGATGACACGTATGTCTTGCGCGATGGTGCTGCCGGTATTTTTTTGGCAGCAAGTCAGTTTCCGAAGAACCGTGAAACCCGCGCTCCGTTTGTTGATGAGGTTTTGCCACACAAAGCAGAAGTTGATCCTAAATATCACTTTTTGTTAGAGGGCCCTGTGACCGATAGCGATGGCGAGCGTGTGCAGATTCGGTACATGCGTAAAACCAAGCAACAGTACCTAATGACTGAGAATGACGGCAAGGCGAGCGGTTGGCGGGCTGATTTTGAAAATGGTCAATGGGTGATAACGGAGAAATCGTCTAAAACTCCAGCTAAGAAAAAAGCGCCTAAAAAGAAGGCACCTAAAAAGAAAGCGGCGAAAAAGAAAGCGGTTAAGAAAAAAGTGCCGGCGAAAAAAGTGCCGGCGAAAAAAGTGAGTGCTAAAAAGCCAACGGAGTAATGGGGTGCGTGTCCTCGACGTTTTACAGCCAAAGGAGATCATGCATTGAGTCGCGAGAGTAGTTATTCTGGGTCTATTAATCAGGCCTTGTATTTTGCGCGCTTGTTGGCTGAGCAGGGGCAATTGTTAGAACAGACTAATGACGGTGGGCAATTCCACGGTCAACAGTTGCAATGTTACTGTGAGGCCTCGCTAGACGCTCTGCATCGATCACTATTCTTTTTAGTGCAAGCTACCATCCCTAAAGATGACGCCGCTGATAGCGGCAGTGCAATTGCCTCAGGTGGCTTGGAAGGGATGCTCGATAGGGCATTGCAGAACCAGCCTTCCCAGGTCTTGCAAGAGTTGGCCGGCGCACTTCGTCAGACAACACCTATTTCGGCAATGCTTCAGACCTACCGACGTCTCTGGCAAATCAAGGCACGGCGGGTAAAAACGGATGAAATCAGTATGGCTGAAATCCATCTTTCTCCTTCAGATTGCTTGCTTTGGCAGCAAGAGATTACGCAGCTGCATACACGCATCCGTGAGCACGGTGTGGAGTATTAATAGCCAAGCCGAGCGTCAAACCTTGCCAACAATCCACGGCAAAAATAAAGCAAAATAGCGTTAGGTTGGGGGTCTTTTTCAGAGGAGACGGGCTGCAATCGAAGGCGGTCGATGGTATACTGGCCTCACATAATAGGGGGTCTTTATCGTGTCATCATTTCTTGAAATAGTTGAATTAGTCAATGGAGACATTGTCTTGCAGCGTGCCGATGGTGAAGGCGACGCACTCATGACAATTCATTTTTCTGATGAATCTAAAAACTATTTGCCAGAAGGTAGGCTCGAAGTTGCCCGAGCAATGATTCATGCCGGCATTGAAACGGCTTCCCAGCTAGAAATCGTGGGCTCAGAATCGGGTGAAAAAAATGAAGGTCGTGAGTCGGATACACGATTAACTGACGACGCTGAGTCGAGAGTCTTACACTAGTTATTCGAGCAATATGGCTGTATTTGCATAAAAAGCAGCGTTTGCATATCCGCTCTACTGGCGCCTGATAACCCCAACGCTTAACCCTTCTATTTTAAAATGCTGCTCGCGCAAATCGACAACGATCGTGCTGTAATCGACGTTTTCGGGCTCCAGATGCACAATATGCTTGCTGCGGGTGGTGCGAAATCTTTTTACCGTGACATCGTCATCCACTCGAGCTACAACGATCTCGCCATTTTCCGCTTGGGCAGTGTTATGCACGACTAAGCAGTCTCCGTCAAAAATGCCTACATCTTGCATGCTGTCGCCAACCACTTCGAGTAAGTAGTCAGCCCTTGGTTTAAAAAAGCTTGGGTCCACGGCCACGTAGTCCTCTACATGTTCTGTTGCGAGAATGGGGCTACCCGCGGCAACGCGGCCAATGAGAGGTATGCCTGGCGGGGTCTCGTCAATCAGTCTTATGCCGCGTGATGTCCCCGGAATCATTTCGATCGCACCTTTGCGGGCGAGGGCCTTGAGGTGTTCTTCGGCGGCGTTAGCCGATTTAAAGCCAAACTCAGCAGCAATATCGGCTCGTGTGGGCGGTCGACCGGTTGCTTGAATATGCGACTTAATTAAACCGAGAATCTGCTCTTGTCGTTTGGTTAGTTGCATGTGCGGGCCTTTTTGCCGAGGTAGGTTTAGGTGCTAAGTTGGGCTTAAGTACTAAGTTGGGTTTGAGTACTGGGTTGAGTTCAAGTCCGGTGCTGATTAAATTTACAGTATGTAATTATATACAGTAATGGCTTGGGTGCAAGTCGGCGTGTGCCCGAGCCTGCCTGACGACTGCGCTGAGCGGTGAATTAACGAGCAAATGTTAGCTATTGATGTATTTTTCCCATGGTTTCGCGCCACAAACTACCAAAGCCTCGCTCTGTGATTCCCCTAGACTTTAGTTAAATGCTTGAGTGTTAGGGAGTTTTACCATGAACGTGGTCACTGATTTAAGCCAAAGGTATGATCTCGATGACCAGACAACGCTCATCGACCAGCATGCTGGGGGTTGTATGCCAGTCAAAATTATGAAGCCGCGTAACGCTGGACCGCATCCGGTGGTTATTTTATTGATGGGGATGAAAGGGGTCGATCTAGCTCTATGTTCTATGGGGCGCTTGATTGCCGAAGAGGGTTATGCGGTCGCTATTCCCGATCTCTACCATGACTCTGGCGGCAAGACTTCGGCACTACCTGCAGATTTTGATGAGGCACTAGAGGCTATGCACGGCCTTCGTGAGCAACGAGCGATGGACGACATTGGTGCAACCTTGGAGTTTATTGCCAGCCGTAGCGATATGAATACTTCGCGTATAAGTTTGTTCGGCCATTGTCTTGGTGGACGGCTGGCATTAGTTGCAGCAAGCTATTTTCCTAATCAATTTCGTTGTATTGCCAGTTATTATGCCAGTGGCTTAGAGACATGTTTGTCTGCTTTTGGTTCGATTGATATTCCCACCCAAATAGTCAGCGCGGGTAAAAGTTTATTTGCCTGTGAGCAAACGCTCGGGCAAGTCGAATCGAATTTGCGCCAACACAATCCGGTTGTCGAGCGCTTGAGTTATGCGGAAGCAGCACATAACTTTTTAGATGCTGGCTGCCAGAATTATGATCCGTTACTGGCCGCCGATGCTCTTTATCGAACCTTCGATTTTATTGCTGCAAATACTGTTAACGAGACGGTGGCAGCTTAAAAGCGATTTTTTTAATGATTAAAACAATATCCTCAGAAAGTCACTGCGACATAGTTTTATTGATGATCGGTCGCCTGTAACTTATTGGGGCTATCGGTTGCGCTTGATCGTGACACACCAATTTGGCTGGTTATGAAAACTCTAGTGCTTATTTATCATACTCAATCAGGTAATACGGGGCAGCTTGCTAAAGCTGTGGAGCGTGGCATTGCTCGTGAGGCGAGTGTGATGCTATCGGTT
This sequence comes from uncultured Pseudomonadales bacterium, assembly GCA_905478995.1. GTDB lineage: Bacteria > Pseudomonadota > Gammaproteobacteria > Pseudomonadales > UBA7434 > UBA7434. The sequence continues at coordinate 8,099 of CAJQKT010000026.1, read as the reverse complement.
AAGGAGGCTTTTAGTGCCGGACTTGAAGACTTGTTGGCAGCAGATGCCGTGATTTTTGGTAGTCCCGAAAATTTTGGCTCCATGTCTGGAGCGTTAAAAGATTTTTTTGATCGGACTTATTATCCGGCTGAACATCATCAACTAGGCATACCTTATGCGCTGTTTATTAGTGCCGGAAATGATGGGCGTGGTGCGGTCAGAGAAATTGATCGTATACTCAAAGGCTACCCCATGCGTAAGGTCGCCGAGCCTGTTATAGCAAGAGGAGAGGTAACCGCGAAGGACTTACAAGCCTGTGAGGAATTAGGCCAGGCGATGGCAGCAGCCGTTGCGATGGGTGTATTTTAGTTTTCCCCCTAGAGGCATTGTTGGGGTCTTGGCCGCATAGGTGCGCACATTGGCTGCGTATTTTTAACTAAAACTAATGAACCACTCAGCGGTCGAAATAATTTGTGCGCTGTCGTGAGTCGAGTTGAGATATGAAATCAGATCCCTCGTTAGAACAAATATCAGAAGCATCCACTGGATTTTTAGCGCGGCGCTGGCCTCTGTGGCTAGTGGTGCTGTTGACGTTCGTCCTGACGTTGTTCGCGATGTTGCTGGCTTACCGTTACTATTTTGCGCCGTCTCCATTCGACCCTGTTGAGTTGAATGCACTCGAAACCCAACAATTAGAAAAAAAACTTGAGCAGCTTGATTCTAATCGCTTTAATCAAGGGCTTGCTACCACAGCGAGTCCACTGAAGCCTCGCGCCTATGCTGAGGCTGGAGCTGAGCGTCAATTGGCTTTCAGCGAGCGTGAGATCAATGCAATGTTGGCGCAAAACACCAACTTGGCCGATAAGTTAGCGATCGATTTTGACGATGATTTGGTCAGTGCTCAGCTGCTGGTTCCGGTAGACCCTGGGTTTCCAATTTTGGGTGGAAAAACGGTGCGAGTCAGCGCAGGGTTGGGTCTTGCTTTTACCAACGGCAAGCTCACGGCAATTTTGCGCGGCGTCAGCGTAATGGGCGTTCCGATTCCCAGTGCTTGGTTGGGTAATCTTAAAAATGCCGACCTGATTAGTGAGTTTGGCAGTAGCGAGGGCTTTTGGCAGAGCTTTGCCGCTGGCATCAGTCAGCTTAATGTCGAGCAAGGCCAGCTAAGCGTTACTTTGGCAGAGTAGCGCAAGCGCTGGTTTTTATGTGCTGGCGCACCCTTGCAGCTAGGTTAAAGTGTTATTATTTCGATGCCGTCGCGCTCGCAAAGCGATTCGTACTGAGCTGCTTCGCCGCTGTGCGTAACGATACCTATACTCGCTTGTTCTGGTTTTAAGTACTGTTCAGCCACGCGGATTAAGTCGGCGGCGGTAACGCCAAGCACTGCTTGTCTAAAGCGCGCATGCTGCGCGGGGCTGCGGCCAAATAAAGCATCATGAAAATGCTGTTTAGCTGTGCCAGCTGGCGATGATGGTTTGTCTAGTGAGCTGACTACGCCCAAGATGGCTTCTTCAATGACGCGCCACTCATGCTGCGTTTCGAGAACCCAAGCAATAGACTGATCGAAATCATTGAGAGTGTCGGATAGCCGCGGATCACGATAAGAGTAAAAACGAAATGCAGCATTCATAGAGTCTTGGCTGGCGCCACCGCCATAAGCGCCACCTTGCTCACGAATAGCAGTATGTAAAAAGCCGTTACGTAACACACCGGCTAGCACTGTCAGTGAAGCTGCGTCGGCATGACCCACGGGTACCGTAGGGTAGGCCTTGGCGCAAAAGTTCACCTGAGAGTTACAAATCCATAGTTGGCGGCTTTGTTGTCGTGTGGCTGGCAACTCTAGCCGTGCGCTTTTTGTAATACTTTGAGCAGGCCAGTTTTGTATGAGCGCATCAACGGTTTGCTCTTGCTGGTCAGCTTCGCCAACGGCTAAAAATTGATGCTCACTGTGACTGAGCAGTTGATGTAACTCAGCAAGTCGAGCACTAAAGTCAGCTTGTGCTGATGGCTCCACAAGGCTTTTATTGAGCGCTTTGAGCTTTTGAATTCCACGCAAGCCGCTGCTGTTATGGCCGAGTTTAGCAATGGGGCTCATGCCCTGACAGGCCGCACTCATTGCTAGTGCATGGCCATTGCCGGTGACTGACTGTTCGGCGCGCGCGGTGTATCGAGCAATAAGTTCGGCAATTCGCTGGTGTTCATCAAAGCGGGCGTCATTCCAAGTGCTGGCCAGAAGTTTATCAATGTCGCTGCCGCGTGCGGCCAAACCTTTGGCTGAGAGTGTAAAGTAGCCCTGCACTTGTTGCTCGTTGTCGATTTCACCGCGAATTGAACTATACGCGTTAATGCCGCCACATACGCCGGTCTGCCAGCTCTGTGTTTGCAGGTAATCATGTTCTCCCACACCCACCTCAGTGAGCACGCGATTGTGTAATGAAAGTATTGATAGTTGTGCTTCGCTAAGAGGGGGCAATGAGCAGATGACTTGATGATAGGTCAAGCCATTGGTGCCTTGTGGGTAGTAGGCCAACTTGCGGCCGCCGCAATCGAGCGGGTTAAATGTGGGTGGCGCAGCCATGGCGGGCACGTCGTCTAATCCTACCTTTGGTAACACGCCAGGATCATCAACAGCAGCTTGGCGCTCCGTAAGTGCCTGACTCGTGGCAATGATGGCCTGTTTTTCATCTTCGCTTAACGTGGCTTTTATTGCTGCGAGTCGATCTGTTTCTTCAGTAATCAACTGTTGATTAAGGTGAGCGTCTGGGGTGAGCGTTACGGTTACACGATGTGGGTTATCAAGTAAAACCCTCTTGATTAGCGCAGTGATAAAATTCGGCGATTCTATATCTTTGCGCAGCTGCTCTAACACCGGATCTATATTGAGCATGCTGGCCGGCTCGCCGCGATGCAAGGCCGTGGCGAGGCAGGAGAGAATAAGTTGTAGCCCATAGGGATGACTGTCCCCACTGATTTCACGCTGCTGTAATTCTAACTGGTCGAGCAGTGCAACCAGTCGGTTCTGCTCAACTCCTTGGGTAATTGTGTTTTGCAGGGCGTCTAAAACTAGCGCTTCGAAGTCATCTTGTCCGCTTTCTTCGCAGCCTTCAAGGCCGCACACAAAAACCATTTGCAAACCTGAATCATCAAGCCCACATAGTGGTGATGGAGAGCTGCCAAGCTCGGTTGTTTCAAGTGCTTGCTGAAGGGGAGAGGCACTATCTTCAAGCAAAATACTCGACAGTAGGTGCGCGGCCATTACTGCCATAGGGTCGCGTATGTCATCGAGAACCCAAGCCATTACGCGGTGACAGTTTTTGCTGGCCGCCTCGCCTTCAGCTAACGGGTAGGCCTTCGTGTTGCTTATTGGTTTGTCAAACGGTGCTTGCAATGGAACTTCGATGACCGTTTTTTCGCTGGAAAAATGCTGCAGCGCCAGCGCTTCAAATTTTTGTTGATGCTCACAGGCAGGGATATCGCCATAGGTAAAAAAGACGGCATTATCGGGGTGGTAGTGTTTTTTATAAAATGACTGCAACTGTTCGTAGCTGAGTTGCGGAATAACAGCAGGTTCGCCGCCACTGTTGTATTGGTAGGTGTTGTCGGGAAATAAATTCTCACCCACAGCTTGCCAAAGTTGAGATGAAATAGAGCTCATCGCACCTTTCATTTCATTAAAGACAACACCCTTATAAACTAAATCGCTGCTTGCATCGTCGCTTTTTTCAAATTCAACTCGGTGGCCTTCTTGAGCAAAATCAAGCGGATCTAAGCGCGCAAAAAAGACGGCATCGAGATAGACCGTGAGTAAGTTGTCGAAGTCTTTGCGGCTTTGACTAGCAAAGGGGTAGGCGGTCCAGTCGGAGCTGGTGAATGCATTCATGAAAGTATTAAGCGAGCGGCGGATCATCATGAAAAATGGATCTCGCACCGGATATTTTTTACTGCCACAAAGGCTGGTGTGTTCGAGAATGTGTGCAACACCGCTAGAGTCAGTGGGTACGGTGCGCAGGGCCACTAAAAAGACATTTTCTTTGTTATCGGCTGCAAGATGAATGTGACGTGCGCCAGTCAGCGTATGTTGGTACTCCTCGCAGCGCAGGTCTAGCGATGCGATCTCGGTAGTGGCTAAGCGTTTAAACGTTGATTGAGTAGTATCTGTGTTCATTGAAAAGCTATCTTCCTAAATGATTAGTGGCTTTAGTGTAGTGTACTTGAGTATACGTCTCGAATCACAATCGTGCGCAGTATGTGGGTAGTCAATTTTTGCTCAAGCGCTTAATCAGTTGATGGCGTGGCTAATGGGTAGATTGGCGTAGGCATATTAGACAGTTCACTGAGTTACTCGCCTATTAGGTTGTTGCATCACTGCGTGCCGCTGTGGCCAAAGCTTGGCTCTGTTATTGCGTTGCGTTACTGAGTTTGAGCTCGTAAATATGCTGCCAGTTTTTGCCGGTCATCAGCAAGTTGCCGTTGTCATCTCGATAGGCGATGCCATTAGCAACGTTGGCCTGATGGTTGCGCTCGCGTTTAGCCAGCGAAGCAATATCGAGTGTATATCGTACCTGACCATTAGTAGGGTCAATGAGCACCACTGTATCGCTGCCCCAAATGTTCGCCATAATACAGCCGTTGGCCCACTCCAATTCATTGAGGTGCTTAACAGGTCGATCCAGGGCACGCACAATGATTTTCTTTTGTGGCGTCAAGGTGTCCAAGTTTCTGAAAGTGAGGGTGGCGCTACCATCACTGCTGATTAGGCTGGTGCCATTGGAAGTCAGTCCCCAGCCCTCGCTCGCGATCTGCTGAGTGGCAGTCAGCTCAAACGTGTGCGCTTGTGCGTGCGGGTCAGATTGTTTGCTGACGTTTGTGTGGTTCTGACCGAGCCTGTAGCGCAGCACATCGCCTGACTTCCAAGTCAGTACTACAAACTCCTCACCGACCATAGCAAGCCCTTCGCCAAAATATTTGTCATCCAGTTTTTGGCTAATATCAGGGGCGAGCTGCCCTAATGGATATCGTGCCAACATTGATTGGCCGTACAAGCCGGTCGACTCATAAATATAACCTTGATGAAAAATAAACCCTTGGCTAAATGCATTGTTACGATGGGGATAGCGGCCAACCAGTTGAAAGTTAAGTGGCTCTGGAGTCAGCGTTCCCGTCGCTTCTGAATGTTGTATCGTTGCCTCGCAGCTAAATGCAGGCTGCAACTGCGCTTTGCTATTAATCTGAGGTTCATCGGCACGCGCTAAGGTGCCGGTTGCCAGCGCAAACATTAGACCCACGGTAATGTTGCACAGAGCCGATATTTTGATAATCCTCCAGTGGCATTTGCAGCGGCTGTCATGTGTTTGCTTATTAATCGGTAGTACCTGTTTAAATGGATGAGGGGGCTAGGCTTTTAAGCGATTTAAAGTGATAAAAAATGTAAGGAGCTTATTCTACTCATGCGCGCCTGATTTGTTAATTGGCCGAGTGGCATTGCTTCGAATAAGTTGTCGGACTAAAAAGCGTGATGGCGAAATGGCTTGTCGTAACGTATCGCTGAGTGGGACTGGCGAGCCATTTATTTCTGCAACCAGGAGTTCTGTGGCTAACGGCGCCATGGTAAAGCCATGCGATCCATATCCAGTATTGATATACAGACCCGGTATGGGTGAGGCCAAGCTTGCAGGCGTTTGCTTGGCATTGTGACTTAAGCTGGCAAAGCTTTTACGAAACGTCTGTGGCTCGACCACACTCCCAGCGATGGGCATGTAGTCGGGTGATACGCAGCGAAAGTTTGCTCGGCCTTGAATGGATTGGGCTAACGTTGCATGGCTGGCGGGCGCAGGCATCGAGGAGCAGGCCTGGTGAGCATTACTGAGGTTTTCGATATGGTCGGCAACGGCAATTTGCGCACTGGTTACGCCTAGGTTGTAGGTCGCGCCGATGCTATGGAAGCCCTGTATCGACGGGGTGGTGTAGCCTTTTTCGCACAGTGTTACGCGGAGTTTGGCCGAGCGATCACTGGCAGGTATGTCTGATGTTTGCCCTCGCAATGCCTTAAGCTTGAGCCAGTTAGTTTGGGCGAATTGGGCGCTGGCATGGCCGCATGCCACGACTACGATGTCGGCCTGTATCGCATTGGCATGGGCTAGGTTGGCCTGCCATTGTCCATGATGGGTATCTTCGTGGTAGGAAAGGCTCTCTACATGAGTGGCGGTGAGTAGTTTAATTGCAGGATTATTCAATAGCCTCTCGCACACGGTACGCGGGTTCAGATGGCCACTTTTCGGATAATAAATGGCAGGCTCCGAGAGGGTTACCCCCGCTATTGCGCTGGCGGCTGCCGCGTTTACGTTGCGTCGGCCGTGGCACTCTGGGTGAGACTCGAGCCATTCATCGCTTAGCTGCTCGGTGAGTTGCAGCATGCCATTGAGTCCATTGGTTAGGTGGTTGGCTGAGCGTTTTTGTTGGTGCTCACCCTGGTTGGTATAGGCAGATTCCGGCGCATGAGCTAATTCTAGCTGCCGATAATAGTTCACAGCATAATGGAAAGCTGCCTCATGAAAGTCGGCAAGTTTCGATCGTTGCAGCGCTGTGCGCGCATAGAGCACCGCGGCAGAATTACCTGACGCGGCGTCGGCAACGCGCGCTCCACTATCAAGTACCGTTACTTGCCAGCCTGACTGGGCAAGGCGAGACGCTGTGCTGCAGCCTGCAATACCCGCTCCGATTATTAATGCACGTGGCGGCTCGATCGTGATCTTGGTTTGCTCGTCGTGCCTTTTTTCAGCATGCCGGAAAAAGCACGGTGATAATGAAAAAGCGGGTTTTCTCTCTTTCAAGGGGTACGGTTGGCCGTGTTCATGCTGCGCTAGTGCGGTTGTTAATAAAGGGGTTTCTGCCGAATAAACAGCGGTGAGCATTTCACGCTTACGGCCAAAGCCAGGTGTTTTTTTTAAGGCGAAGCCGGCTTGCGCAAGGCCTGTTCTGACTGGTCTGGCAACAGAAAACGTGGCCACTGTGCTGCCAATGTGGCTGTAGCGTTTGATTAATGTGAAGAGGGATGCTTGCCACATGTTTGGGTTTTTGGCCGGCGCAAAGCCATCCAGAAACCATGCGTCAATGCACAGCCCCAATGACGACGATGATGGAGCTGCTAAGGATAAATTTGTTCGCGTTGTTATTGAAGATGTTACTTGTGTTGACGGGTAGTACTCTAAACGCTGTAGTGCTTCACAGCTATCGCCTAACAATAACACCAAGTATATCGTGCAGCCGTCAAATTCAAACGGTATGAGATAGTCGCTGCCGACTAGGTCGGGGTAGTTAGCCCGCAACTCCGCCGAATAGGCGGGGAAAGGATCGTAGGCGTCATGAACTTTTTTCATGGCTTGCAGAGTGAGTGGAAACGCCTCGGTGGCATAGTAATGTAGGCGCGGCTGGGCTGAGCGTGGCAGATGTTTATGTAACGTAACCCAAGCATTAACTGTGGCTAAAAAGTTGAGGCCGCTACCAAAGCCTGTTTCACCCACGATGAAATGATGGGTTGCTTTTGAAGAGTTGCCGTTTGTTTTGTTGTTTTTTAAGGCTTGAAGCCAGCGCTGTTCGAGTTGGTTACCCTGAATAAATACATGCTGTGCCTCTGCAGCGCCTTGCCCTGGATTAAAGTAGATATCATCAAAGCGTGGGCTACGTACAGCACCACTTACATCGACCGTAACTTGGTCGCTGGTGGTGCAGGGAATGGGGCGCTCATTGGCAGACAGCGTCATGCCACAGCCCCCAATGCGACCAATATTGCATTGCCGTAGGCAGCTAATGGTCGTGGAGTTTTGTTGGCTTGGCTCATAGGCAGTCTATGTGTTTGTTATCTGCTTGTCATATGCATTGGCGGATGCACCTAGGCTAGCATTGGAGCATTGCTAGGTAGCGTGGGTTTCGCATTTTTTGTTGTTTAGTTATTCGCACATTGTGCGGGTATGCGTTGCTCGGGCGATTTTTTCTGCTGTCAGTATAAAGTAAAGCGCGGGGCATCAACGCTCGCGTTTGCAAACATGTAAAAAATGCTACCTGACACGGCGAGATGTTCAAGGCAGCGCACCTTCGCACAAGCTCTGTTAAACTACAGCTCG
>CAJQKT010000025.1 GCA_905478995.1 uncultured Pseudomonadales bacterium | reverse complement strand
ATACCCGAGAGATGTATTAAAAGACAACCTATTGATTGCAATTGAGCGCGAAAGGCGTAGATTAGATTCGATCAATGAAGGATTCATAGATATCTCGATCGGCTCATTCACTCACACGATTTAGGCCTTATCATGAAGTTAAAGCTATCGTTCGCTGCGGTTTACTCTCCTTTACTCTGTCTATTTGCAACCGCTAATAGCCTAGGGCAGAGCACGCCATCTGAATTTGCCGAGATGAGCTTGCAGGAACTATTTAACCTAAACATCTATGAAACTAGCCAAGCGGCCGGTGCTTTTTCTGCTTGGACTTTGGGGTACAAATACAAAACCGCAAAGTTTGAAGGCTATCTTGACGGCACCCAATCACTCAGTTTCACCGATGTTACCGGCCCGCCTTCGGACGGATCTGGTAAGACTTTTCCTGTGGTGCCTACCACTATCACTCAAACCGCGCACATATACACAGTAGGCTACCAATTTAATGGCCAATGGCAGGGGCATCTCTCGATTCCGTATATCAAACAAAAAACGGACCATTTAAGTTTGGTACCCGGATATGAAACCTTCACCATTGAAACTAGTGGTATTGGCGATGCTGTCATGTCAGCCAGCTACAACTTAAATTCTGATGCATGGCAGATTTCACTTGGGGTAAGCTTACCCACGGGGTCTATTGATGAACAAGGTGACACACCCCGAGAGCCAGGTGACCAGCAACTGCCCTACACCATGCAACTGGGCTCAGGCACCTACGATTTCCCTGTTGAATTAAACTATCAAAACAGCACAACGCCCAACTTAAGTATGAACTTGTCGGCCATTATTCGCACGGGGACCAATGACAGAGACTACCGTCTTGGCAACAACTATAGCTTTAGCGGTCGTTATCAACTCAAATTGTCTCCACGCATAAAAGGCTATGCGGGCGTGACACTCCAATATAGTGACTCTATACACGGGCAAGATGCCTCTTTGTTAGTTGGCGACCCAGCCACTCTCTATCCTGCCAGCATAACCAACCCAGACCTTTATGGCGGTAAAAAAGTTAATGCCCGACTAGGTTTGTTGTGGAAGGTTTCTGATGACTACCGACTCACCGTAGAGCTCGGCCAGCCTGTTTACCAAGATCTCAATGGGCCACAGCCTAAAGAACAATGGCGTAGTGCTATTTATCTATCTAAAACTTATTGATAACCCTCATGCTTTTTTTACGCACATGTCGCCGACGCTTCGCGAAAGCTTTTAAAGCTTTTGCGATCGGCTCAGTGTGCCTGCTATTTTGTTTAGCTACTCAAGCCGAAGCACCTTTGAGCAAAGAAGATAAGCTAAAAGCAGCCTATCTATTAAACTTCACAAAATTTATTGAATGGCCAGAGAGCGATGCTGACGAACGGCAGAAGACCATTCGTATTTGTATAGCCAGCTCACCAAAATTTCTTGCATTTTTAAATGAAATGGCTCGCAATGTTCGAGTAGGGAAGCTGCAACGTCCCGTCAACGTACTACCACTGAGCACAGCAAAACAATGTGAATTGGTTTATACAAGGCAGTCGCGAACCGCTAATAATGAAAAACTTCATCATGCAGTTGTTGTGGTTGATTCACCCGAAGTGAAATTCCCAACTACTTCTATAGTGTTTTACGAAAAAAATAAAAAACTACGCTTCGAGATAGATAGAGATAACATTTCCAAAACTCAAGTTGTCGTTAGCTCTGAACTAATGAAGCTGGCAAAAATAAAATGAAGAAAAATAATCGCGTCAAAAAAATTAATTTTTTCCATAAACAGCTTTTGTCTGTCGTAGCGATCAATATTCTGCCGCTTCTCATTATGTCAGGGCTACTCTACTCGAATGCGATTACAGACTATAAAGCCAACTTGTTAGAAACGATGGATAATGAAATTAACCTGCTCGTGTCTACCAGTAAATCGGCTTTACTATTTGATGACCAAGACGCAGCAACTGAACTGTTGTCCGCCCTAAAAAGCTATACGTCAACTCGATACGCTCAGCTGTACGACGCAAACGGTGCAGTATTCGCTGAATATAAGCGCCCTGGACAGAAAATTGATATGCCTATTGAGCAGTTTAATGGCGAGATTATTTTCAGGAATAACAATTTTTATCTATCCAAAGCCATAATGATGGATGAAGACCACCTCGGCATCGCCGTAATATCGGCCGACACCAACTCGCTGGCTATGCAAAAAAGTCACTACATATTGGTGACAGGCTGGGCATTTTTAGGCAGCCTAGTGCTCGCTTATTTACTTAACTGGAAAATACAGAAAAGATTCACTGCGCCAATTAGCGAACTCATTGGCTTGGTGGGATATGTTGCTAAAAATAAAAAATACCACAAACGACTGGATGGCGGACGGCACGATGAAATTGGCGATCTTATTCTAGGCGTGAATACAATGCTCGACACCATAGAGACGCACGAGCAACAACTTTATAACCGCGCCAACTATGACGAACTGACTCAACTACCCAATCGCCACTTGCTTATGGAGCGTTTGGACCACGCCATTGATATAGCAGGCAGGAACAAATCAGAAATCGCGGTGCTTTTTCTTGATTTAGATAGGTTTAAAGTCATCAACGACAGTCTCGGGCATGGCATAGGCGATGAATTACTACTAAAAATCTCTGAAAAATTAGTAGGTATACTGCGAAAATCCGACTCTATTAGTCGCTGGGGCGGAGATGAGTTTGTCATGCTGCTCGAAAATATTGAACAGGTAGAAGACATAGAGCTTATTGTTAATAAAGTCATTCTAGAACTTTCCAAGCCGGCGATAGTGAGCGGACATCTGCTGCATATTACGACTAGCGTCGGTATTGCCCGCTTCCCTCAGGATGGCAAAGACAGCCTGAGCCTGCTTAAGCACGCCGACATCAGCATGTACCAAGCCAAGTCTCAAGGCGTAGGTCAATTTCGCTATTTTAAATCGAGCATGCTTAATAAATCGGTATACCGTTTAAGAATGGAAATGGAGCTGCATAACGCCGTCGAAAATGAAGACTTTTTTCTGATGTATCAACCGCAGCTTGCAATCGATGGCGAGACAGTCGTGGGATTCGAGGCTTTAATAAGATGGAAGCTCGAGGGCAGATTAATACCACCCGATGAGTTCCTTCCCATTGTTGAAGAAATAGGTCTGATGCATCGGGTTTCACTGTGGGTGCTTAAACAAGCTTGCCAACAAAATATGAGCTGGCAAAACGCGGGGCTTCCACCGATAAAAATGGCCATAAACCTGCCGCCCTCGTTTGTAATGCACCAGCAATGTTTTAACAACATTGCATCGGCCTTGGCAGGCTCAGGCTTAGAACCTGAATACTTGGAAATTGAATTAACCGAGAATACCTTTTTGAATGCAAGGTCAACAGCGGGCCCGATTTTACAAACGCTAAGGGATTTAGGCGTAAGCATTGCGATTGATGATTTTGGAACGGGCTATTCCTGCATGAGCTATTTACAAGATCTACCTATAGGCACAATTAAAATTGATGGTAGCTTTATAAATGGGCTCGGACTTAGTCGAGCTAACGAAGGCATTGTGCAATCAATTATTACGCTGGGAAAAAGTTTAAATATGACGATCGTGGCGGAATGTGTTGAAACAGAGCAGCAACTGAATATTCTTAGAGATATGGAGTGCGATATTATTCAGGGCTATTTTCACAGCAAACCTCTAGATTTTGATGAGGCAGCGAATTTTCTGACCCGAAAAAAGAAACCTCTACGGCTGCGCTCGATTAAAAATTAAAGCGCTGTTGTTGCTGCCATGTTTACGTCTAAACCGAGCGTTTTTAAAAAACTCCTGACCTCTTCCTGCGATTGACATCGCTCCACTGCCGGCACATACCAAGCCGAATATAAATTAGTGCTTAATACGAAAGCCAAGAACCGCGCTGGGCATGCTGAACCATCTTATCGATAGTTACTTAAGATGCAGGATATGCTGCCAACTGCCATTAGGCAGATGGTTTGTCTCTCCCCAACCCTGTGCATTGGCATACTTGCCGGTACCCCCGGTAATAGCTCGCGGTATTGAAACAGAATTTTCTAGCGCCGCATTGGGGCTTGCATATTGAGCCGCGGCTTGAAGCACGAGTTGAACGAGAACAACCCATGAGTCGTTATTATAGTGTATTACCCCAGCTTCTCCTGGGTCGCTGAGATATTCGTGACATAGGTTGTGGCATAATATATCATTAAAAAAAGCACTATGCCGTCTCATCCCGTCTAACTAGGTAATCGCTATGAACAAAATACTTGTTGTTGGTGCCGTCATCCTTTGCATGGCAGTCATCAGTTTTAGTCAACGCACTAATATCGCCAGCCTCCTGCTGGAGAAAGGGCTTGAAGTACGAATCAATGCTGACTATGTAGCCACCTTAGAGGATGGTTTACACTTGGCTCTTTGTGGCGCCGGCGGCCCTATGCCAGCACCCAACGCCTCCGGCCCTTGCGTCGCTGTGGTCGCCGGCAAGCGACTATTCATAATAGATTCAGGCACCGATGGCGTGCGCAATCTTGCCCGCATGGGCTACCAGCCTGGCACGATTCAAGGAGTATTTCTGACTCACTTTCATTCTGACCATATTGATGGCCTTGGTGAGATGGCGACAATTCGCTGGGCAGGCGGTGATAATCCTAGCCCTTTGCCAGTGTACGGCCCTGAAGGTGTTGAGCAGATTGTTAACGGACTCAATAGCGTTTATGCACAAGATTTCACTTATCGTCATGACCATCATGGCGACCTAGTGGCACCGTTGTCAGGCGCGGGTATGTTAGCCATGCCTTTCGCTAAACCAGCCTTAGGAAAGCTAACCACTGTTTATGACGACGCCGGGTTAATAGTTGAGGCGCTCGCAGTTAATCACCCACCAATCGATCCTGCTGTGGGTTATCGCTTCAGTTATAAGGGGCGTTCGCTGCTGATTACGGGGGACACCACTAAATTAGATAACATCCAACAGTTTTCCGCTGGCGTTGACTTACTGGTGCACGAGGCTCTGGCGCCCAACCTGCTATTAATGATGCACGA
>CAJQKT010000024.1 GCA_905478995.1 uncultured Pseudomonadales bacterium | reverse complement strand
GATTAACCAAAACTGATTAACCAAATAGTAGGCTAGATAATGATTTCTATATTCAGAACTTCCGCAAAGGCTATAGCTTTTGCATCGCTTATGTTACTAAACAGTACCTATTCAATTGCTGAAGACAGCGCTACCAAAGAAGCATCTTCGCCAATGACAGAAAACTTTCCCATTCTTATCGCAAAGAGTTTTTTAGAGGGTAAGGGGCTCGTCCCTACAGACCCTAACCGAGCAACTGATAAAGCGATTCAGACTGAACTCCCGATAAGTAGCTCAACGCATAAGTTCTACGAGGGCAAAATTTCAGCCTATGTAATTGATGCCGCCCCTGGTAAGGTGCGTATCGATGGACTGCCCGTTGACGAGTTTGTTCAAATTCTAGAAGGCCGTCTTATCCTGACCCCTGACGAGGGGGAAGAGATGGAGTTTAAGAAGGGTGATTATTTGATCGTCCCTGAAGGTTACACTGGGTACTGGACGATGCCCGAGCAGTACCGGGAATTTGTCATTATCAATACCACCCCTGAACCATCTGAATAGCTTGCTGGACTTCCCAGCCTTTACTAGACATTTTTGATTCGTTGACAAGGAACTGATCGGGCTGTAATCCAAATAAATCTGTTAGCTAACAGGATAAATTGCACCTAAAGCGGGAGATGCCTTGCTCTTTAAAGTTATTACCTGCTTATATAAAGCTGTTCCTGCACTGCCCGCCAAGCCTGATCAATCGCAACATTGAGGTAGGCTTGTCCGGCAGCATCGGTATTAGCGATAGATATACGGCCAAACTGCTTTCTGCCTACTTGATAGGGATAGTTGCCTTTATCAAAGCTATCAAAAAGTTCCATGTATGAATATGCATACCCATGCGCCCACCGGTTGACAGTAATCGCCTCGATTTCCTGCTCCGCATCAAACGCCTGATTAGCAAATACCTCATTCAGTTGGGCCTTAATCTCTGCCTCGATATCATCAAAAGATGTTGCAAGTAGCTCACGTCGCGCCTGACGATATACATCACGAGGCGTTTGATTGCCTTGCAGCGGCTTTGCTGGCGCACGCATCATAAAGATCACCCGGGGGCCCCCAGGGCCACTCGGCGCTTGATAATCAGCCATTTTAGTCATAGGCGCAATACTTACTGTACCAAAATAACTATCTGGGCAATTAATAAAATCTGTCCCCGCTTTTTTAAAAATGTCCCCATCCTTTACCACAACACTTGCCCACACGAAGGGGACTTTAACGCCGTATTTCAGGCCCTCTTTTTGCTTTTGAGGCAGTTCAGGGCATATATGTGGGATAATACTGTTATAGCAGGCAAGAACACAGTGTTTGGCTTTTACATTATAGGGCTTGTTATCCTTAACATAGGTGACAGTTACCTGCTCCCCATTCTGTTTGGCACGAATTGCTGTACTGTTCAGCCTTAGCCTGACGGGCGAACCATCAGTATCCAGTTTTCCATAATCAAAACGGGCCGTGGTTATATCATCAATCGAAGTTCCCGGCGCAACTTCTGGAATTAAAGTACGTACCATCATTCGTGCAACAGACGCATTGCCATCAGGAAAAATTAAAGTCTTGATCGGAGGTTCGTCGCCGCCCATAAACAGGTCTTGTGCAAGACCCCATGGCCAGCCAACGCTGCCCATCCCCGGCGCGGCTACCATCATTGCTTCATGCGCTGAGGTGGCTTCACCACCAACACCAAATGACAAGCGAACCCAAGTATCAAACAGCGTTAGATACTTTTCCGAGAGCCCCACCTTTTCCCGAAGGAATTGATGATATGGTGTCGTAGACAGATACTCTAAACGTTCAGGGAGCGATAAACCGACCAGGTAATCCCAGTCTCCACTTGCAAGTTTAATGATTTTGTCTTTTTCGGACTGAGGAATCGGCAGCTGTTCTATCAGTTCTTTATAATTTCCAAGACCATTATAGGCTTTAACCCACTTGCCGACTGTTATCGAACCAGTGCCATCCTTGTCTTTTAGATACATTCCCGAATTGGAGCCAAATAGGTCAGTGATGCCATCATCTTGTTGACCCGCTGCTAGCTTATCTAAGTCCAATCCAATTTCATTCAAGAGTTGCAGAGCATCATCACTGTAGACATTTTGCGGGTCTTCCATATTAACGGCACCGCCAACACTCAGCAGCATTTTACCATCAGAGATAAACTCATTACGCTTAGCATGGCCGCCAAAGTCATCATGGTTATCTAAAATAAGAATGCGCTGATCCGGCCCACGCTCACGCCTAAACATCAATGCTGCGGCAAGGCCGCTAATGCCACCACCCACAACAACAAGATCATATTCTTCATTTGTATTTTTAGCTATTTTTGGGGCTTCGCCGTACCACGCCAATGGGTGTGCATGATCATACGAGCCAGGGTGATTGCCGCGCATACCTGTTAATCGTGGGGGGTATGGCGCGCCATCACTAGTCTGCATACCTGCTGCAAATACTGTTCGCCCTAATGGCGCACTGACCCCAACTGTTAGGGCTGTATAAGCGACACCATTTAAAAAGTCGCGTCTGGTTATGGATTTATTCTTGGGCATATGGCACCTATTGCTGCTTATTCGCACTTTTAAAGGCAAAGTAGAGGGCAACGAAAGAGACAAGCAAAGGTAAAGCGCTTATCAAAACAGCAACTTCAATATCGGCTTGTCCTAAAATATCGGCATAAGGTGCTAACAAAGTAGCGAAATAGAGAATGCCGTATAACAGTAACCCTATGGCGGCAACTTTGGCGCTTTTTGACAGTTTCATCATTGGCCGATAGATCAACAATCCTGCAATTGCATACAGAAGAAATCCAAGATAATCCATGGAGGGCCCAAAACCGAATGCAACAGAAGGTGCATGGGCGGTTAAGAACGTAGCTGCTGTTGAGCTTGCCTCTGCACCGGATGCCAGTGCTTTCGCCATTAAAGGGACTGACCAGACGTTCACAAACTTGACAATAAAAAATGCCATCGTTGCCATCGCTGTAAAGGCCAGAGAAATCACTGTACGAACTGGGTGAGTATTAACAACCAACCAGGCGGCACTTGCAAATGCAAAAGAGAAGGCCAACATGGAAACTATTTGGTTGGTCCAGCCTAGAACATAAATTCCATGAGAATTCATCAGCCAATGAATAGCATCATTCTGGTTGGGTTCAGGAGCTTCCAGCGGAAGAAACAGCGACAGGATAAGTGTGACTCCAATCGCAATGACGGCTTTAACACCAATTCCATTCATTTGCTCGGCTATATTCTGATTATTCATTGACGCACCTTCCGAATATGGTAGCGGTAAATTTTTGCCCTGAGAACAATTTCCTAGAGCAGACGAGGGTGAAAGCAACGACTGGCAAGCCCGTCGTTGCTCGGTGTGAGTTGTAAGTTTCTTGAAAAGGGGACGAGTGCATGAGGCTTCCGTTCAATGAGCCCTCCCCGCGCGAGGATCGGACGAGATAAAGGCTTTCAGCTTGTGCGTTTCTGCATTTTTCCGGTCCTCCGCGCTCGTATTGGAACCGAAGAGTCCGTCTTCGGTTCCCCTGTCAATGGCGATAAGCTCGCGGTAGTTACCGGTCATTTTCCAGATGCCGGTGAAGCTGTTTGGAACAATCAGAGCGTCGCCCTGGAAATACTCGTGTTCTTCACCCTGGGAGTCGGTCAGGGTCAACTTGCCATCCATCACCAAAACGAATTCATCGCAAGGGAAGGGGTCGCTGATCGCATAGGACGCCGCGTCATCCTCGTAGATTTTCATGACAAGATCTCTACCCAAGTAGAGGGTGTCGCCACGAGGACTGTGGCTCCCCTCAAGGATCTGATCGGGAAAGATAAAGGGTTCCTCTGGCGTCAGGGCAATTCCGGCGAGCTTGTCCGGGTCGAGCCTGATGGGAAGCGCATCCTTCGTCCCGCCGATTGCATCTTCGCCCATAATCTCTGAATCCGATGTGTCGGTTACTTCCTCCGCAATCTCTGCACTCTCCTCAGCTCCGAAGACCTTATCGTAGGCGTTTCGCTCGAGAGCAATAAGTTCGCGAAATTTCCCAACCATCTTCCAAACGCCAGTAAAGCCCTTTGGGACAATCAGGGAATCACCCGGGAGGTACTCATGGTCTTTACCCCGAGAATCGGTTAGCACCAGCTTTCCACTCATCACCAACACGTATTCGTCCATCGGGTAAGGGTCGCTGATAGTATAGCTCGCTGCGTCGTCCTCGAAAATCTCAATGATGAGTTCTTTGCCCTGGTAAAGGACCTCGCCACGGGGTCTGTGAGTTCCTTCAATGATTTGCTCGGGCAAGATAAAGGGTTCTGATGAGGGCAGAGCGATGCCGGCCAGCTTGTCGCAGTCCAGCCGCACGGGAGTTGGCGCATTTTGCGCGCCGTCGCTTGAACCTTTACCCATGTTCGGTGAACCTAGTCATGGAGCCAAGCCGATTCAGCCAGCAAGAAATATTACCCGGCCCGAACTCTCTTACTGTTTCGTATCCCACCTGCTCATTGCGTCCCCCTGATTCAGGGCGATGCATGTTTGCGCGCGCAGTCACTCGCATTTTTTTCTAATCTCTTAATGATTAACTTAGGGTGAGCCTACTTTCATTCTCCACTGTGTTCTTTAAATCTAAACAGCAGGACTTTATACACAGGTGTAAAGAATACTTTTTTTATGCTGCTCTGTCTATATTAATGATTCCCGTTTTGGATATCCATGATGCCGCGCTGGAACGAGTGGCCAAGGCCAATAGATTTTCCCTGCATGCAGGTGTGAGCTGCGAGGGGCAACTGAAAGAAAAATGCGAGGGCCTATGGCGGCATCTTTTCCGCGCCGCTGGCGCCACCCCTCGTTTCTCACTCAGCTCCATCGTTAAGGATGTCTTCAACCTGAAAACTGGGAAGTTGGCTGGCCGGATTTGACTAAACTCGAAGTCATTGCTTAGGACTTACTAAAGTAAGAATGCCAGTAGTGGTATACCTTAAGAAGTGGAGGCGGCGGTAGCGCCCAAACTCCCTTGTTGGCAACGAATAATTGAGTAATAGTTCGCTACCTAGTGACCATTCGAGTCTGTCACAGGTGATCCAGCAAATCCTCACTTTCTGTTCTTGGCCTGAGCGAAAAAGTATCGACCGTAGCGGGTTTTTGCGCTTGATGATAATGCTTTTTCGCATTCCAAATTTTCAGATAGCGATAAAACGGCGCTGTTGGATAGAGATGGTGCACGAGATGATAATTCTGAGCTAGTAATACCGGTGTTAGCAACCACTCCATACCAACGCGATTTGATGTGCATTGAAAAGGTTCGCTTTTTGGGTGTGCTTGGTGTGGATAGTGAGGCAAGAAATCAAACGTGATTGCCAGGAATACCGCCGTGAGACGGTTCGGAATAATGAACAGTAACAGGTAGTAGTCTAGCCAACCTGCAAAGGTAACTGTTGTGACGATCAGCGCCCCAAAAATAAGCGCTAAAAAAATTTCTCTGCGCTCAATGCTTGGCCTTTTCATCAGTACTGAGGGCCTCAGGTAACAATAAAGATAGTTGAAGTCGAGCGTTGCCCATTTCAACGGCAGAAGCCAATTTGGGCCGGTACTAACATATACATCCGGATCCTTCGTTTCATCGTTAGTGAATCGGTGATGCTGCATGTGTAGGTAGCGAAACGTGCGGAAAAATGGCACGGGTGACTGCAACACGGTGGCGAGTCGACCAACCCAATCGTTCAGCTCTCGATTAGAACTCACAGCGCCGTGAGATGCGTCATGCGCTGGAGTGAAGGACAAATAAGCTGCAACGGTATTTATCAGAATGGCCCAAAATAGCGACAACAAACCCGCGGCGTAGGCGATTGTTGATAGGCTGAAAAGAGCAAAAGAGGCTATGAGCAGAAGGATGGTAGGCCAGGCTATTTTAGGTCTTTGGGTGAGGGCCTTAAATAGTGTTAGGTCGTCGGCTTGGTGAGACGAGGAGGTTTGTGCAGTCATTGTTGAGTCCATTGCCTGTATCGTAGATCACGTTAATTCTGATTATTCGACACATCTTTTTTGTTGCAAAGAGCAAAGAGTGACGCCAGGGGGGCAAATAGTGACATCCTGCAGGAAGCCGATGTAAACTTCGGCCGCTGGTGTTGGTTTGACACCTCAGTCATTAAAATAGATTTTCTACGTTGCCTTAACATGCGAAACCACAAACATCCTCCGTCAAGCTATGCGCGTATTTTATTTCGGTATTTGCGGCTTAGCGAAGAAAACAGCCAAAGGTATTTTGAGGGCACTAATGTGTCCTATGAGGAGTTAATGACTCTGGACGGGACTATTGCTCGTCATGACATGGTTAAAATTTATAGCAATGCACAGGCTATTTCAGGTGCTGAGGATTTAGGGCTGCTCGTCGGGACACAATTGAATCTTTCAACTCACGGCCCCTTGGGTGTTGCGACTTTTAGTGCTCCTGACCTTCGAACTGCGCTGACTTTGCTTGCCGAATATGGTCGAACGCGAGTGGAATTTTTTGAGACTACAATCAGTGAAGACTCAGCGGGTCTAAAAATTAATTTTGCTGAAGCGTTTGATTTACAGGATTTACGATTATTTATAACCGAGACTGTACTGAGTGGACTCTTTGCGGCCATAGAATTTTTTGTTGGTGCAGGTCAATTTAAGGGGCAGATTTATTTTTCTTATGCAAAACCAAGCTATTGGCAGAGGTATCACGACGACTTTGGTGGCAATGTGCAGTTTAATCGTTCGGCGACTGAAATCATCGTTGCACCCTGTCTATTATCGGTGCCGTCACCGGTAGCTGACGCTAGGTTACACAGGGAGGCAGTAGCGATATGTGAACAGCAGCTAAAAGAAATAACAGCCGGTGAGACAGGAAAGTCTGTTTTGTCGATCGAGCAGAGGGTATCAAAACTCATATCTGAAAACCCAGGCAGGATATGGACTTCCAATGAGGTGGCAGCAACGTTGTGCATGAGTTCGCGCACGCTGATTCGAAAATTAGCGTTGGAAGGAACCAAATTCCAAATTATTCGCGATGAACAAGCTAAAAAACAAGCCGCCAACTACTTAACCGATGCGAGTTTATCTGTTGAAAGTATCGGGCATTTGATGGGTTTTAGTGATGCGTCTAGCTTTAGACGTAGCTTCAAACGATGGTTTGGAGAAACACCATCGCAGTACCTAGGCAGAGCCAGGAGAACCGATGCTCAGATTACCAAGGATTTAAAACGGTGATTTGTTGACATTCTTTATGCCATTAGTATAGCCTCAGTTTCTTCCTTCTAAATCAGAGAGGTGTGGTTAAGTGAAGACTTGGTTCATTCGAATTTTTTTGGTTTTTCTGGCACTTTTCTGCGCAGCATTTTGGCAGCTTTATTTTTCAGCAAGGCCACCATTAATGTTAGAGCCTGCAGTACTAGCGGGTGATGGCAGCACGATTAATTACTGTGAGTTGCCTGCTCTTGATGGCAGCGGTAAAAGTGCTGTAGAAATTCCCAAAGGTAATACCCCAGGTTGCGGCTATGATCACTTTCCGCTGCCCATTCTTGCTGACTGCACCGAACCTTTGCCCGAGGGTGCGGATGACATACGTGGTTTATGGGTGGGTGTTGAAGGCGGACACACAGGGCACGTGGAGCGAGTTGAGCAGTGTGGCTCGCGGGTGGTTGTTACGTCTTCAGGCATTATTCATGATGCTGGTCCTAATGCCAATGCAGACACAATCGGGCTCAATTCAAATGACACAGAAGGCTCAGTTTTGTTTATTGCCGGTGGTAAAGAGTATTGTGCCCGAACATCAGCCAGTATGACCTGGAATAATGGCGTGTTGGAATTTCATGCATTGGGTTGGGGGCCGCTTGCTGTTAAGCGTTATCGAGTAGGCGAGCAGCTGGTTTGGGAGTACGCAGACGGCAGCGTTACCTATATGGATCGACTTTGCACATTGCCAGTTAGCGAAAAATCTCCGCGTTTGCGTGGCTCGCGCTATCAGTTGTTTTAGGTCTGCTTGGGCCCGAGTATCTTACTAGCTTTACTTCCAATTACGTTCTACGAATGGCTGAGTACGAATTCCCCCCCCCCAGGCATGCAATTCACGAGCACGTCATGTTTTGTACTAGTGGTTAGCGTCTTCGGCTGCGTAAAAACTCTGCCAAGCGATCAATAGCATCGTCGAGTACATCAACAGCAGGCAAAAATACGAGGCGCAAATGATTCTTGCTGGGTAAATTGAAGGCGGTGCCTTGCACCAGTAATATTTTTTGCTCAAGTAATAAATCAAGAGCAAATTGTTCGTCATCTTCAATCACGTACATATCTTCATCAAGCTTAGGAAATAAATAAATAGCGCCCTTAGGCTTAACGCAGCTCACCCCAGGAATATTAATAAGCTTGTGGTAGGCAAGCTCTAATTGAGCACCAAGCCGCCCTGTAGGAAGAACTAAGTCATTAATACTTTGGTAGCCACCCAACGCGGTTTGTATGGCATATTGTGCAGGTACGTTTGCGCAAAGCCGCATTGAAGAGAGAATATCCAACCCTTCAATAAAATCTTTGGCGTGCAATTTCGGCCCGCTAATGATCATCCATCCCGACCTAAAGCCGGCGAGTCGGTAGGACTTAGATAAGCCATTAAACGTCAAACAAAACAGGTCGTCGGCGATCGAAGCAAACGGAATATGCTTGGCATCTTCAAAAAGTATGCGATCGTATATTTCATCGGCACAGACGATAAGTTTGTGTTTGCGCGCTAATTCAGCAATTTTTTCAAGTGTATCTTTGCTGTAAACCGCACCAGTCGGATTGTTAGGGTTAATGATAACAATAGCTCGGGTACGCTCATTAATCTTACTCTCAATGTCTTGCAGATCAGGCTGCCAGCCATTTTCCTCATCACATCGATAATGAACTGGGGTACCGCTACAAAGCGAAACCGCAGCCGTCCACAAAGGGTAATCAGGCGCAGGAATTAATACTTCATCGCCATTATTGAGCATGCCCTGCATAGCCATCACGATAAGTTCACTAACGCCGTTACCCAAATAGATATCATCTATCTCAATGTTGGGTATACCTTTCAGCTGGCAATCCTGCATGACAGCTTTGCGTGCCGAATAGAGGCCTTTTGAAGCGCAGTAGCCTTGGGCTTGAGGTAAGTTGCGAATGACATCTTGTAAAATTTCGTCGGGTGTCAGCAGTCCGAAGGCTGCCGGGTTGCCAATGTTGAGTTTGAGTACTCGGTGACCCTCATCTTCCAGCCGGGTGGCTTCACGCAGCACGGGGCCGCGAATGTCATAACATACGTCGCGAAGCTTGTCGGATTTATTCATTTTTTGCATGGTCACAATCATTCTATTGGTCGGCAGCGGATGTTGATCGAGCCCGCTCACATGTGTTGCCAACGTAGTGTTAAAGATGGGTCTTTTTTGCTTAGCATAATAAGACCTTCAATTTTAGATTATAGACTTACCTCGGTGCTTGTAACGGGGTAATATCTACACTTAGTTGGTGTAAAAGCAGCCAATACCGCCTCTCATAAAGCCTTTTATCTGTCGGCTGTGAATGCCAACGATTATTTCTGGATTATTAAAGGTTTGGCATTCCATTTCTGGAGAGAACAGCATGACCAAAAAAATGAATTTAACTGATTCCCAATGGCGTGAGCGCCTGAGCCCAGAGGAGTACGCTGTAGCGCGGCAAAAAGGTACCGAGAGGGCATTTACCGGCAAGTATGACGCGCATAAAGGTCAGGGTACTTATCACTGTAAATGCTGCGGTGAGCGACTATTCCGCTCAGACGATAAATACGACTCGGGCTCTGGCTGGCCAAGCTTTTTTCAGGCAGCGTCGGGCAGTCCTGTTGGGGAAAATACCGATTACTCACATGGTATGCAGCGCACCGAAGTTGTTTGTAAGGCTTGCGATGCTCACCTTGGGCATGTGTTCAACGACGGTCCACAGCCTACTGGATTACGGTATTGCATCAATTCGGCGTCGTTAAACTTTAAGGATCAATAGCTGGTCGGACTATTGTGATCGTCAATCATGCTATTGCTGTGGGTAGCCCTCGGCAACAATAAATGGATGCAATGCTAAGGCAACACCCTCGTAAATGTTGGAAGATTTAGTGAATAATTTATCGCGACGTGCAAAACGTCCGCTGACTTTACGTGTATCGATATAACGTGTCACTTCAAGTCCGCCAATGCTTTTAAACAAGAGCTTGCCGTCAATATCATAGATAATGATTCGCAGGGAAGCAGCGGGTACGCTTTGAGACCAATCAAATTCAGTTGACACAGCGCCACTGCCTTTAACTCCGGGGCGCCGCGATACGCCGTGCCATTTGGCGAGATGATTATTGTTGCCTTGAAAAACTACCGGTTGTTCAACAAGATCGGTAAAAATAATGGCGTCGGCGATATTCGCTTCTTTTAACTTATTTAGCGTTTGTCGCACGACTAACTGAAATGCCGTTGCGTTGACTTGAGAAGTTGAGGCGTTATATGGCGAGCCATGTTTACGTTTGGCTTCGCGCCAAAATTTTCGATAATCGCTGTTATTGATAATGGTATAGTTATTTTTCTTTAGTGTTTCTTCAACGACAGCATCGATTTTCCTTTCGTAGGCTTGCAAATAACTCTTTGAAGGAGCGCCAAAGTTTTCATGGCTAATTATCAAGCGCTTCGGTTTCGAAGTGTCAATTTGCTCATCATTAATTAAAAAAGGATAGACTGTTTCATTGTATGAATGACTCTGGCATGCCCCTATGCTTAGCAGGGCAACACAAATAAAAAACAACCGGTAAGCTTGGCAGCATTTTCTTAAAGGGGACATATTAAATCGCCGTGATTGATATTGAGTAGACATTAAAGCGGATATTATAAACGGTGTTTTCGGTAGTGGGGGCGTAACGGCTGTAATCAATGTTTTTACTGTATCAGGAAATAATTAATGAGTTTAGCTTTTGAAACGAGTGGTAGCGGCGACGATGTCGTGGTTCTGTTACATGGGTTATTTGGTAGCGGTCGCAATCTAGCCACGCTAGGTAAGCAATTGGCTGGCACGCACCGCGTGTATGCACTTGATTTACCCAATCACGGAGATTCTCCGCACGAAGCAGCACTAGATATACCGTCTATGGCCGATCGCGTCGCAGACACGCTTATCAGTCTTAATATATCCGATTGCAAATTATTAGGGCATTCGCTGGGTGGAAAAGTTGCTATGTCCCTAGCACTGCGTTACCCAAAACTTGTTAATAGACTGGTGGTAGTGGATATAGCGCCAGTTACCTACCCACCACATCACAGCGAAATTCTTACTGCTTTACAGTCTTTAAATTTGCCGGCCGTAGAGTCGCGCTCACAGGCCGATAAATTATTGAGTGGATTGGTTGAGGATCTGCCAACGCGTCAATTCTTGTTGCAAAGCCTGCGTAAGCAGGGGCAGTCCTTCTGCTGGAAATTCAACTTAGATGCGCTGGCACAGTCGTATGATCAGCT
>CAJQKT010000023.1 GCA_905478995.1 uncultured Pseudomonadales bacterium | reverse complement strand
TTAGAACTCATATGAAAAAAATATATACCCATACGAACAGAGTCTTGATCATGTCAGCAAAAAACTTGCTGCAACGCGAAGGAATAGAAAGCTTTGTCAAAAACGATCACAGTAATACATCAGGTGGCGAGTTTGGCATAGCCAATATGTTTTTGGAGTTATGGATACACCAAGATATCGACTATGACAAAGCTTCAGATATTATTGCGCGTAAGATCGAGAACCCAGAAATAAAAGAATCTTGGATTTGCTCTGCCTGCAAAGAAAAAAACGATGGAAGTTTCGACTTTTGTTGGCAATGCCAAGCAGAAAGCAATTTGTAACCAGCTGGGTATTACACTCGGCTTAAAATTAGCTGAGTAAAACTCGCTACGCAGTGCTCCGTTCGCCCATGCCAATCTTAGAGGCCAGCTATCAAGGCGCGCCATCGCGAAATCATTCTGGTAACATTCAGCCAAATAGGAGGCAGCGTTAGCAAAGCCTCTTTACTAGCCGCTAGGAGTCAAGATGCGCGAGCAACTCAACAATGAAGAGCTCATCCTGCTGTACGACGTAGTAACCGGTAGCGTCAACGCTCAGTTTGAGCTTTGGATAACCATCACGTTTGCAGTGATCATTGCTTCATACCTCGCAGGACACCGTCTCGCGAAATCACTTCAATACGTTATCGCCATCCTCTACACGTCTGTGTCTGTGCTCCTGTATTTGATGCTTGTAGCAGCTGTGCAGCTCTCAGCTCAATTTGATGCTATTTTGGCTAGTACAAACCTTTTTAGCGCAATAGCCCTACTGCGTACTTCGGTGTGGATTCTTGGAACCATCGCGACTATCGTATTTATTTTTAAAGGCCACAAAGTCGATGCCTCCAAGAGCGACTAAATATAATTTCAGCTGCTCGCTTGAGGGCTTATTCGTTAGGGCTTATTTGTCAGGGATTTCTCTGAAAAAATTGCGCTAAATCAATTGCTGCGCCCAAGGCGTACGCTACGCTATGACCCTTGGCGAATGTCTCGCTTAAGCAGGTGTTGAACCCTACGTTATTCGTCGGCCATAAAGGTGAGTGTCATGATTACATTGTCGCAATTAACGCAACTACTAGGCTGGGCTGCCGTCATTAATATTGCCTACCTATTGGTAGCCACACTGGTTGTCGTATTTATGAATGGAGCCATCACCTCCATTCATAGCAAAGCTTTCAAGGTAAAAAAAGAAGAATTGAATTCAAAATATTTTGATTTTTTGGGCAATTACAAAATTGCATCACTGGTTTTTTTTGTGGCGCCCTACCTCGCCTTAAAAATCATGGGGCAGTAACTATTTCATCAATGCATTAGTTTTCGCCAACAACTTAGCTAAATTTATGACAAGTATTCTGCATTACCCAAGATGTTGAAAGGCCTTGCCAATCACACCTTGCTATAGCTTAGCCATTTAATGCGCTCTAGACGCTATAGAAACATGCATCATGTGACTGGCTGAGTTCGAGCTTATTGCTCGGCACTGGGCAAGTGCCAAACCGCAATACATTAAGCGGTCATTTTTGATGATCGACTTGATGGGGCCTGCTCCATTGACCCACTCGTCTTCGCTGTTCAATGGGTGCAGCCGACCAACCGGCTAGCAGCCTGTGTTGACCATTGAGATAGTGTGTGGGGCAGCTATAGAACCCCCTGACGTGACAGGTTCAACATACTCTGCATAACAATTCGTTTTACCCGGAATAGACCACCTCACTGAGTTGCCGCCATGAGCCGTCACGTCCCAACCAGAGCCATCAACGAGATCGTCAATTTCATCATCACGACTTAACACTCAGGCATCAGGATAGCCATTAAAGTGCCTTACGTTTTGCCCTGCAGCCGCAAAATAGGTAATTGTCCAATCTGTGGAGCCGATACAATCGGGCGTTAATTTACAACTGTATTGCATCATCGTTACGGTAGAGCGCAGCGTCCCCATATGACTTTGCAGCCTTGCTGTATATGCGTCTGCACTTAGATTAATGAACCTCGGCAGGGCCATGGCCGAAAGAATACCTAGCAAGACGATAACAGCCACAAGCTCAACTAATGTGAAGCCATTTTTTTTCATAAAACCACCCTGTAACCAACATGACCCCTGCCGTTAAGGTAGAAATAATGACACGCATCGATATATGATGTATGAGCAGAATTGGAGCAAGCTAACAAAAAAATGAAGTGTTATCTAATTATGAAAGCATCCAATACAACAGCTGGCCGACTTTGTTTCCGGCCAAGCACTGCAACACTAAAAAAGGTCTAGTTATGTTTGTCGGTCACTATGCAGCCAGCCTTGCTTTAAAAAGAGTCGAAAAAAAAGCATCGCTGGGGCTGTTGTTTCTTGGCGCACAGTTCGTGGATATTCTTTTTTTTCCTTTGGTGCTGCTAGGCATCGAGCGAATCAATATGATTAAGAACTATACTCAATCAACTCATTTTGAACTGGCATATATGCCGTACACGCACAGCCTGCTGGCTGCATTTTTGTGCGCCGGGGGTATCTATTTAACGTTTCGCGTGTTGTTTAAAACCACGCAGTCCATTGCGCTGGTTATGGGCCTGGCCGTGCTGTCACACTGGTTTTTCGACTGGTTTGTGCATACGCCGGATTTACCGCTCTGGAGCGACGAGTCAAGAAAGTTGGGCCTAGGATTGTGGAATAATGCACTGGCGACGTATGCATTAGAAGCAGCCCTACTGGGCGCCGGCCTGTGGCTCTACCTGCGTTCAACAACAGCAAACACGCCCTCGGGTAAATATGGCATGGGCCTTTTTGTCATTGTTCTACTTTTAATTAACGCCGTTAATATATTTGGTCCAGCCACCAGCGAGAGTGAGGCGTCTTTAGCAATTTCAGCGCTTGTCATGTATTTTGCCTTTGCCGCCACGGCTCATTGGCTTGATACCAAACGTTGCTGAACCAACGCTATATTATGCGGTGGCATGCAACAAAATCATCTGCAGTGCGAAACACAGCATGAGCCTAGAGCAATACCATAAACTCATTTTAAGGCTGCTTGCTGCCACCCTTAGCACCGGCGGATTTTGTGTAGCGTACGGCTTGCTAAGCCCTGAACCGTCGGCTCGGGTGATGCTAACCGGCGTGGTAATAATCCCTGCCCTTTCCGGCTTACTAAGTATGCTTAACGGCCTATGTGCATTACAGCACTCAGCCATTTTTATCTGGCGAGGCCGGAACTTAGCGGTTTTTAAATCTCACGCGACGGGCTTGGCGCCATTTAAAGTCCTCACCGGGCTTTTTTGGGCTGTAGGAATTTTTTTGCTTTTCATTGCAGGCAAAATAACCATGATCATTGCAAGCTAATGAGCCATTGTTTGCATTGAGCGTCTTTTTTAAAAAGATTTATTTGCTAAGCCCAATACGGCATAATTGGCAAGAAATAGACCGTTATCTAGTCGACTTTAAACGCCACGAAATGCTTAGGCCGGTCAGGTCATTAATTACGCTTACAACGTGGCGTTGCACTCTAGTATTAGATTTTAATGTTCTAACCTTAATCATGCATAATGCTTATGCCGTGGTCACAACACCCGCCGTTAAATAGGATTTGTTATGTTGAACTTTAGTTTTCACAACCCAACCAGTATTCATTTTGGTACGGGGCAGATTGCCAAACTCAATAAAGAAATCCCTAAAGATGCCAATGTACTAATCATTTATGGCGGCGGCTCGATTAAAAAAAACGGCATTTTTGATCAAGTCGTTGAGGCCTTAGGCACACGGCAATGGTATGAGTTTTCGGGCATAGAGCCCAACCCAAGTTACGATACTGTCATCAAGTCACTACCAGTGATTGCCGACAACAACGTAGATTATTTGCTCGCTGTGGGTGGCGGCTCGGTGGTTGATGGCGCTAAATTTATTGCTGCTGCGGCTGAGTTTGACGGCGCCGAACCGTGGGACATTATTGCCAAGCGAGCCCGAATAGCCAGTGCGCTGCCGATAGGTGTGGTACTCACATTACCTGCCACGGGTTCTGAATCTAACAGTAACGGCGTAGTCACTCGTCACGGCAACAAATTACCGTTCGGCAATAAATTATTACGCCCCCAATTCGCAGTGCTTGATCCTCAAGTCACTCTAAGCCTGTCGGATCGTCAAATTGGTAACGGCATTGTTGATGCGTTTGTCCACGTAATGGAGCAATACCTCACCTACAATGTTAACGGCAAAGTACAAGATAGGTTTTCTGAGGGCCTGTTATTAACGCTGATTGAAGAAGGCCCCAAGGCGTTAGATAACGCTACCAAAGATGACTTAGAGGTGCGAGCTAACGCAATGTGGTCAGCTACTTTGGCCCTTAATGGCTTAATCGGTGCAGGCGTTCCACAAGACTGGACCGCCCATATGATTGGCCATGAACTCACCGGTTTATACAATATTGATCATGCTAGAACGCTGTCGATTACTCTACCCGCTGTGATGAAAGTTCGCCGTGAAGCCAAACAAGATAAATTATTGCAGTATGCCGAGCGAGTTTGGCATGTGGTTGATGGCACAGAAGATCAACGCATTGACACGGCCATTGAATTGACCGAACGTTTCTTTAAACAAATGAACTTACCCACGCGACTTAGCGACATAGATCTAGACGCATCGCATATCGATACGATTGTAGAAAAGTTGCAACAGCATGGCTTGGTTGCGCTAGGCGAACAGCGCGAAGTGACTCCTGAAATCAGTCGAGTCATTTTAGAAACCGCTCTGTAACAGCCGCCGTTGCCCAGTCGCACAATGCATACCAGCACAGCACGCAGACACAGCACATAGAAACAGTGCCGACATGACACTTCAAATAAATGATTGTTGTGACACCTATCATTTTTATTGTCGGAAATACGGAAGAAGCAATGACGCCCTACGAACTGCTTGACCTCGCCCAAAGTAGCTACTCAACCTCAGCGGCTTATATCTCTATTTTTATTGCGCTTCTCAGTGCCTACCTTGTTGCGGCCTACATGGTTGGCGGACAACTCAGTAAAACGCAATTTTCATTAGCCAACAGCCTTTACTTGGTCATACAAACGCTCACTATTGTTACCATCTATAATTTTAATAGCGCCGCAAGAGCTTGGAGCCAGCTCGGCCGCTCAACTTTGCCAAACGCTAGCGGAAATGCAAACAGCGCCTACCTACCCGAAACAGTTGCGCTCGTGCTTATGACCACGATGCTACTCAGCGTATGGTTTATGTGGCAATCTCGGCGCCTGAAAAACACCTTACCAAATGAATAAGCGTATAGCTGAGCTTGAGAGCAGCGCAAAAAAAACCACACCCTAGCACCCCGCCCTTGGCAGTACCGCTATCTAGATTTTTTATAAGCAAAAAGGCAATAACCATTGGCAGCAGACCCGGAGTCCGAGCCAATTGCTTGAGCGTGCCTTCCGCCATAAGATAGAATCAACTAAGAACCGCCCACCGCAGTACGGGTGATAATTTTTAATCAAAGGTGTAAATATGGGTTACTGGTACTTAACAATAGCAATTGGCGCTGAAGTGTTAGCAACACTCGCACTCAAAGCCTCTGACGGTTTTTCTCATGCGACATCAAGCGTTATTTGTGTAGTGGGTTATGCCGCAGCCTTTTATTTTCTGTCTTTGGTTCTTAAAACTATTCCCGTAGGCATCGCTTATGCTATTTGGGCAGGCATGGGCATTGTTTTAATTGCCTCCATCAGCGCAGTGGTTTATCAACAGATACCCGACTTACCGGCGATCATTGGCATGGGCTTAATTTTAACCGGTGTGTTGGTGATTAATGTTTTCTCAAAAACAGTGGTTCATTAAAAACAGCACACGCCACTCCCTCGCGCTCAAGATCGCCGTGTGAGGGATGGCAAGATATGATGAAACGACCAAAGTGCACGCCCAGCAGTTGAAAAATAAACTAGAGCATTAATGACCTTTAATCAGTTGTGTCTGCCATGAGCACGAGCACCGTCATCAAGCAAAAGATCGGCGCTTACCGATTGAATACGTTAACCCTATAAACGTTAACCCTATAAAAGTAAGGGCAGCTTATGAAACTCATCCTCTTAACACTGTGCACGTTACTGCTAACCATGGGCTGTACCGACAAAAGTAAGTCACCGCCCGTATCCCAAGCGCCGTCTACAAACGCTGCCACCGCAGATACGGTTTACTTAAACGGTACAATCATCACCGTCAATGACGACCAACCTTCAGCGCAAGCCGTAGCCATTAAAAACGGAAAGATCATTTACGTGGGTGATGACATTGGTGCGAAGCGCTTTGTAGGCCCTGCTACCGAACAGGTAGACCTTGACAATCGCACCATGGTGCCGGGTTTTGTTGATGCACATGGCCATGTTGTTAGTGCCGGTATACAGGCAGCCAGCGCCAACCTATTGCCACTGCCCGACGGCCCAGTCAATAGCTTTGCTGAACTGCTCGATACACTTAAAGCATGGCAAACCAGCGACACAGGCAAAAAATTCATTGCCAATACGGGCTGGATATTGGGCTTTGGCTTTGATGATTCGCAACTAAGCGAGCAGGTATTTCCGACCGCGGATGAATTAGATAGCGTGAGCACCGAGAGGCCCGTATTGATTATTCATCAGTCTGCTCACTTTGGCGTATTTAACAAAAAAGCGCTCGCCATAGCGGGCATAGACGATTGCCAAAAAATAATTCCTGGCGGAAAAATTCGCTGCCAGCCCGATGGAAAGACGCCCAATGGAGTACTAGAAGAAAATGCATTTTTTGCTGCGCTAGGTTCTTTTCAATCGGGTATTGACGATGACTACAACATTGAACTTTTTAATCAGGGCATGCAAAGTTTTGCTCGTTTTGGTTACACAACTGCGCAAGAAGGTAGAGCATTCGACTCAACGGTAATGGTTGCCGCGGCTCGAGCAAGCCTTGGCCCGCTACCGATAGACGTTGCGTTATATGTTGACTACACCGCTAAAAACAAACTCCCCGATTCGCCCTACTACACAGGCAATGGTTACCAAGGCATTGGCTATAACAACGGTTTGCGCATAGCTGGGCTTAAATTAACCCTAGATGGCTCACCGCAGGGTAAAACCGCTTGGCTGACGCAGCCTTATCATGTGCCTCCCGAGGGCGAATCAAACGACTATGCGGGTTATCCCGCCATGAGCGTTGAGCAGGTAGACGCCGAAATTATGGATGCCTTTAAAAACAACCGGCAAATTCTTGCGCACTGTAACGGTGATGCGGCCATTGACCTCTATATAAAAGCCATCGCCAAAGCCAGTCAACAATACGGTACTGGCGATCGCAGGGTCGTGTTGATTCACGGCCAAACGTTGCGTAAAGATCAAATTGCCCAGTTAAAAGCGCTGAATATTATTCCTTCGTTGTTTCCTATGCATACCTTTTACTGGGGCGAATGGCATAAGACGTCAGTGCTAGGCCCTGAAAGAGCCGCCTATATCTCACCCACACGCGATGTACTGGATGCCGGCTTAATTTTCACTTCACACCACGATGCACCCGTTGCACTCCCCGATTCTATGCGTGTTTTGTCGGCTACCGTCACGCGAGTCACCCGCACCGGTGAAGTGCTTGGGCCCGACCAAAGAGTGACACCTTATGAGGGTTTAAAGGCCATTACGATTTGGCCTGCTTATCAGCACTTTGAAGAAAATCAGAAGGGCTCGATTGAAGTGGGAAAGCAAGCCGACTTGGTTATCTTATCGGCCAACCCGCTTACAGTAGATCCGCTAACTATTGCTGATATAAAAATACTAGAAACCATTAATAATGGCCAAACCGTCTTTAAACTCAAAGCCCCCAATGATGCGCCGGCGGTAGTAGGCTCAGATCAAGATGTGCATGGGTGTATGGGTTCGGCCGGCTATCAATGGTGCAAAAAACTAGCGCAATGCGTGCGCCCGTGGGAGCTTGCAAAAATGCAAGGTCAAGAAAACAGCTCTGAAGCCCTAGCGGCACTTTGTGGGTAGCGACGCTCTCTAACAATTGCATCACACACATAGGCTGTGTCACCCTTCTCGGCCACCTCACGCGACATCTTAGTAACCGTATGTAGTATCCGCATGTAGTAACTGGTTACTACATGTTGCCTTTTACGTTTGTTATACCAACCCCAAGTATGA
Source organism: uncultured Pseudomonadales bacterium (assembly GCA_905478995.1). Classification (GTDB taxonomy): domain Bacteria; phylum Pseudomonadota; class Gammaproteobacteria; order Pseudomonadales; family UBA7434; genus UBA7434. Next base: position 103,609 of record CAJQKT010000023.1, on the reverse strand, counting down.
CATGCCAAACAAACTACCAATGCTTCGCTTTCCAACGACACGGCGCGCAAGCTATTGAAACAATGGTGAGCCTTATGAGGCACAAATAAATCATCAACACCAAGTGTCGCATTATTTGTAAAACTAAAAGGTACCATGGTTTGATAAATATTTAAAAAGTATGTACATTTCTTTTCGTGGATAAAAACGTCGTCAGAATATAAAGCGCCTCTTAACAACGATAGCGGTAGTTGAATACACTATTAGATTTGAATTTTCCCATAGCCAAGGGGTGACACATGAAATGCACAAACACTCATACACATACAGAGCACACACATGGACCGGGGTGCGGTCACACTGCCATCCGCCACAATGGTCATGTTGATTACCTACAGGATAGTCATTTACACCACCCTCACGGCAATCATTGCGATGTACATGTTGTCGAGGTCAGCGAAGCCAACCCTGATAACTGCAGCCCTGTAAATGACTGTGACGGCCATCTACACGGCCCGGATTGCGGGCATGAGGCTGTGCCGCATGGAGATCACATAGATTACTTAGTGGATGGTCGCTTGCACCATGTTCATGAGGGACATTGCGATGACCACGGCCCATTAGAAATAGTGAACGGCTGAGTTTACTGGATTGCAAAGGAAAGAAAAATAAACGTGGCATCCACTGTTGATTGTCGGCGTTGTCCTTCTGCTCAATGCCTTCGTATTTTTTCTGTTAGGTTTTTCCTTCCATTCGCCAGGCTTTTATGGCGTGGCTATCGGTTGTTCTGGTGCCAGCATTGCGCTGTTTGTTATCGGCATTCAAAAAAATACTCAACCAAAGCGGTAGAGTTATTCCTAGTAACCGCTATAAAAATAACAAAATGAGCATATGTGCGCCTCATACTGGCCGATTGAAGGCGTCAATTTCATCAAACGGAATGACTTTAAAATGAAAGACATTTTCTTTACCAAAAAAAAGCAAGCAAGATTTAAAAAGGCCGCTTTGATTATCTTTCTTTTAACGTCACAAATGGCCCCAGCTACAGCTGAGGTTTTAACGACCGAAAACATTGAAGGCATCGAAGTTGAAATTCGTCGGCCGGCGAACGGAGCATATCCTTTAATCGTTTTTTCCCATGGAATGGGAGCCTGTCCAGCTAAGTACTCGGGCATTCAAAGTCGACTCGCGAATGCAGGTTATATAGTGGTTTCACCAAAACATGAAGACTGCATTTCAGGCAGTACAAAACCTGATGTATCTTGGCGAGAGCCAGAAAAGTGGACAGCTCAAAGTAATAGCAATCGAAGAGACGACATGCATAAGGTTCTAGATGCCCTACCCTCCAGTCATTATGCTCAATACATCAAGACCTTTAAGCAAATAGGTTGCGCGGGCCATTCTATGGGCGGCTACACCTGCATGGGGCTTGCTGGCGCTTGGGACTCATGGAAACGTGAGGAAGTCATTGCTATAGCATTACTCTCGCCATGGAATAAGCCCTATGCAGTACAAAACCGTATCGCCAAAATGAATAATGTTAAAACCCTTTATCAAGGGGGCTCGAAAGACCGCCCAATATCAACAGACATACTAAAACCTAACGGCACCTTTGATAAAACTGAGCCGTCAAAGTATTTACAAATATTCAAGCGTGCTCGACATTCATCTTGGACCGACGGAGCTTTGGCCAAACGATTCCACGAACCAATGAGCTACTACATCACTTCCTTTTTTGATTTATCTCTTAAGGATCGTCCGAAAGAAAAACTTGAGGTAAAAAAATCTCGAATAGCAGAACTTCAGTTCAGGCATTGAGACTGCGCGACATATCAAGCATTGCTAATGTGTAACCTCAACAATAAAAAATTTAGGCTCCAACAGGCCCGTTAGGCTGAACTTGCCGAGTTGAAATTTATGACCGTTTTCGATATCGCGCTAATTTCTTCTGCCTTTCTATGCACACTAGTTGCAGGGTTTCTTTTTGCTTTTGCAGTAGTAGTGATGCCCGGCATACGAAATTTTAACGACAAACAGTTTATTGAAGCTTTCCAGGTCACCGATCGTGTTATACAGGATAACCATCCTATTTTTTTGTTCGTTTGGCTGGGATCAATCATAGCAATAATCGCTTGCATCATCAGCGGATTTGCAAAACTTCAGGGATTCGATTTCGCCTTGCTTTTAGTTGCTACAGCCGGCTACCTAGTTGGCGTTCAAATTTCTACAATTGTTGTTCATTTACCGCTGAATAATAAAATTCAAACGTATGATGCTGAAACCATGTCTGATGAAGAACTCTGTGCGGCTCGCAAAAAATTTGAGCCTCGTTGGAATAGATCAAACAAAATTCGAACAATAATCGCTTGTTGCGTATCATTTTTACTTATCATGCTAGCTTTACGGCAATAAAGGCATACTCTACGAAGAGCCCACTGCGCTCGAACAGGCGAACAACCCACGACTCGCTCCTCCTTACGCCAAGACTGGCGTCATGTGCCAGCCTCTCCTTCTGCTTGATCGCTATAGCTAAATACATCGGTTATGGGCACGCTAAACACCTGAGCAATTTTGAAAGCAACTTCTAAGCTAGGCGAATATTTGTTTAATTCAATGGCATTGATGGTTTGCCTTGTCACGCCCACTAAATCAGCTAATTCTTTCTGGGTCATCTCTTCCTTTAGAAATCTTAAGGTCCGAATTTGATTTAAAATAATAAACTTGGAGATTTGCATTTTTTAACTACCTTGCCGGTAATAAAATAATTGAACGGCTTTTTCCACCACCTCAGACACAACTAAAAACAAGAGCAACAGGTGAAAGGTAACAAACTCATTTTGCAGCGTTAAGCTCGTCAGCATGGTAATGACAATGCTTGAGGCTAGAAGAAATGCTTTGATGCGCGTAGCTTTCAATTCAATGATTAAGTCACGCTCATCCTCATTTTCGGGCTCATTAAATGCCGCGGCAAAGATATGGCCTAAAATAGTTAATACTGTGAGCACTACAAGTAAGCCAATGAAATGAGAAACCAAATTTGGCGGGAACCTATCAACACCGGTGTAATCAAGGGCCAAAAAGTAGCTTCCAAACACAAGTGAAAGAGTTACGATCTGGATCCAAAGACTTTTTTCTTTAAATGTCACGCTCATAGTTATGTCCAATATTGTTTACTGAGAGTAAAATATATTATACCCGCTCATCTCTGTCAAATATTTTTTACATCAAGAGAAGCTTGATACTCTTTGTCTCCTACACCTTGACCCTGCAAGTGCTCGTACTACCATTATTAGCTAATTCCAAAAATTGGCTGTCTGTAGTGCTCGGCTAGGGCTCGGCGCATTCAACTGGGTGCATCCTACTCGGTGCTAGGGGGCTAGGGGGCTAGGACCGCCAAACTAGATATCTACCGTAAGATCAAACAGGTCAAATTAAATTGCATACAACCACCATAAAAAATAGCCTTGGCATAATCCGACAGGGGGCAATGGCCTTGGGGCTATGCGTCACCAGCCTAGGGGCACTCGCAAATTACTCCTCAGGTCTCCAACTCAATGAGACATTAACGCACGATAGTGAAGTACGCTATTACGACGTTTATGTACCTGACAGCTATGATGGCAGTCTGGCCTACCCCTTAGTTGTCGACATACACGGCCTTGGCAGCAACAAAACCGCGCAACGCCTAACATCAGGCATGCGGCCACTGTCGGAGCTAGAAAATTTTATTGTGGCATACCCGCAGGGCCTTTATGGTCTGCCTAATGCTCCAGAAGAGCGAAATCCGGTAACGGGCTTTCCACTTGAAGGACCATCATTTAATGCAGGTGGTGTTTGCTGCGGCGCTGCCGAAGAAAATGGAACGGATGATATTGGCTTTGTTCGAGCCATGGTTGAGGCGATAAACGCAGCGAGCCATATTGATACGACACGTGTTTATGTAACGGGGCTTTCTAACGGCGGTTTTATGTCGCATAGATTAGCTTGTGAAGCGCCCGATATTTTCGCTGCCGCTGTGCCATTGGCGGCATCTACATTACAAAACCTCAACATGGATTGTGCCCAGCAACCGATACCAATATTAACATTTCAAGGATTGACCGATAGCTTAGTACCCTACGATGGCAATATCATTTATAAGAGCGCCCATGAATCATTGGAAGCTTGGAAGCAATACAACGGCTGCACTTCGCCAACGCCGGATGTGATAGAGACAATAAGCGACACCGCTTTTTGTGAGACTTATAACTCCTGCTCCAACAGTGCTGACACTGGCTTATGCAGCGTCACGGGCAGTGATGCTGCGGGCCACTTTTTATATCAAAATGAGGACGGCATCGATTTAGCAGAAAAGGCATGGCACTTTATGCAACAACACCAAATACTATCGGAAAACCCTATCAATGTATCAGTACCCATTGTTCATGTTTGGACAGTGTGCTCGTTGATAATTTTTTCGATCATTTTCAGCAAGGCCAATAATAGGCGCGTTAAAAAGAGCGCGAAGCTTTAATCCGTACCATGCCAGTGTGTATCGAAATCGTCAACAGCAAGAAAAACCATAACTTATAAACATGGAAAAGCGGCTTCAACGTAAACCGGTCGTTTCAAGCCGCCCCCCAGCTCTAGCCTGATCATTTGGCATACCACAGCCTCAACCCTTCTTAGCTCATGACCGGTTGGGGTGGATACGGCATGCGAAGAGCTACGGTAAAAAGCTGTGCTAATGCAACATGTTCCATTGAAGCCTATTGATAACTACTGTGGCTTCAGCTTCAGCATCCGAATGAAATACCACTGAAGTGTTGGCCAATAACTCCATCAACGATACATTCACTACTGCGCGATACACCCATCTGCAAGTAATGGGGTAAAATAGTCCCTTGACTACCTCATCAAGGACATCCGTATGCTTCAACCTATCAAAAGCAGCACACTACTACTTTTAATAACATTTTTGACGAGTTCTACCTTAGCGGATTCGTTTTCATTGAGCAGCACCGATCTATCGCATGGCCAGTTCATGAAAAAAGCTCAAGAATTTCAGGGATTCGGTTGCAACGGCGGTAATTTGTCACCGCAGCTTTCTTGGGATGGCGTGCCCGAGGGCACTCAGGCTTTTGCGGTTACCGCTTACGATCCCGACGCGCCTACCGGGAGTGGCTGGTGGCATTGGCAGCTTGTAAATATCCCCGCAAACATAACGACCTTGCCCACCGGTGCGGGTGACTCAAGTAAAAACCTCGCCCCCAAGGGGAGTATGCAAATGCGAAACGATTATGGTATTCATGGCTTTGGTGGAGCATGCCCCCCCGAAGGCCATGGTGCTCACCGGTATCAGTTTACTGTACACGCCTTGTCTCAAAAGCTGGATTTACCGGAAAATGCCTCGGGGGCGTTAACAGGCTATATGATCAACGCCAATTCTTTGGGTTCACATACACTCGAGGCACTGTACAAGCGTTAGTGGCATAAAATAAATATAAGCTACCCCACCGAATGAACCGAGCTTATCCTCACTGTATTGAGACTGCACTGTAATACACTGCTAAGTTGGACCCTAGACTGCGCATTGCCAGACTAGTCTGTTGTTATTGTTCTGCACTCGATGCGTTCGCTATTGTTTGACAAGAATAACCACCTTCCCTTTGCTGCGGCCTGTTTGACTTTGCACATAGGCCTGCTGGATATTGTCTAGTGTGAAAGCGCTGTCAATAACAGCCTTAACCAATCCGCCCTCAATAAACGTTTTTAATTTATCTAAGTCTTCATTGCGCGACTTTACCCATATGGCTTTGGCCGTCTTTGTTCCCTGAGAAAAGTGCGGCCGGTAAGTGTTAAATAGTGCCTTACCGTGTCCGGCGGTGCTAATAAATACTCCCTGCTCAGCCATCAGCGATGAGCACGAAGACAAACTCTGGTAGGCAGTGACATCAAAAACCACATCATAGTCATCGGTCTCTTGTAAAAAATCACTCCGCGTATAATCAATCACTTTTTCTGCACCGAGGCCGGCCACAAGCTCACTATTTTTACCGCTGCACACGCCGGTAATATGTGCGCCCATGGCTTTACCTATTTGCACTGCAAAGGTGCCCACACCACCCGAGGCGCCAATCACCAACACCTTACTGCCTTGTTGCACGCCACCCAAATAAAAGGCTTGCAGCGCAGTAAGAGCCGCAAGCGGTACCGACGCAGCCTCGGCAAAAGACATATTTTTAGGCTTGTGGGCAATGCTTTTTTCGCTAATTACAGCATATTCTGCACACGCGGCCGTTCGCAGGCGCATATCCATACCGTAAACTTCATCGCCGATAGCAAAGTCAGAAACGTGTGCACCTTTTTCAACGACCACGCCGGCCAGGTCATCACCAATAATATTGATTTTAGCAAGCGCACCTAGCTTGGGAGTTAGCGATGAAATAATGGTATTGAGCTTCCAATCTTTTGGATTAACAGAGGATGCATGAACTTCAACTAGTACATCATTAACGCCCACTGTAGGCCGCTGAGTACTTCGAGTAATGAGGGAAGTATTGGCGAAAATGCCTCTGGTTGTTGCGGCTTTCATGTGGATCTTCCAAAAAAAGCAAACAAAATAATGGCCTCATTGGTTAAAGCCATTGCAAGATAACGACTAGACAATGCCTTCCAAAGAGGCAGCCCGCTGGTCTATTGCCTGGTTAGCAACACTTCCGCTTTAACTGCAGCATCATGCGCCAACGCTCTGGCTAAGTCGCCAAAGCGCTCTTCAATTTGTTCGCGGCGAATCTTCATCGTCGGTGTGAGCATACCGTTATCAATTGTCCAAGACTCACAACTAACAATAATAGCGCCCACACGGGCATGCTTTTCAACCGTTTGATTAAGCTGTCTAACATGCGCAATTAGATCGTTGTTAATTAGATCGGCGTCTTCTTTTTGTGCCATGGCCGAGAGCACGCACACAATAACGGTTTTAGAGTAACCGCGACCGAGTAAGCAACACTGCTCGCTGTGCATACTTTCAGAAAATGAATTCTCGATAGCCGTAGGAGCAACAAATTTGCCTTGAATCGTTTTAAAATAATCTTTGACTCGACCCGTAATAAAAATGAAACCCTCTTCATCTATGCGGGCTTTATCGCCTGTATGCAGCCAACCCTCCACAAAGGTTTCGGCCGTCTTGTCCGGCATTTTGTAATAACCTGTAGCAAGGCCCGTGGCATTAACTAGCAACTCGCCCTCATCACTCAAACGCACCTTTACATCACCCACCACACGCCCGATCGAGCCAATCTTTCGATGCTCGGCGGTATTAGCCGCCACACCCATCGCCTCGGTTTGTCCAAAGCCCTCCATCAGTTCAATGCCCAATTCTCCATACCACTCTATTAATGCAGGTGGCGTTGGCGCTGCAGCAGTGAGCAAATACATAGCGGCATCAAAGCCCAGCCCAGCACGCACCAGCTCGCCTACGCCAGCTTTATTTTCAGCCAAGGCTGCACTGAGGGCCGCTTGCGAGCCAAACTGATTAATAATGCCCTGCTGCAACTGCTCCCACACACGCGGCGGCCCAAACATCATATGCGGCCGACAGGCGGGCAAGTCACGCAGCAAGGTGGTTAAATTTTCATTAAAATAAACCGAGCCACCATTAATTAAAGAGCCGTATTCCACCACCTGCCGCTCTGCGATATGAGACAGCGGTAAGTAAGAGAAAAAGCGGCCTTTAGGCGGTGTGGCGAAAGCCTGCTTAAAGCGGTCAATCGGTATTACGTTTGACTCATGTGTTTGCATCACGCCTTTGGGCATGCCGGTGGTGCCAGAGGTGAACACTATCGAAACTAAATCAGTAGGCTGCGCCTGATACGTTGCCCGCTGCCCTCGGTAATCGTTAATAATATCGTCCCAACGAAGGTGCTCACAATCAAGCTCAACGCCCGGCAATGCCACTAACGTTAGCCCCTTGGGGAGGACCGTAGAAATTTTATCCCAATTTTCATTCTCACCAACAAACAACAGCTGCATGTCGGTAAATTCCATCACATAAGCCGCGGTATCTTTGGGCAATGTTGTAAACATGGGCACTGTTACATTGCCTGCCGCAATGGTGCCAAGGTCAGCCATGAACCAATGGGGTCGATTGCGCGAAAGCAGCCCCACATTGACTCCCGCCTCACCCAGTACCGTTTGTTGCCAGGCCGCTATCGCATGAATTTGCTCACTGGCTTTTAGCCAACTCCATTCCTGAACATTATCGCCCTGCGGATATCGCATCCAGACTTCGTTAGGATATTCAGTTTTCCAGTGATCAAGATATTCGAGAAGTGTTTTATTCATAAGGACCGGCCTATTTTTATTTTCAATCATTTATTTAAATATTCAACTCCACCGGTGTAGCAATATTTTCAAAGCTCAATGTAAAGCCTAAACGTTTTTATTTCAACGCGGTATAACCAATCAATCATCATGCCACCTAAGGCTAGTGACCAAGAAACACACCCAAAGCAGACAATCCGCGGACACCAACATTATCGCTGTTTACGATTTCGACTGCGGCTGCGGCAGTCACACCATATACCTGAAAATAACGGCCAAACCTTGTATTAGCCCCACTCCTGAACAAACTCCAGGTAGTGCTGAGCGACCAACGCTGGAGCTTCTACCTGCGGGTAATGCCCAATATCGGCCAGCTCGGCTACAAAGTCCAACCGACAACCCAACGCCTTATAACGGGCCACCATATGCTCACCCGACACTGGATCGGTAGAGCCATTGATAAGCGCTAAGGGTATTTTAGCTTCAACTAGCGCATCGACCCAGCGCTGCCGGTGTTCAATGCGATCACTCATATAGGTGATTAAATTGTGGAAGATATGTTTACCCTGCTTGAGATTAATCAAACACCAAAACTGCGCCAACTCCGTTTCGCTAGGTTTTGTGCGCGCGCCGAAAACTCTGCTAAACGATCGATCAAAACTGGCTTTACCGGCCAAGCGATTAATGAGCGGCCCTATAGGGCTTAACAATAGTTTTTGCGTTAATAGCGCATGATGTGTTTCAGGAAACAGCCCTCCATTGAGAAAGCAGGCTGAAAGCCAATGGCCTTGACCAATTCCCGCATTTTGCCGTGCCAAAAGCTCTTGCGCGACCGTGTCACCGTAGTCATGAGCTAATACATGAAAATTTGCGAGTTGCAGGTGCCCCACTAACGCTTCAACAATGTCGGCTTGGCTATGGATACTGTATTTATAATTGTTGGGCTTTGCAGAGAAACCAAACCCCAACATATCTAAGCACACAACCCGGTATTCTTTTCGCAGCGCCAGCCACATTTTTTTCCAGTCCCAGCTCGACGTTGGGAAGCCATGAATAAGTAGTAGCGTAGGTTTATTGCGCTCGCCCTCATCAATAAAAAAAATATCGTGGCCTAAAAGCGACTGCATGACGCCTTTTTCAAACCATTCACGCAACTCGGGAAATGGCATATTTTGCGTATTTAACTGCATCAAAGAATCCCAGTTTATTATTTTTAAACCGTTAAAATGGCCAAACAATCGGCACAATAATAACCGTGGTAATACCCACCAACACCGTTAATGGGCCGCCCATTTTAACAAAATCCATAAAGCGATACTTACCCGGGCCGTACACCATAAGATTCGTTTGATAGCCAATGGGGGTGGCAAAACTAGCCGAGGCTGCAATCATTAGCGTAACCGCAAATGGCGTGAGGTCGAGACCCAACTGACGACTTAATGCAGCGGCAATAGGAAAGATCAAGACCGCTGCTGCCACATTAGAAATCATTGCAGAAAATCCTGCCGTAAGAATAAATAGACCTGCAATTAAACTGTAGGGGGAATCACCTACCAGACCGATGAAACCTTGGGCGATCGTCAGGGCCGCACCCGTCGTTTGCAGACCTGCCCCCAAAGCAATGGCTGCAGCAATAACAATAATCACCTGCCAATCCACACTGCGTCTGGCTTCATCTGTGCGAAGGCAACGCGTTAAGATCATCCCGCCCGCCGCTAGCATCGCTGCTTCAAGCATCGATAACAGCCCGGTAGCGGCTGTAATAATCATAGCCGCAAAGATAAACAAGGCCGTACCCATATGCTCATGCGACACAGGCGTGTAGTCGTCTATTTTACGCACCATTAAAAAGTCTCGCACATAGCGCTGCTGCCGCTCAAAAGAACGCCCCGCCTCAATTAGCAGGGTATCACCAGGCTTAAGCACTACATCACCAATCCGCCCTTTTAAGCGCTGCCCCTCTCGTGCCACGGCAATAATAGCCGCTCCATAAGTCGATCGAAAACGACCTTGCTTGATTGTTTTTCCCAGCTGAGGGAAATTGTTAGAAATAACAACCTCCACCAAATGACGTTGTGAGCGTTCTGAATCTAATTTGAATATTTGATCATCAGCAGGTCGTAAACCGCGCATTTTTTGCAAATCGACCACCGACTCTACATTGCCTGCAAATACCAGCCGATCATTTGCCTGCAGCTGTTGCAAAGGTCCTACTGCGGTAATTAAATGGCCGCTACGCTGTATCTCTATAAGATAAACGCCGGGTAAATTACGCAGGTCAGCCGACTCTACGGTCTTACCCACCAATGGACTATCCGGTTCAACCAGCATTTCTACCGTGTACTGGCGGGTATCACCAAACTGCGGTTCTTGCGATGCCCCTCTATTGACCAATAACAGGCGACTAAACAACAGCACATAAACAAAGGTCACCAGCACGCAGGGCACGCCCACCCAAGCCAACTCAAAAATAGCCAGGCCATGCTCACTAGGTACCGGCTGCTCACGATAATAGGTTTTCAACATGCCATCGACGATAAGATTGGTGCTAGTGCCAATTAACGTACAAGCGCCACCCATGATGGCCGCATAACTCAAGGGCATGAGTAGGTGGGAGACAGGAAAGCGAGTGCGCTTAGCCCACTCCATCACAGCAGGAATCATCATCGCCACTACTGGCGTGTTGTTCACCACCGAGCTGAGCGCGGCAACGGGCGCCATCAAGCGCAATTGCGCACGTGGCAAGGTGCTTGGCTTACCTAACAAGCTTCCCGCGAGCCACGATGCCGCCCCTGTTTTGGTCAGGCCTCGCGCCACCACGAATAGAAGTGCCACTGTGATGGTGCCTTCATTAGCAAAGCCAGAGAATGCATCTACTGGTTGCAAGATCCCCGACACCAATAATATCGCCACGCCGCCCATAAGTAACACATCGGGCGCGACTCGAGTAAACATCAACCCAGCAAAACACAATAGGACCACAGCGATCGATAATAAGGCAGTTATTTCCATTTTGGCAAACCAATCATTGATGTTTAAAGCAGCGCTAGTACGACGGCAATACTACAGTACTTCAGCCTAGGTATAAATTTCATCAAGCCTATCTAAAAACTGACCCAATAAATTGGCCGGCAAGGCATTAATACCCGCTGCAGCCTTGCGCCCTCCCCCTGTAGGGAACTCCATACACAGTTCATCAGCTGCGGTTTTATTGTTGAGCGGTGCGCGTACACTCACCAAATAAGTGTCGTCAGGCCGCTCAGTGAGCACAGCATGAGCTCGGTGCGGCGACTGATTGGCAAGGTCATTCCCATAAACTCCACTGACTCGACGGGCCCATTTTTCATCGGGTAGTAAAAAGGCGGCCGAATGAGTCGTATCACGCAATTGCTCTGCTTTGGCAGCGCGCAACATATCTTCTTCATAGCCATGCTCAAGACTTTGAAAAGTTTGCCTGTCATCGTTAAGGAAGCGCAGCGGGTCGTCATACTGACTCACGCGCGTGTATAGCTCAGCCGGCTTAAAGTGCAGGTCATCGAGACTCGCGCCATAACCATTGTAATTGATATAAATACCCAAGTTTTCAAGCTGCTTGAGCTCAATATCAGAAAGATTGAGTGAGCCTGCGAGTGCACTCGCGCTGCGATGCAAGTTGTCACCAAATGCACCCACGACAGCCCAGCGCGCATAGGCGCCCTGCAGGCGTCCATTGATCAGTAAACTGGTGCAAATATCTGGCGACGTATTGATTAGCGCATCGAGTGAACTGGCATTAGGAATATCGCCTGCGACATGATGATCGCAATAAAAAACTTGAGCACCACTATCCAGAATACGCAACAGCGCCGGCTTATTTTTATCCATTGACACATCAAGTACATTGACTTGATCGTCGCCGCCCAATGCAACCTTGCCAGACACATTGTTGGGCAACTTGTCGAGCAAGTTGTCTAGCAACTTAATATCGCGTTTAACACCGGTAACAAGCTCCGACTCCAGAGGCTCTGCGTTGCGCAACTGAGTTAGCGCACAGATGCCATCAGCATCACCATTAAATACGTCATAAACCGCCATAAAAAACCCCTTGATCGATTTGCACCCAACCACTTGGTGCAAAAAAAATGCCCGAGAAAACCCTACAAGCGCATTATATAGAGGTAGCAGATTAACAGTGATTTAACGCTAGGAAAACGGCAATATGCAACTGCTCCGCCCGCTCGACAGGCGAACAAACCATGGACGAAGCAGCTGTGCTGTTACCGATTTTTACTTGCTAATACGAATGCGATTCTTGTTGTTGGCGATCGTGCTTTCGCCAATACCTTTAATCGCCTCAAGCGACTCAAGCGAACCAAAAGCCCCATTAACACGGCGATACTCAACAATAGCTCGAGCCTTGCTCAAACCAATGCCATCGAGCGCTTGGGCTAATTGCTCAGCAGAAGCCTTGTTAATATCGATTAAATCGGCGGCTCTGCCGTCTGACGCCTGTGCTAACGACGATAGACTTAAAGCCAAGATGAGGGTTGGAATGGATAATTTCATAACTTACTCCTTGTCATTAATTAAACCGGCCATCCTGCCGGAATGTGTGCTTTTTTTGCGAAAAAACACTGCTATTTAAGCAAAAATAGCGCTGCTTTGTGTTTTAGTTAGACTCTAAAAAATGCATGAAACGCTCCTTTTTTTGCCGGAAAATCTCATCCAAATACTGCATAGAAAATTAAAAAAACCAAAACACGGATTAAACCCTAGCATACAAATAAATACTTGTATATTTTTTATTCCAATCGTATAGTGGCGCTGCAGTCATGATGACAGCAACCCAAAAATGAAAACATAAACGTTTAGACGCTCGATCTATCAAGGAGGATAGTATGTCAAACCACTTAACTTTATTTTTATCCCAGCAAGCCGCAAGCGCATGCACCAGCAAGGGTAGCGCCGATAATCTTGGCACCGCAGCGTGCCAAAGCAAGCAGTTCAACACCCAATCCAGCGGCAAATCCCCCCCCACCAAAAACATCAGGCGCGCACAAATTCGCTGCACCGACATCCAGCAATCAGCCCATTTAAGTCAGGGCATCTCAAAAAATTTGCGCTGCTTATGCAGGCGTTTTTTGTGCAGTGGCAGTGTACTCGCACTGGCCCTAACAGGCCTTCAATCTCAAGCCTCAACCGTTTTTATTAATGAAATACACTATGACAATGACGGCATAGATGTCGACGAGGGTATTGAAATTGTGGCCCAAGCGGGCACCAGCCTAGAGGATTGGCAACTGCTCTTTTATAACGGCAACAATGGCAGTGTTTACAAAACCAATGCATTAACCGGCTCGTTTTCAGATCAAAGTAACGGTTACGGTTTTATGCATGTAGTTACCGGTGGCTTGCAAAATGGTCCCTCGGACGGAGTCGCACTCATCAACTCTTTGGGCCAGGTTATAGAGTTTTTAAGCTATGAAGGTGATGTCACTGCAACAGACGGCGCTGCGCTGGGACTTACTAGCACGGATATAGGGATTTCAGAAAGCATAAACGCTGCACTTGGCATTTCATTACAACGGACCGGCACAGGATCTGAGCGAGAAGACTTTAGCTGGACGGCGGCCAATGCTACCTTTGGTGGGCTCAATGCGGGTCAAAACCTTATGCCCCATGTCAGTAGTATACCGCTACCGGCAAGCATAATATTTTTTGCCAGCTCACTAACGGGTCTGGCGGTGGCTTCACAACGACATCGTTCGCGAGCAAGGCAAACCTAAGCCAAAGCGAATCGGGGGATTGAGCAACCGGCAAACGCACAGCTCTGCGCGTTTGCCGGCTTGCAAAAACAGATCAATGCTTGGCAAAAAATTCAAATGTGATGAGCTAGAGAGTTCACATGGCTTTTTGCAAACCATAAGTGAGCGAGAAGAAATACCGAATTGCCAGCTCTAGTCTCAACAATGTATCAACGCTAGGCTGTCGACTGATTTTCGATAGACCGCATGGATTCCCATGTTTTACAGCTTGGACAACGCCAATGCAGCTGCCGCCCGGAAAAACCACAGTCGCCACACCGATAGCGGTTACGTTGATTTAACAGCTCACTGACCTGCGAATGAAGCCTACACACATCGCTCTCCACATGCTTACTCGCATCATTTATTTGCAGCTCGACTAACTTATTTGAGGCGAGCAGCGACTCATACTGGGCAACAAAAACAGACAGTATTTCACTGGCCTGCTGCACCCGAATAGGCTCATCTTCACTGCGGGCGATAAACTGATCGACCAAATACATTGCCACGCGCGGCGCATCATGATTTTCAATATGTGAGCGCAAATGTCGTGAAAAAATCTCAAAGCCACGCTCCGCATCCTGCCTTTCATACGCCTCTTGCAACGCCGGCAAACACATCCAGAACCATGCAGGGTCTTGCAACTCAAGTCGTGATAAAACCTTAATCACCTGTTTGTGCCGCCCTTGAGCGTTATCATTGGCTGCGCTGAGCAATGCCACACGATAAACGGTTTTGTCGGCCGCTACAGCGCGATCGAGGTACTGCCTAGCCCCAATCAAGTTTTCACTATGCATGCAATCTTCAGCCAGTTCACAATAAAAGTGCGCAACCATGCGCTGCAGATTACGCTTGTGCTCTACATTGGCTTTCATGAAACGGCTTTGTAATAACGCCTGCGCTACGTTTATTGCATCTTGCCACTCACTTTCATCTTGATAAATATCAAGCAAGGAACGCTGGGCAATGCTGCGCAGATCAGTAGACTCACCGATCACCTCCTGCAATAGCACTTCGGCACGATCAAGCAAGCCTGCGGTCATAAAGTCGCGCGCCAATTCGAGGTGAACCTGATGCTGATCTTTGAGCTCAAGCACGGGCCGAGCCAGCAGGTTTTGATGAATACGAATCGCTCTATCTACCTGCCCCTGTTTACGCATCAATTTACCCAATGCGAGGTGCGTTTCAAGCGTATCTGTATTCACATCGAGAGCCGAAACAAACTCTTCCACAGCTTTGTCAGGCTGCTCATTAAGCAAGTAATTAAGCCCCTGAAAGTAACTCTTGCCCGGAGCAAAAGCTGCGCCCGCCAAATTCTTTTTGGCAGCACGCAGACCAAGAAAAAAACCAATGCCAATGGCTATAATCAACAGACCAAGCAGCGCAAAATCGTTCATTAGTTAGGAATGATAGCCCGAGATGATTTTTGAAGTATGCTGCATGCGGCGCTCTATGCGTCGGCGCAATGCCTTTTCGCGCAGCACAAGCAAGGTAGATGTCAGCAGGCCAAGCCCAGCGCCTGCAACAAAAAAACCAATGAGCCAACTGGAGAGCTGAAGTGCAATGGGCTCAACAAATAACAGATCCACCGTTGCAGGGCTGTTATTGTGCGTAATGAAGGCCAAGCTAAAAAATGCAAAAACCAGCACAGCTGCCAATAGCATCAACATTTTTACATATCGCATTATCATAACCTCCAAGTCCCAGAGGGTGCATTATACGCGATGCTTCTTAAGCGCTGTAAGCAGTAAAAGAGCTTTTGATAAAAGTACTTCCTATTCAGCTGAGCCAGCAAGCAGTCGAGCGGGAGCCAAAAGGGTCTTGCTAGTGAAATGAAATTTTACACAGACAAAAAAAACGGCGCTTGAAGCGCCGTAGATTTAAAAATAACTGGATTGGAAGCGGGTTAGGCTATCATTGACGCGATCCCGCATCTCTTTACCCGGCTTAAAATGTGGAACATGCTTACCGGCCAGATTAACTTTTTCACCCGTTTTTGGATTACGCCCTACCCGAGGCGCACGATAGTGCAAACTAAAGCTGCCAAAGCCACGAATTTCGATACGCTCTCCGGCCGCCAAGCCATCCACCATTTGGTCAATGACGCACTTCACTGCAAGCTCAACATCTTTAGTCGATAGCTGTACCTGCCGCATTGCTATTCGTTCAATCAATTCCGATTTCGTCATCACATCACCTCGAACGCAAGCCACCGCCTACGCCCTCATTGCCTTAATAAACCAATCCGCGATTGATTTTGTAACTCTCTGTTTATTATAGACAAGCTTAACCAGTGTTCCAGTGATGAGATGGCAGAAGTTGGCTATTAAAGGGGCAAAAAGGTCATATAAATGACTGATTTACAAAGGAAGATCAAAAATGACTAAAAAAAAACCAGCTGCGAGCTGCCCGAATGGCGCCCGCAGCTGGTTTAGACCGACGACTACTTGTCGTCTAGCTTGGCTTTGATGAGCCCACCGATAGTGGTAACCGCTTCAGTTGCAGTATCTTGCTCTCGGTGCTGGCGCACCGCATCTTTCTCATCTTGTACGTCTTTGGCCTTGATCGACAAAGCAATTACGCGATTTTTTCTATCGACGCTAATCACCTTAACTTCAACCTCTTCACCCTCTTTAAGAACATTTCGCACGTCTTCAACTTTTTCACGCGAAATTTCCGAGGCTTTCAAAGTTCCTTCAATGTCGTTACCAAGATCAATGATCGCCGCTTTGGCATCCATTGACTTGACCGTACCATTGACGATCTTGCCTTTGTCATTTTCAGCTACGAAATCTGAGAACGGATCTTCTTCGAGCTGCTTAATACCCAGTGAAATGCGCTCACGTTCCGAGTCAATCGATAAGATAACTGTTTCGATCTCGTCGCCTTTGTTGTAAGCACGTACTGCCTCTTCGCCAGGCTCGCTCCAAGAAATATCAGAGAGATGCACTAAACCATCGATATTGCCATTCAGGCCAATAAAGATACCAAAATCGGTAATCGATTTGATGGTGCCTTTGATTTTCTCGCCTTTAGCATGCTCCGAACCAAATGCATCCCACGGATTTTGAGTACATTGCTTAATGCCTAATGAAATACGACGACGCTCTTCATCAATATCAAGAACCATTACATCGACTTCATCGCCAAGGTTAACAATTTTTGATGGATGAACATTTTTGTTAGTCCAATCCATTTCAGATACGTGCACCAAACCTTCAACGCCACTTTCAAGCTCTGCAAAACAACCGTAATCAGTAAGGTTAGTAATAACCCCTTTAATGATGGTCTTTTCAGGGTAGCGACCTTTAATGTCGGCCCATGGATCTGCACCCAGTTGCTTCAAGCCCAGCGATACACGATTTTTCTCGCGATCAAATTTGAGGATCTTAACGTCAATCTCATCACCTACAGCGACAATCTCGCTTGGGTGCTTGATGCGCTTCCACGCCATGTCGGTGATGTGCAATAGACCATCCACGCCGCCAAGATCAACAAATGCGCCGTAATCGGTAAGATTTTTAACGATACCTTTAACTTCTTGGCCTTCTTCAAGATTTTTAAGCAGCTCTTCACGGTCAGCACTATTAGCCAACTCCATAACAGCACGGCGCGACAACACAATGTTGTTACGCTTGGCATCGAGCTTAATAACTTTAAATTCGAGAGGCTTGCCTTCAAGATGCGAAGTGTCACGCAGAGGGCGCACATCAACCAGTGAACCTGGTAGAAAGGCTCGTATAGTATTGATGTCAACTGTAAAGCCGCCTTTAACCTTGCCATTGATGACACCGGTAATAACTTCTTCGGCTTCGAACGCTGCTTCTAGCGCAGTCCAAGCTTCCATACGGCGAGCTTTTTCACGCGACAACTTAGTTTCACCAAAGCCGTCTTCTACCGCCTCAAGTGCAACCTGTACCATGTCACCGATGGCAACGGTAAATTCGCCTTGCTCATCGATAAATTCAATTCGTGGGATAACACCTTCTGACTTAAGGCCGGCATGTACCGTGACCCAGTCATTATCAATGTCGAGCACTACACCGGTAATAATAGCTCCGGGGTGCATTTCAATCGTTTTTAAACTTTCTTCAAATAAATCTGCAAATGATTCAACCATGACGGTTACCTTTTGTTTTAACGCAAGCTTGTAGGTGTACTCAAACTATCTTTGGCTATTGCAAGTTTTAAAACGCTACCCTTAATCGACTGTACTCAAAGTAAACCTTAAGCAAAGCTCGGTATTGTTTTATAACAACGCTGACTCATCACAGCTGACAATAAACGTCAGCGGCGCCACAGCACGGCGGCCACAATCATAAAATGGTTGGCCCAACAGTTTCAGAGATTTTATTACCAAAAACACGAGTGTTTTCGGTAATGCGAGAGATCGCAGCACAGGCAACAAACTTACTGTAAGTCCACGCACCAGCACACGCGGAGTAGTTAATAAATATTGACGGTGCAAACACTGGTTACTCATTGCAACGTCAACCAATAATCCATCAGCTGGGTGTAGTCATTAATGAAAAGGCTAAAAGCGCGAGCGCCTCAAAACACTTAATTCAACAACACTCCATCCAACAA
The DNA here is from genome assembly GCA_905478995.1 of uncultured Pseudomonadales bacterium. Lineage (GTDB taxonomy): Bacteria > Pseudomonadota > Gammaproteobacteria > Pseudomonadales > UBA7434 > UBA7434. The sequence goes on along the minus strand of CAJQKT010000023.1, from coordinate 84,956 downwards.
CGGAAAGTTCTCACTGGCTAGGTCAAATCATCTGACCCAGTCAAAACCACGACCTACTCATACAAAACTCTAAGAGTTAGGCCGCTACCAAACCACGTTCTTTTACCTTGGCAAGAATTTCAGCACAAACCTGTTCAATACTCAGTTCGGTGCTGTCAATATACAAGGCGTCGGGGGCAGGCTTTAGTGGCGCTACCGGACGCTCCATATCGCTCTTGTCGCGGGCGGCAATGGCTTCAGCGAGGCGCGCGAGATTACCACTTTGTTGCTTGCCGAGCAACTGCTTCTGCCGGCGTTTAGCTCGAATGTCAACACTGGCGGTTAAATAGACCTTGAGAGGGGCATCAACGAACACAATTGTGCCCATATCTCGCCCATCTGCGACCAGCCCGGGCGCCTCGGCAAAGGCTCTCTGGCGACCCAATAAAGCCTTGCGCACCGATGTCAGCGCGGCAATTTTAGAGGCTACCAAACCCACATCCTCTGAACGTACCAAGTTGGTCACATCCTCACCTTCTAGAAAGGCTCGCACACCCTCACTGTCGTCATCGGCAACAAAATGCACATCGAGTGCTCCGGCCATCACCCGCAGACTGGGCTCATCGTCCACAGCCACATGATGATGCAGTGCTGCAAGTGCCAGCAATCGATAGAGCATGCCGCTATCGAGCAAGTGCCAGCCTAGTTGCGAAGCGATGCGTTTAGCTACGGTGCCCTTACCCGCACCACCTGGCCCGTCGATTGTAATAATGGGAATCAAATGCTTCGGTTCCTTTTATATAGAGTAGTCAACTTGAATGCTCACCGACCATGATTAAAGTGCGTGATGTGGGTATTACATGCGCTGCGTTATGCCAACTCAAGCGACAAGCCAAGCTGACACGCTAGCTCCACGAAATTGGGAAAAGACGTGACGATATTATCGCAGTCCTGAATCTCTATATCACACTGCGCCTGCGCACTTGCAATAGCAAAAGCCATGGCAATACGGTGATCGTGATGGCAGTTAATTGAGGCATTATCGAGGCCCGCCCCTATTGGACCGCCCTCAATAATCGCCCCATCGTCGGTGCCACGCACATCGACTCCAAGCGCCAAAAGCCCATCGACCATTGCCTGTATACGATCGCTTTCTTTAACGCGCAATTCTTCCGCACCGGTCAACACGGTTCGACCCGTGGCACAAGCAGCGGCGATGAATATGGCCGGAAACTCATCAATAGCCAGTGGCACCAATGCAGGCGGAATATCAATACCATGCAACTGGGCGCTGCGCACAACAAGATCGGCGACCGGCTCGCCGCCTACATCACGAAGCTTAGTCAATGTAATATCAGCGCCCATTAATTTGAGAATATCGATTACGCCAGTACGCGTCGGATTAATGCCAACATGCTGCAAAGTTATTTCAGAATTTGGGGTAATCGATCCCGCCACTAAAAAGAAGGCCGCTGAGGAAATATCAGCCGGAATATCAATAGCTGTTGCAGTAAGTTTACCCCCGCCTAGCACGCTTGCCGTCGGCCCATTGCGTTCAACAACATAACCAAAGCCTTGCAACATTCGCTCGGTGTGATCGCGAGTCGGCGCAGGTTCAGTAACGGTGGTGCGTCCAGAAGCATACAAACCGGCGAGCAAAAGACACGACTTAACCTGAGCGCTGGCTATTGGCAGCACATAGTCAATACCATGCAACGCAGCCTTGCCAGCAATCGCTAGCGGTGGACGACCCTCTGGGGCGGTAACGATTTCTGCGCCCATTTCACGCAGCGGTAACGCTACGCGGTTCATCGGCCGCCCGGTTAATGACACATCGCCTGTAAGGGTAGAACTAAAAGACTGGCCCGCTAATAAGCCCGCTAACAGCCGCATCGAAGTGCCTGAATTGCCAACATATAACGACTCAACGGGCGCCTGTAAACCATGCAAACCTCGGCCTTTGACAATCAGCTTACCGTCGCCTAGCTGATCGATAGGTACCCCCATCGCCTCAAATGCAGCGAGGGTAGCCAGTGCATCCGCTCCTTCCAAAAAGCCAGAAATATGCGTATCGCCCTCAGCGATGGCACCCAACATAATGGACCGGTGAGAAATCGATTTATCGCCAGGCACACGAACACTACCCGCCAACCCCGCCACTGAATCAATTGATGTTTCTTGTATTGCAGCATCACGCTGCCTTGCAATTGCTAGTAATCTCACAGTAAATCCAACGACTCCGTTTTGATAGATCAGAGGACTTGTCACTTCCTCATATTTTGTATTTTTTCTTGCCTTTAAAAATTGTTGACCTGCGCCAACTAGCCCATGTGTTGATCTCGCGCTGCTTTCGCCTGAGCGAATAAAGCCTCAAGAGCTGGGCCATTACTATCGGTTATGTTTTTCTTAAGCTCTGCTAACTGCTTTTCAAAGCCGCTAATGGCCTCCAACAAAGCTTTATCGTTAGCCACCGATATTTCTCGCCACATGCGAGGATCGGAACCGGCTATACGAGTAAAATCTCGAAAGCCTCCGCCGGTCAAGGCAAAAATATCGCTCGAACTCGGCTGATCACTCAAATAGGCAACCAATGCATAAGCCAGTAAATGAGGCAAGTGGCTTGTCATACCCAGCACCTGATCATGAAACTCGGCGCTCATCGCATGCAAATCGGCTCCTGTGGCGCGCCATAATGACTCAATCGCCTGCAAAGCAGCGGGCGCAGTTTGCTCTTGCGCTGCCAAAATCACGCGCTGACCAACAAACAAATCTGCACTGGCCGCAGCAACACCGCTTTGTTCTGAGCCCGCAATAGGATGCCCCAGAACCACGTTAGCTGGCACTTGGCCAAATTGCTTGGTCAACGCTGCGGCGATATTACCTTTAACACTTGCCACATCGGTAACCACAACTGAAGCGGGAACCCGCTGCACTACATCGACCATCAGCTGTGCGGCAAACTGGGTTGGTGTTGCGATGACCACACAATCAACGCCCTCTAAGGCCCGCTCTAAATCCGTTTCGGCTTGCTCGATAACGCCCAGTGCCAGCGCTTCATCCAGACTACTCTGCCGCCGCCCCCAACCACGTACTTCGCCAACCGCGCCAGCTTGCTTCGCAGCCATTGCTAATGATCCGCCAATCAGACCGACCCCCAAAATTAGCAATTTTTCAAATATTACTTTGCTCACAGAATGCTCTTATGTACTTTGATAAACTGACCCATCTTCACACCCTTATTATTTTAGAGCGCTCAAGACAGCTGGTAACTCGTTTAAAAATTTCTGATTTTCATGCTCAAGCCCGATACTCACGCGCAAATGCTTCGGCATGTGATAATTCGCAAGTGGACGCAAAATCACACCGCGCTCTAGTAGCGCTTGATTGACACGAGCAGCATCGATACCCGGAGCAAAGGTCACGAAATTAGCTGCCGAGGGAATAGCTTCCAACCCCAAGGTATCTAGGCCAGTGGTTATTTGCTCCATACCGGCTCGGTTAGTGTCCAGCCCCTGTTGTAAGTGCTGATCATCATCGAGTGCCACTTGCGCGCCTAGCAGCGAAGGAGATGTGACATTAAATGGTTGACGAACTCGATTCAGCACATCCGCTATTGCTGGGTGGGATAGCGAGTACCCAACACGCAAACCACTCAAACCGTAGGCTTTAGAAAACGTGCGGGTCAGTATGAGATTGGGGTGGCTGCGCTGCAAAAGCTGGCCATCGGGGTAATCAGCCGCCTGCGCATATTCGTAATAAGCCTCATCAAGCACCACGACAATATCCGAGCGTAGCGCCCGCAAAAAGACCGCTAACGAATTATGCGAAAAATAAGTACCCGTTGGATTATTAGGATTGGCCAAATACACAACCTTCGTATTGGGCTGCACTAAGGCTAGCATCGCATTAAGATCATGCCCGTAGTTGCTCGCTGGCGCCACTAACGCCGCGGCTCCACTGCGAGCCACGGCCAATGCATAAACAACAAAGGCATACTGAGAGTAAACGGCGCTAGCGTTATGATCGAGAAAAGCACTGGCTACTAATTCGAGGATGTCATTCGAGCCATTGCCCAGCGTAATCGCCTCAACATCAACAGCAAACTTTGAAGCCAACGCAGACTTTAAGTAATACCCATTGGCATCGGGGTAACGGTTGCAATCGCTTAAAGACTCCGTCATTGCATTAAGCACCCGCGGCGAAGGCCCGTGAGGATTTTCGTTACTGGCCAACTTAACTAAATAAGTAAGACCCAACTCACGCTGCGCTTCTTCGAGCGGCTTGCCCGCCTGATAAGGCTGCATGGCCTGCACCGTGCGGCGGGCTACTTTTATCCAATCGGTCACCATAAAAAATTCCTCATCACCACAAGATAATCGTTAGATACGATCACTTTAATGCGCGACAAAAGCCAGCGTACTGCTGCAAGGTTTTATTCAAATAACTGCAACAGGATACGAGCCAAGCACCTTAACCATCAAGGCCTGCTGCTTAAATTGCTCTATTATGCGTTGCACGCTGGGATCTTGATGATGCCCGTGAAATTCCATAAAAAACACATAAGCCCAATTTTCAGTACGCGAGGGGCGCGTTTCAATGCGCGTTAAGCTGATGCCTTCTTTATCGAGTGGCTCTAATAACTTAAACAGCGCACCGGGCTCGTTGCGGGTAGAGACTACTAAAGACGTTTTATCATGCCCACTGGCGGGGATTTCTTCGTGAGCAATAACTAAAAAGCGAGTAGTGTTGTCGGCATAATCTTGAATATTCGATGCCAAATGCACAAGTCCATAACGCTCAGCAGCCAGTTCACCCGCCACGGCAGCAATACCTGGGTCATCTGCCGCCATGCGCGCCGCTTCACCATTGGAACTAACGGCTGAAATTTCTACTTGAGGGAAGTTTTGCTGTAGCCAATCACGCGATTGAGCCAAGGCTTGCTGATGGGCACAAATCTTTTTTAGCTTGGCCGAGTCAGCGCCGCCGTTGACTAAAAGGTGCAAGGCAATTGGCAACTCCAGCTCACCACAAATCTTTAATGACGAGTTGATGAAATTATCGAGTGTATGAGTCACCATACCTTCAGTAGAGTTTTCGATAGGCAGCACACCATAGCGGCACACTTTACGCTGCACCGCAGAGAAAATTTCGCTGATGTTATTCATCGGCCGCGTATGCGCCGAATGACCGAAGTGTTTGAGTGCAGCTGCCTCAGTGAAGGTACCTTGCGGGCCTAAGTAAGCCACCTCAAGGGGTTTTTCGAGCGCTAGACAGGCAGACATGATCTCGCGAAAAATATGCGCCACTGCTTTAGCATCAAGCGGACCCTCGTTGCGCTCCATCACTTTGCGTAGTACCTGAGCCTCGCGCTCCGGACGATAAAAAACCGGTTCAGCAGCGCCGAGCACGGCCTCGCGCATTTTCACCTGAGCAACCTCTTGAGCACAGCTCGCACGACGATTAAGCAAGCGCTGCATCTCGCTGTCGATACGATCAATTTCATCACGTAATTTGGCTAAATCGTCGTTACTCATGGCCTTATATCAATATGCTGTGCCTGCTTCAAAACGCTGCAGGGAGTGAATAAAAGTACCAACCTATTTAAGCATGCTCTGAGGCGAACTCGTCCATATAGGCAATCAATGCATCAACTGCTGCTTCGGGCACGGCGTTGTAAATAGAAGCACGCATACCACCCACCGAACGATGACCTTTCAGGTTGAGCAAGCCAATGCCATCAGCCCCTTGTAAAAACGCCTTATCGAGGCTGCTATCGGCCAATGTGAACGGTACGTTCATACGCGAGCGGCTAGCTATCTCAACGGGGTTAGCATAAAAGCTATGGCCATCGACAAAGCCATAGAGCTTTTCAGCTTTGCGCTTGTTTAGCGCTTCCATAGCCGACAAACCGCCCTGCTCTTTAATCCACTCAAATACTAAACCGGCCATATACCAAGCATAAGCCGGCGGCGTGTTAGACATAGAACCAGCTTTTGCCTGAACCTGATAATCAAGCATCGACGGCGTCATTTTGCTAGCCTGGCCTAACAATGACTTGCGCACGATGACTAGCGTAAGGCCCGATGGCCCAATATTTTTTTGCGCACCGGCGTAGATTAAATCGAACTTTTCAATATCGATTGGACGCGACAAAATAGTTGACGACATATCTGCGACCACAGGCATGCTAACGTCAGGCTCCCAAAAAAATTCTACTCCGCCAATCGTCTCATTAGGCGTGTAATGCAAATAAGCAGCCTGCTCATCGATCGCCCAACTGTCAAAAGCCGGAATACATGAGAAATTCTGCTCTTCGCTACTAGCCACCACATTAACATTGCAATATTTCCCAGCCTCCTGAATAGCCTTTTTTGACCACTGCCCGGTATTAACATAATTAGCCGAGTTTTTACCCGCTAACAAATTAAGCGGCACCGCAGAAAACTGCTGTGTAGCACCGCCTTGCAAAAACAAAACGGCATAATCATCAGAAATGCCCATTAACTCACGAAAGTTTTTCTCTGCTTCTTCAGCAATCGACACAAACTCTTCGCTGCGATGGCTCATCTCCATGACCGATAAACCTTCACCGTGCCAATCTAACAGTTCACTTTGTGCCCGAGCCAGAACAGCTTCGGGCAGTGCAGCAGGACCTGCACAAAAATTAAATTTGCGATTCATACAACATCAACTCTTAAAAAATGGAACACTATTTTGGTCATCCAATCGACCGAAAACCCTATAAGCCCTACAAGTCGACCTATGATTCCGAACCGCCCTCTTCGGCAGCCGGCTCATCGGCATCTTCATTGTCGGTGTCTTCTATACGCGCCACGCTCACAAGTGACTCACCCTCTTTAAGACGGATAACTCTCACACCCTGCGTATTGCGACCCAACTCTGAAACCTCATCGGTACGACAGCGTACTAAGGTACCCTGATCGCTGATAAGCATCATTTCATTGCCCGCATCAACCTGTATAGCACCTACCAACCTGCCATTACGCTCCGACGTCTGCATACCAATAACACCTTGCGTACCGCGACCCTTAACCGGAAATTCATCAACATGGGTACGTTTACCGTAGCCATGTTCACTCACGGTTAGCACTCGCCCGTCGACACGAGGAATCATCAGCGCTATTAGATGCTGATCCTCGCCCATCTTGATGCCACGCACACCGCGCGCAGTTCGACCCATAGCGCGAACTGCCGTTTCTTTAAATCGAACAGTCTTTCCTTCACTACTGACCAACAACACATCAGAGGCGCCATCGGTGATTGCCGTACCAATCAAGACATCGTCTTCATCTAACTCAATTGCGCGCAAACCTACGCTGCGCTGACGAGAAAAGTCAGTCAACGCAGTCTTTTTAACAATGCCACTTGCTGTTGCCATAAAAATATAATGGTCTTCGAGGTATTCAGCCACCGGTAAAATCGACGTAATGCGCTCACCCTGATCGAGTGGCAGCATATTAACGACTGGGCGACCACGCGAACCGCGACCAGCAATGGGTATATGGAAGACTTTCATCCAATAAACTTTACCCACATTAGAAAACAGCAAAATAGTGTCGTGCGTATTAGCAATTAACAAATGCTCAACAAAATCTTCATCTTTTACCGCCGTTGCAGAGCGGCCCGTACCACCGCGACGCTGCGCTCGATAATCATCGAGTGGCTGTGACTTAGCATAACCACCATGCGATATCGTCACTACTCGATCTTCTTCAGGAATGAGGTCTTCAACCGTCAGATCGCGCTTGCTAGCGGTTATCTCGGTGCGGCGCTCATCGCCAAAATTAGTGACCAGGTCGTGCAATTCTTCGCGAATAATTTGCATTAACCGAGAAGAGTCTCCCAGTATTTCAAGATACTCTCCAATCTGCTCTAGCCGCTCACGGTACTCTTCGAGCAGCTTACCGTGCTCCATACCCGTGAGGCGATGGAGTCGCAATTCTAAAATAGCCTGCGCTTGGGTAGGCGACAAATGATACCGGCCATCAACCACGCCGTATTGATCAGAAAGCTCGTCAGGGCGACTTGCAGTGGCGCCAGCTCTTTCTAACATTTCAGCTACACTGCCCAATTCCCACGACGCATTGATTAATTTTTCGCGCGCCTCTGCGGAGGTCGGCGATGCTTTAATAAGCGCGATAACAGGATCGATGTTAGCTAATGCAATGGCCCAGCCTTCCAGAATATGTCCGCGCTCACGAGCCTTGCGCAGCAAATACACCGTGCGCCGCGTAACGACTTCGCGGCGATGCTGAATAAAGCACTCTATTAATTTTTTTAAATTAAGCAGTTTTGGCTGACCATCGACCAACGCCACCATATTGATACCGAAAACCGTTTCCAGCTGAGTTTGAGCATAAAGATTGTTTAGCACCACCTCACCTAACTCGCCACGACGCATCTCAATGACGACGCGCAAGCCATCTTTATCTGACTCATCACGCAGCTCAGATATACCTTCGATTTTCTTCTCTTTGACAAGTTCGGCAATTTTTTCTATCAAGCGAGCCTTATTGACCTGGTAAGGTAACTCGCTAACAATAATCGTCTCGCGCTTGGTTTTCTCATCAATTTCAACCACCGCTCGCGCGCGGACATAAATCCTGCCACGGCCGGTGCGATAGCCCTGCACAATACCCGCACGGCCATTAATAATGCCCGCCGTAGGAAAATCAGGCCCCGGCAAAAACTCCATCAATTCATCAACCGTCAACTCGGGATTTTCAATCAGAGCGAGGGTTGCCCTGACGGTCTCGTTGAGATTATGAGGAGGCATATTAGTTGCCATGCCCACCGCGATACCCGAAGAGCCATTAACTAATAAGTTGGGCACTCGTGTAGGCATAACTTCGGGAATAAACTCAGTGCCGTCATAGTTGGGCACATAGTCAACGGTTTCTTTGTCTAGATCAGATAACAATTCGTGGGCGATCTTTGACATGCGAATTTCTGTATAACGCATAGCTGCCGGAGAATCACCGTCAATTGAACCGAAGTTACCCTGACCATCAACCAACATATAACGCAGCGAGAAAGGCTGCGCCATACGAACGATCGTGTCATAGACTGCTGAATCACCATGCGGGTGATACTTACCAATCACATCGCCCACAACGCGCGCAGACTTCTTATAAGCTTTATTCCAGTCGTTACCCAACTCGTTCATCGCATGCAAAACACGTCGATGTACTGGCTTCAAACCGTCGCGAACGTCGGGCAGTGCACGCCCCACTATTACGCTCATAGCGTAATCGAGGTAAGACTTTTTAAGCTCTTCCTCAATATTGATCGGTAAAATCTCTTTGGCTATCTCAGCCATGTTTTATCCTCGGTCATAAAATACACGGATCCGCTTAACAGCACGGCACTTCATTTTGTTATTGGAGCAACTCGAATACTAACAACTAGCCTAGCGAGAACTCAGCGACAGCCTGACTGGCGACCACCCACTAAACCTCGACTTCAATACCGCTGCCCACTGATATAACTCAACGCCCCAGCCTCTTAACAATCGATCACAAAAGGCTTAAATTTGCAGTTCGCTGGAGCCACAGGTGACCGCAAAAGGCACCGAGATAAATAGCACATCGAACCCAGCGCGGAGCCTCAAAAACGGGCCTTAGCAGCGCCCAGAATGATACCATAAAGACCCCATAAAAAGGCCGCTATGAAAATGCCAAACAGGGTACTTTGGCACTAAATTTCAGCCCGATTTCAGAACCCTTTAAGCCCCGCATTGCGGCGCTCCAACCGACTGAATCAATACACAGCCCAAGAGCCTAACTGCCCCACCCAGCGTATGCACTTTATCATCGCGCAGAAAAGACATTCAGCGGGCAAAACAGCTAAGACAACAGCGGCTCCTATTCACCCACTTTGCTCGCTGCTAGGGCGAGCATCTCAGTGGCAGCATGGCGTATAATCCTCGCCCGAAACGGCCAGCCACGCAACGACGGCTAAATATTGCACGCCCACTCAGGCAGAATAACTTTGACATCATCCACCGAAGCAAAAAACAACCGCATCATTGGCGCTAGCTGGGTAATACCCATAGATGGCGACACTCACGGCTCGCTATTACGCGCCGAAACAGCAACGATTCATCGCGACCATGGCCTGCTCATTGTCGATGGGAAGATTGCCCAGATTGCTCCCTATACCGAACTGGTTGCACAAGCCCAGCAAGCCGACCCAGATATCGATGTCGAGTTTTTTGCCGACCACATCATGCTCCCAGGCCTGGTCAACTGCCACGGCCATGCCGCGATGAGTTTGCTGCGCGGGTTTGCCGATGACTACGCCTTGATGCCTTGGCTTGAGCAGCACATCTGGCCAGCTGAGAGCCAATGGCTGAATGAGTCATTTGTGCGCGACGGCACGACCTTGGCCGTTGCGGAAATGCTGCTTGCAGGCACCACAACCTTCTCAGATATGTATTTTTTTCCTGAGGCCAGCGCCGAAGTTGCCGAATCGCATGGCGTTCGCGCACAAATCAACTTTCCGATTATTGAATTTTCCTCCAATTGGGCCAGCGACACGGAGGAATATTTCGCCAAAGGCCTCGATCTTTTTGACAACTACCGCCACAGCAAACTGGTCAGCGTAGGCTTTGGACCGCACGCACCCTACACCGTCAGTGATGCCAGCTTTGAACGCGTAGCCGTGCTCGCCGAAGAAATCGACACTCACATCCAGATCCATCTGCAAGAAAGCGCAGCCGAGGTGGCCGACTCTGTCCGCGACCATGGCGCCAGCCCCATCGAGCGCCTGCATCGCCTCGGTGTACTAGGCCCGCGCACACAAGCTGTGCATCTAACACAATTTAACGAGCGCGATATCGAACTACTGGCGCAATCGAATACCAGCGCTGTCCACTGCCCCGCCTCTAATGCCAAACTCGCCAGCGGCTATAGCGCGATAAAACAGTTATTGGCTGCTGGGCTACATGTGGGTCTAGGCACCGATGGTGCCGCCAGTAACAACACACTCGACCTATTCGACAGCGCGAGACTAGCGGCACTGCAGGCCAAGCTCCACAGCAGCGATGCCACCGCACTCAACGCCACGCAGAGCCTGCATCTAGCGACCCAAGGCGGCGCCAACGCACTCGGTCTGGGTGAGCAAATTGGCAGCCTCAGCATAGGCAAGCAAGCCGACATCATAGCCATTGATACACGCCAGCCTGGCATGCAGCCTGTGCACAATCCAATATCGCAGCTGATTTACACGCAAGCTGGCAGCGCCGTGAATCATGTATGGATTGACGGCGAGGCCGTCGTTCGATCCAGAGAGCTGTTGAACATAGATCTCGCCGAGCTACTTGCAAACACAAAAGCATGGCGCGACAAATTAGCTAAACGCTAACCAAGCCGCATCACAAACCGCCATTTAACCCCAAAACCATCACCATAGTTAACGTATCAACCATGACAAAAAATACTAGCGAACAAAAAACAATTGAGCACGATACCGAAGCGCAAACCGCTAATGTAGACCTCGATGAAATAGCCAAATTTGAAGCCTTAGCTGCACGATGGTGGGACACCGAAAGTGAATTTAAACCACTGCATGAAATCAACCCGTTGCGCGTCAACTTCATCAACCAACATTCGCCAGTCGCCGGCCAATCGGTCATCGATATTGGTTGTGGCGGCGGCATTTTGAGCGAAGCCTTAGCCTCAATGGGCGCGGAGGTCACAGGCATTGACATGGGTGAACTGCCGCTCAATATTGCGCGCCAGCATGCCTCAGATAATGGCGTTACTGTGGAATATAAACAAGATACTGCCGAGGCCATTGCCAAAGCTCGCCCCGGCCAATACGACATTGTTACCTGTCTAGAGATGCTTGAGCACGTACCCGAACCTGGCAGCGTCATTGCAGCCTGCGCAAAACTTTGCAAACCCGGCGGGCACCTCTACTTTGCCACCATCAATCGAAACCCAAAAGCTTATTTGTTTGCCATCATCGGCGCCGAATACGCATTACAGTTGCTGCCAAAAGGCACCCATGAGTATGCTAAATTTTTAAAACCCTCGGAATTGCATCGCTGGATGAGACAATGCAACCTGGACCTTAGCCATAGCACTGGCATGGCTTACAATCCGCTCACCAAACGATACCGCCTGGATCCTCACGATCTGAGCGTAAACTACTTGCTGCACGCCGTTAAAACCAACGATTAAACGCCACCAGCATTCAGTTCAAGCGCACACGCGGCACTCAACAACCACCTATGGAAAGCAAGGCCTTTATGCAAGCTGTTCTTTTTGATCTCGATGGAACCCTAGTCGACACCGCGCCAGACTTTGTGCTGGCCGCCAATAAGCTACGCCAACAGCTAGGCAAGGCGCCCCTGCCCGCAGCAATCATTGCCGCGCAAGTCACCAATGGTGCCATAGCCGTAGCCAAGCTTGCCTTTGACGCCGACGAGCATCACGCCGACTTTGATAACTATCGACAGGCATTGCTTGATAGTTATCAGCAACACCTAGGCGCTGCATCCGCACCGTACGACGGACTATTAAATCTTTTACAGACGCTCGAAGAACGCGGTATTGCATGGGGCGTGGTCACTAACAAACCGGTGTTCTTTGCACACAGCTTGATGGAAACGTTAGGCATAAGAGAACACTGCGCCACGTTAATTTGCCCCGACCATGTCAAACAACCCAAACCCGCCCCAGAGGGGCTTGTACTGGCTGCCAAAGAGCTCGGCATTGAGGCATCTCGCTGCATTTATGTTGGTGACCATCTGCGCGATATAGAAGCCGGCAACGCTGCTAGCATGAGTACAATAGCAGTGAGCTATGGCTATCTTGCTCCCGATGATGACGCCAACTTATGGCTTGCTGATTACGTGGTACAAACTCCCGGCGAGTTGTGTGAAAGAATTTTGCACCTCATTAAATAAGTCCAGCTTCGCGCCAGCATTGGTAAACACTACTTGAATTGTTTATCCTTTCTAACTTTGAGCCTTTCTATTGCATCACCGAATCTCTTTGAGCCACTGACATGCCGCAACCCGACGATCTTTCTACATACCAAGCAACCCCAGACCTCCTTAAAGGAAAAAACATTTTAGTGACTGGCGCAGGCGCGGGCATCGGCAGAGCCGCCGCACTGAGCTTTGCGCAGCATGGTGCTACCGTTATCCTACTGGGCAAAACTGAGAGTCACCTTAGTGAAGTTTACGATGCCATTGAGGCCAATGGCGATCCGCAACCGGCCATCGTCCCGTTTGATCTAGCCACCACTGACGAGTCGGCCTATGAAGACATTGCACTGCAACTTCAAAATAACTTAGGCGGCCTACACGGCGTACTACACAATGCTGGAATTTTAGGCGAACTCAAGCCTCTGGAGCAGTATGACGGCAAAACTTTTGCTGATGTACTCAACGTCAATCTATTGAGTAACTTCCTGCTCACAAAAGCATTAATGCCCTCACTCAAAGCTGCCGAGAACGCATCGATCATCTTCACTTCGAGCAGCGTCGGGCGCCAAGGTCGCGCCTACTGGGGAGCCTATGCCGTTGCAAAATTTGGCATTGAAGGGCTCATGCAAATCTGGGCCGATGAACTGGAGAGCACGTCTTCCATTCGCGTCAATTCACTCAACCCCTGCGGCACCAGCACAGCTATGCGCCGACAAGCCTACCCCGCCGAAAGCCCCAGCAGCACGCCACAACCTGAGGCGATAATGGGTGCCTACCTCTTTTTAATGGGTGATGAAAGCATCCACATTAATGGGCAGCAACTCGACGCAAGAACCCGCTAAACAATCCTCTAAACAATCCAGCTAACGGCCCCGCCACAAAAAAGCTTAACTAGGCCCCCAGATCCATTCATGCCGATGGTGTCAACGCCACACCCGTGTCATATTTTTGACTCAAGCACTGCCCAGCTAAAAAAAAATGCCAAACACGGTAAAAACCAGCAAAAATAAAAATAAAAAATATATAAATATCAATTAGATAAGACCTTATTCAATAAACTGGCACAATTTTCGCTCCTACTAAAATAAGATCGGGCGATTATCCCTCCGGGTACGGTTTACCAACGCATTACCGCAACCGAATCCCCGGTCTGAACTTTTTTCTTGCTGGCAATAGCGGTCATCAAACATCCGGAAAATAGGAAGCCCCATGACAAGCAAAACCCAGCCACCAAAACACCACTACTGATCGGGCGCAGCATGGAAAAATCAAGCGAAATTAAGCAAGAAGCCAATACGCCTACCAGCCGACTAGTACACAGCAAGCGCGACGCTACAAAAACCGAGCAGTCCAATCGCGGGGTAGTGACTGCCAATCATGCGCGCAGCAAACTCCCCTCCGAACAAACTCAATTTATTAACGAGTTGCGCCTCTATTTGTGTACCGAGCTTCAAACGAGCCTTAAAGTCGATAACCTGCTGCAAATATTTTTTAGCCGACTTGAGCACCTCATTGGAATTGCGGGCGTCGAATTTGCTGTAGAAAAAGCGCGGCCAACATCGTCAATCATCGATACGGTGGTACAAATTCCCACAGCTGGCAAACCCACCTGCGTCGGTGCACATGCAATTCACACATTTTGCTATCAGCTAAACACAAAAGATCATGAGGTGGGCACACTGACGTGCTACTCGCGCAACCGCATCGATGGATTAAATATTGAGGTACTCGAGGCGGCGATCAGCACGCTTATTTATCCTCTGCACAACGCCGTGCTCTTTCAGCAAACGCTAGCCTCTGCTGAGGCCGACTACCTCACCAATTTAGGTAACCGCGATGCCCTAGGTAAAACCCTGCCCAATATGGTCGCTAGTGCGCGACGCTACCAACAGCCCCTCTCAGTCTTGATGATAGATATCGACCAGTTTAAAAACATTAACGATCAATATGGCCACAACTCGGGCGATCAAGTCATAATTGCCTTGGCCGACGCTATCCGAGCGATTGCGCGCGATTCAGATATTGCTTTTCGGTTTGGTGGCGACGAGTTTTTAATCTTGCTGGGTAATACTGATAGCAACGGTGCTGAAGCAGTGGCTGAACGTCTGCGCAAACGCGTTGAGTCATTGGGATTTGGCGAGAATAAGTCGCATAGCTTTACCATAAGCCTTGGCAGTGCTGTGCTAAATAAAGAGGAAACCCCCGGCTCACTCATTTTACGAGCAGACAAAGCCCTGTATCGCGCAAAGACTACGGGCCGCAACTGCTCAGTGCTCGCTTAATATGCGGTGCCGACTAGTCACAAAAATAATGAAGTCGCCAAAGCGGCAACTACGCTACGGAGTGGCTCTCAATTATCGACCGCTAAGATACGTTTAAGTGAGCTCAATAGCTCAGCGTTTTCATCGGCCGAGCCAATCGAAATCCGAATAAAATCCTTTAGCCTGGGTGCATTGAAATAACGCACCCACACATTGCTTGCTTTCAGCGCTGCATATATTTCGGCCGATGGCCGTGTGGCGTGACGCGCCATAATAAAGTTGGCCGACGAATCAAGCGACGCAAAGCCAAGACTCGCAAGCGCTGCGACCAACTGCTCACGATTGTCGACCACGCGCTGGCACGTAGACTGAAAGTAGTCTTCGTCAGCAAAACTAGCCTGCGTCACTGCGCTGGCCACCGCATCTACCGGATACGAGTTAAAACTATTCTTAACGCGCTTCAAACCATCGATAAGTTCAACTGACGCTAACGCATAACCAATTCGCAAGCCGGCTAGGCTGCGCGATTTAGACACAGTGCGCGTCACTACTAAATTCGGATAATGCGCCAACAACGGTATCGCCGAAAGATCGCTGCCAGTAGCATCGGGCTTTACAAAATCGATATAAGCCTCATCAACGACGACCACAGTATTGGGGTGCGCTTGTAGCACCCTTTCAATGTCGTCAGCAGACTGAAAAATACCGGTAGGCGCGTTGGGGTTGGCAAATATAATACCGCCCGCTTCTTCAGGATAGCGCGTCCAGTCGATAACGAAATTATCATCAAGCGGTATCATTTTAAAATCAATATTGTATAGGCGACAATAGACTGGATAAAAGCTGTAGGTGATATCAGGAAAGCATAACGGCTTGTCTTGCCGAAAAAACGCATTGAACGCATGCGCTAAAACCTCATCAGAACCATTACCAACAAACACCTGCCCCGCCTCAACGTTGTGGTAGCTGGCAATGCAGGCACTCAATTCCGTAGACTCAGGGTCAGGATACAAACGTAAAAAATCGGCGTCTAACTGGCGCAAGGTGTCCTGAACTCGCGGCGAGGGTGGATAAGGGTTTTCATTGGTGTTGAGTTTAATAATGCCGCTCGTAGCACTCTGCTGGCCTGGCACATAAGGCTTCAGCGAATTGACAAATGGACTCCACAAGCTGCTCATTGATACATTCTCTCAAAAAATAAATTCACCAGACTGAAACTTAGCCACGTAAAAAAATAACTACACCGTCAGCGCTAAACTAGTGTCAGCTCAACTAACCATCATCACCGCTGCGCATTTCAGCCGAGCGCGCGTGCGCGGTTAACGATTCGCTGCGCGCTAGCGTCGAGGCGATGGGGCTCAACTGTGACGCTGATTTCGGGTCGCATTGAATAATAGAACTGCGCTTCTGAAAATCATAAACCCCCAGCGGAGAAGCAAAGCGTGCCGTCGTGGACGTTGGCAACACATGATTTGGCCCAGCGCAGTAATCACCAAATGCCTCTGGCGTATGGCGACCTAAAAATATGGCTCCGGCGTGGCGAACCGAGCTCAACCATTGCTCTGGATCATCGATCGATAATTCAAGATGCTCAGGAGCGATGCGATTGACCACCTGGAACGCTTCGTTCAAATCGGCAACCTGAATGAACGCTGCACGATTATTCAATGAAGCTGCAATAATCTCACTGCGCTCCATGCCGCCTAACAGTTTTTCAATACTGGCGCTTACTTTGGCAAAAAAACCTGCCTCGGTTGAAATAAGAATCGCTTGCGCATGCTCATCGTGCTCCGCTTGCGAAAACATGTCCATCGCAATCCAGTCAGGGTTGGTTTTTCCATCACAGACAATGAGGATTTCGGACGGCCCGGCAACCATATCAAGGCCAACCTCACCAAAAACTATTTTTTTAGCAGTTGCCACATAGCGATTACCAGGGCCCACAATTTTGTCAACGCGAGGAACGCTCTGCGTGCCGTAAGCCAGCGCGGCAATAGCCTGAGCACCGCCCACCGCAAAAAAGTGATCTACCCCAGCCAGAGCGGCTGCAGCCAAAACAGTTTGATTTAACTCACCGGCCGGAGCTGGCGATACCATAATGACTTCTTCAACGCCGGCCACATTAGCTGGCACTGCATTCATTAAGACACTCGATGGGTAAGCGGCTTTACCACCAGGAACATAAATTCCAACGCGCTCTAACGCTGTAACTTGCTGGCCCAGCATCGTCCCGGTGGCATCGGTGTACCGCCATGATTGCTGTAGCTGTCTGTTGTGAAAGTCTTCTATTCTTTGCATCGATAACTCAAGCGCCAAGCGCAGATCTTTATCGATACTGTTAAGTGCATCATGCATGGCCGACTGGCTAATGCGCAGATCTTCGATGGTCTTACAGCTAAAGCCATCAAATTGCCGAGTATAATCGAGCAGCGCATCGTCACCGCGCGTCCGAACATCCAGCATAATGGCCTTGACCGATGACTCAAGTTCGATATCAGACACGGCTGACCAAGCAACCAGCGTGTCTAACTGCTCGTAAAAACCATCGGCAGCGGCATCCAAGCGCAATATATTAATCGCTGGCCCGCCGTTTAGATTGGAATTGTTACTCATAATACTGATCTATTTTCCGTTTGAGCATTTGAATTTCTACCTCTACCAGCCTTCGCATGGCGAAAAAACACGGCGCACTCAAGCTCGGCATAAAAAAACCAATCAAGTCAGACACGCATTCTACGCACTACGCCAAGCTACTTAACCGCACCCGATAATGCGTCAACGATAGGCATCAATTGTGCGTGCTTAACCTTCATCGACGCCTTGTTACTCACTAGTCGAGAGCTGATGTCTGCAATAAATTCGCGAGACTCTAGCCCGTTGGCCAGCAGCGTCTTGCCTGAATCAACAATGTCAACAATTTCGTCAGCCAAACCCATCAGTGGAGCTAACTCCATGCCGCCGTATAATTTAATAACATCTATTTGAATACCTTTTTTAGCGTACCAAACTCGCGCTAAATTCGTGTATTTGGTTGCCACGCGCAACCGCGCGGGCGAAACGGCTGAAGATGTTCCGGCGATACCGGCTGTCATTAATTTACAACAGGCAATTTTCAAGTCGACCAGTTCATATAAACCGTCGCCGCCATCTTCTAACAGCATATCTTTACCAACCACACCAATATCAGCAATACCACGCCGGATATAAGTGATGACGTCGGCGCCGCGCAAAACAAGTAGGCGCACATCTTTTTGGTTAGTAGCAAAACGGAGTTTTCTACTGCTGGCAATATCTTCAGCCGGCGTAATACCAGCCGCCTGCAAAAGCGGCAATGTTTCTTGCATGATTCGACCCTTGGTCAATGCAATGGTAATCAAAAAACTCTCCTATCACTCAAGCCACAAAATATCTTTAAACAACAGCGCCAGCCATTCAATCTGGCACACGACGAATACGAGCGCCTAAAAGCTGCATTTTCTCTTCAATACACTCATAACCGCGGTCAATATGATAAATACGATCCACCAGCGTATCGCCCTGCGCACACAGACCCGCAATGACTAGACTTGCCGAGGCGCGCAAGTCAGTAGCCATAACCGGCGCTCCGGTAAGCATTTCCGTACCCACAATAAAAGCTGTATTGCCCTCAATTTTTATTTCAGCACCCATACGATTCATTTCATGCACTTGAATCAAACGATTTTCAAAAATTGTTTCAACTACCGTACTTACGCCCTCTGCGACGCTATTCATAGCAGTAAACTGTGCCTGCATATCGGTAGGAAAAGCAGGATAAGGCGCGGTATGAATATCTACGGCTTTAGGCTTACGGCCCTCCATATCGAGCGATATCCAGTCTGAGCCAACCTCTAGCGTAGCACCCGCCTCCTCGAGTTTAGCCAACACTGACTCCAGTGAAGATGGGTCGACATCTTTTACCTTCACTCGACCTCGGGTAGCCGCCGCGGCCACTAAAAACGTTCCTGCTTCTATACGGTCAGGCATCACTTTATAGTCACAATCACCGAGCTTTTCTACCCCATCAATAATCAAAGTAGCACTACCAATGCCCTCGATTTTAGCGCCCATTGCCACAAGAAAATGAGCCAGATCAACAACCTCTGGTTCGCGCGCTGCATTTTCGATGATGGTACGACCCTCGGCGAGCGTTGCAGCCATCAAAATATTCTCGGTACCGCCCACGGTCACTTTATCGAGAAAAATGTGCGCGCCACGCAGTCGGTTCTCGCAACTTGCTTCGATGTAACCACCATCTATTTTGATAGTCGCACCAAGCGCTTCAAGGCCGCGCAAATGCAAATCGACCGGACGGCTACCAATTGCGCAGCCACCGGGGAAAGAAACCCTAGCCTGACCAAAATGAGCCAACAATGGCCCGAGCACCAAAATCGACGCGCGCATGGTTTTCACTAGTTCATAAGGCGCAGTAAACTCATCAATTTTTGCCGCATGAATCTCAATGCCAAGCTTTTCGTCAATTAACAACTCAACGCCCAAACAATTCAACAAATCGATCATTGTTGTCACATCATTTAAATGCGGGAGATTACTTATGCGAACCGTGCCCTCACTGAGCAAACTAGCCGCAAGAATGGGTAACGCAGAGTTTTTTGAACCCGAAATACGCACCTCACCTTCTAGACGAGAAGGTCCGCTAATTAATAATTTTTCCATGGAAATTAACTTCGTTTAAGCATAATAATCGTAGCGAACGATCAAGACGGCCGAATTGCCAAGCGCTTTTTTCGCAACGCTATAAGCGTCATCTTTAAAGCGCCACTGATAATAATGGGCGAGCTAGCTCGCTAGCGTAGCCTGCCACTGCTGTGGCGTCATTGCTTTGATATTTACGGCATGAATTTCACCCGAAGTAATCAACTCATTAAGACACTGATAAATTTTTTGCTGACGTTTTACAGGCATCAACCCTTCGAACTCGGCACTTACTACTGTGATCGAGCAATGGTTACCCGCCATTTGCACTTCAAGAACATCACTTTGCAGGTGCTCTTTTATTAAATCTTCTATTTTACTTTCCATGATATCTATCTGACGTTAGTGTTTATAAAAAACTGCGGCGGCTATTTGGTGCCGTAAAGAATTATTCGGTTTCGGTGCCCACGACCCAATTTTCGATAACGCGGTCGATGTCACCATCATACACCTTGTAGGCATTATCAAACTGATTGCGGTATATTTTGCCAAGGTTCGATGACTCAATAATCATGTTTCGAATACGCCATGCGTCATCTGAATTTTTTCGCAAAGAATAGTAAATAACATAGGGCTCAACCCGATCGCCAAAGATCAATTGCTTAATCCTTGCCTTGCCCTTTAATGCGTAGGCCTCATCCTCTATAGAAGGCAATAAAACCTCTATGCGCTCACCTTCAAAAACTAAAAGACCTTTACCATAGGTATTGATCAGTGCGCCGGTGAACACCCCATTAAATCGACTAACCTGCATCTCAAGCTGCTGTTGCTCCTCGGCAGATAAACTTGCAAACCGCTTAGTGCTGGCATACTTACCCATAACTGCGCGTGAAAAAGATTCGAAATCGACATATTGTTTTAGCAATTCACCTAGAGCTTGATAAAACCGCGGCTGATCATCATCGACATAGGTTTGCGCTTGCTCAATCAATTCAATCAAATCAGTCGTAGTACTTTGAACCAATTGATGGGCCGCCATCAGGTTTTGCGAAAGGCCTACATCTACAGAGGCTTCAATGCCGCTTACCAGTGACTCTTGCTGCTCTTGCGCCACAACGACTGCACTGCCACCCGCCGCTAGCAGCCCTATCAATGCAACCATGCCCAGCCATTTACTTTTTTGAAATACTTTCATAAATATCGCCTTGCGATTTTTCACGCAAAAAACCGCTGATTATTCTATAACGTTAATTGCGCTGCCCAAGCCTGCCTGGTGTCCAGTAAGCACAAAAGCCAATTAACACAGTTTGCAGTCGTTACGTTTGAGTCTGTTACCTGACTGCGGTATAGTCTTTTGCACTTGAGTACGCAAAGCAAAGCGTGCCTCTGAGTCTTGCACATCAGTTATCAGTAGCTGCCAGGCACCCTCAGAGCCTTCGTGCATCGAGCATAGGCTGAGTAACAGGGCAATAATCGGCAGCAAATCAAACAAAGCTTCTAATATCGACAGCAACTAGCAGCCAATGTTCGCGGCTGTTGAGCGCCCACTACCAAACTGATTAAAATTGGGTGGAAAGACACAACGTCGCTATTTTCGCACGTTGTCTCAAAGATGGCTTTGTAGCAATTACCAAAAAGCGTGAAAATAAGTACCATTTTTATAAATGTAAGACGCCCTCATGCCATTAGAATGACGAGGGTTGTTGTGCCAAACCCACTAAACTGAACAAAGCACAGCCAGCTGCTGTTCACCTATAGCTATGAGCTTAACCATTAAAGTTTACCTACCCCATCGACTATGACACCTCTCATTGCATCGCTCGTTTTCTTGCTCGCTCTAACTGGGCTAATTTGGAGCTCACATTATTTTGTGGGTGGCAGCGCCTCATTGGCCAAACATTTAGGCATGACGCCCGGCTTAATTGGCCTTACCGTCGTAGCATTTGGCACCTCAGCGCCTGAAATTGTTGTTTCAGCCGGCGCGGCACTTGAGGGCGTACCTGCGCTGGGCGTGGGCAACGCTATTGGCTCCAACATTGCCAACATTGGCCTGGTGCTGGGCGTTACGGCTCTCTTTGCCAAGCTGCCCGTATCACGCTGGCTCAATCGGCTCGAAGTACCACTACTGGCTGCAGCAACGGTGCTGGCAGCACTATTTTTATTTGACCACCAACTTGAGCGCTATGAAGGCATTGTTTTGATTGGCTGCGCCTTCGCACTTCCGGTGATCTTGATGATCGACTTAAAATTACATAAACAAGCCCGTGCCGATGAAAACTACCCCGTTGACGATGAGGAGATACCCGACTTATCGCTAAAACAATCGTTTTTATGGCTGCTAGGCGGCCTAGTGGTGCTATTGATCAGCGCCGACTTTCTTGTTGAAGCCGCCTCCTCACTGGCGGAGTTCTTTAACGTCAGCCCGCTGATCATTGGCCTGACCGTCGTGGCACTTGGCACCAGCTTGCCGGAGCTGGCAGCATCGATTACTAGCGCCATTAAGGGCCACCATGAAATGGCTATTGGCAACATCATAGGCTCAAATATCCTCAACATTCTTATTGTAATGGCTCTACCTGGGCTCCTAATGCCCACATCACTTGACCTACAGGTATTTGGCCGCGACACCGTAACGATGGTAGCGATGACGGCCCTTTTAATAGGCATTATTATATTTAAAACCCGCGAAAGTCGTGGCTACTCGGGCTTTATTGGCAAGCCGTCGGGCATCGTATTCCTGCTTATTTATATTGGCTACTATGCCGTTATCGTGGCTCAAAATCACTAGCCGCCGCAGCAACAAACAAAAGCGAGCAACAGCCAGTATTTGACGCTAGCAGCGTCTAAACCATCCCGTCGCTGACCTAATGGCCGCCCGGACTCCTAATTTGGCACCCGCCATTCATGCCCAGCAAAGCCGCACTGCCAACTAATCACGAGCGCATTAGCGCCCTTGCAATTACAATGTGGGCTGATTGGGTGCTAACAACGTTAACCTGATCGCATGTCACCATGCTGGGCCCGTTTCAAGCGTCAATAGCGCTATTAGCTGGCGCGGCATCAATGACCCAGTTAACTTCGGTCCTCATCCACCTAGTAATAGAAGCGACATGAGTAGTTTTATTGAATCGGCACTCAGAACCATCAGTATCGAATCTGAGTCAATAACCGCACTTGAAAAACGCATCGACGGGACATTTTCGCGTGCTTGCGAAATCCTACTGCAAAGCCGCGGCAGAATCGTAGTCACTGGCGTGGGCAAATCAGGCCACATTGCCAACAAAATTGCCTCCACCTTAGCCAGCACCGGCAGTCCAGCATTTTTCATGCACGCAGGCGAAGCCAGTCATGGCGACTTGGGCATGCTTACAAACAACGATGCAGTCATTGCCATCTCGGGCTCAGGCTCAACCGAAGAAATTATTTCGCTGCTACCGCTAATCAAGCGCATGGGGGCGCCGCTGATAGCGATTACGGGCAATCCATTGTCGCGATTAGCCAAAGCCGCGGACGCCAACCTCGATGTGAGTGTTGCCCAAGAAGCTTGCCCGCTAGGCCTCGCACCGACCTCCAGCACCACGGCAACCTTAGTCATGGGCGATGCACTAGCCGTCGCGCTGTTAGAAGCACGAGGCTTTACCGCTGAAGATTTTGCTTTTTCTCATCCCGGCGGAGCGCTGGGCAAACGCCTGCTGCTTAAAGTCGCCGATGTGATGCAAACAGACTTCCCGCAGGTTGGACCCAACACGCTGCTGAGCGATGCGCTTTATGAAATATCCAATAAAGGCGTAGGTATGACCACTGTAGTCGACAATGGCAAACTATGCGGGCTGTTCACCGATGGCGACTTGCGCCGTACCATCGATCAACGCCACGACATCCATGCCACACAAATCAAAGGTGTGATGACCATCGGCAGCAAAACGGTCACCCCCAACAAGCTGGCCGCCGAGGCTTTGAAAATAATGCAAGACAATCGAATCAGCTGCTTGGTTGTCGTTGATGAAAACGATCAACCTTGCGCGGTGGTGCATCTGCATGCATTGATACGTGCGGGCATCGCTTAATCAATAGATTAAACGCTGCGCAACTCGTTCTTCTCAATTGACACCATAACCACTTGAGCAAATAAGACATGAAGCAAAAAGAGGCCGATGCAAACACACTAGCCAAAGCACGCGGCATTAAGCTGCTCGCGCTAGATGTCGACGGTGTTATGACTGATGGGAAATTGTACTTTGGGCAGCAGGGTGAATCCCTCAAAAGTTTTTCTATACTCGATGGACTAGGCATCAAGCTACTGCGCGATTGCGGGATCGAATGCGCCATCATCACCGGCAGAAGCTCGGCGATTGTTGAGCAGCGCGCAACCGAACTAAGCATCAAACATGTTGTACAGGGTCGCGAAGATAAACTCACTGCGCTCATGGAACTACTGGCCCAGCTCAACCTCTCAAAAGAACAGACCGCCTATGTGGGCGATGACTTACCTGACCTCGCAGCAATAAGATTTTGCCGGTTTGGCATCACCGTCGCCAACGCCTATCCCGCCATCAAACAACACGCAGACTGGGTCTGTAGCAATAGCGGCGGTAGTGGCGCAGTAAGAGAGGTGGCCGATATTTTATTAACTGCCAACGGCTACTATGACGATGTCATTGCCCGCTACTTATAATCCGCGCCCTTGAACAGCACACAAACAATGAACAAAGAACGCAGACGACTACCAAAGAATATTAGTGCCATCACAGGCGCCCTAAGCCTGCTCGTTGTTATTGCGTATATGGTCAACTTAGGCATAGCGCCACCACAAATATTTCAACCCAACGCTAATGACTCGGCCTTCAACAATAATGGCATTGATACGGCCGACCGGATTGGCACAGACTTATTGATAAAACACTTTGATAGTGACGGCAATATCAGCCATCAATTTACTAGCGGACGCGCAGAATACTTTACCCAGCTAAAACCCATCGGCGCAGTCGACGAGGATGATAGTTTTGACGATTCATCACCTTTGTTTAGTAAAAACGACAACAAATATAAAGTTATTGTCAAAGCCAACCAGCCCAACATAAAAGTATTTAGTGAAGGGCGAGTCATAGCACAACTCAATGCCAATTCTGCTGTAACCGATGAGGCCAATCAAAACACAGAACTTATTGGCAATGTCAGACTCAGAGACATCAGCAATGATGCTCTTTTACTTACCGAAAAGCTGTTGCTACTTACCGAATCTAAGCAAATCTTAACGCGCGAAGACGTTGAAATCGTGGGGCTAAAGTCATCAACCACTTCGCATGGACTACAAGGTAACCTAACCGACCAGCGATGGAAGCTCATGTCTAAAGTCAAAAGCGTCATCCAACCCTAATGATTTAATTGAAAAACTTATGCACTATAAAAAAACAACCCACTCACAAACGCATGCTAGTAAACGAGCAAAAACGCTTTCGTTTGCAACTTTTTTTTCTCAAAAAAAACCACGAACATACACAACGCTGCTCGCTTTACTGGTGTTGGTAATGCTATTTTCTGCTTCTAAAAGCTACGCGCAAACAATAGCAAGCCCACCAGAAGAAACACAAGCCAAACCCCAGGCTCCTATCTCAATTGAAGCTGATAGCGCAGAGCAAGACGAAAAGCTTGGTATAACCACCTACAAGGGCAACGTGGCGATTGTTCAGGGAGCCCTTTCCATCAAAGCTGATCTGGTTCATATTATTAGTGTCGGCAGTTCAGACAAGCGATCTGTCGAGAAAATATCGGCCAGTGGCAAGCCTGCTATTTTTACCCATCAGGCAACCACCCCAGCCGATAGCATTATTGCCCAAGCTCAGAAAATTGACTACCAATTAAAACCCGGCATCGTCATACTAAAAAATAGCGCCTCACTGGTGCAACAAGGCTCAAGCGTTAGCGGTGAGCTAATAGAATATTTCATCGCTGAAAAACGCGTCAAAGCACAAGCCGGTGGAGAAAAAACATCAGGAAAAAGTGATCGAGTTCGCACTGTGATCACCCCCGGCGCAGGCATTCTCTTTAATACTGGCGACTAAAAAAAGGCAAGGCAATCATTACAAGGTCGTCTCAGCCAAACAAAATGTTCTAATCATGTAAAAAGAAAATGCCGGGGCACCTCACCGCGGGTTTTTCGACATTAGATCTAGCATCTTGACAGACTACTACGGAAAAAAAATTGAGTATTCTTAAAGCAGCCAACCTGGCTAAGTCCTATCGCAAGCGCAGCGTCATTACGGATGTTTCGCTAGAGCTACACAGCGGTCAAATTGTGGGCCTACTTGGCCCTAACGGCGCAGGCAAAACCACCTGCTTTTATATGATTGCCGGCATCGTCTCGGCTGATAGCGGCCGCATCACCATTGAAGACAATGGTGATGTTCAGGACCTGACCAATAAGCCTATGCATAAACGTGCACAGCTAGGTCTTGGCTATTTGCCGCAAGAGGCGTCAGTATTTCGCAAGCTCACCGTCTATGAAAATATACTGGCTATTCTCGAAACACGCCCCACCCTTACCCGCAAGCAGCGCATCACACGAACCAATGAATTAATCAGTGAATTTAAGCTTGAGGCCATTCGCAACAGTATGGGCATGTCACTGTCGGGCGGCGAGCGTCGCCGTGTTGAGATTGCTCGCGCGCTTGCAAGCGATCCGCAGTTTTTGTTGCTGGATGAGCCCTTTGCCGGGGTAGACCCCATTTCAGTCAATGACATTAAAAATATTGTCTATCAATTGCGCGATCGAGGTATTGGCGTACTCATCACCGACCACAATGTTCGCGAAACGCTCGATTTGTGCGAATGGGCTTATATTGTGGGGGAGGGAGAAGTTATCGCCGAAGGTAAAACCGAGAACATATTGGCAAACCAAAAAGTGCGCGATATCTATTTAGGTCATGAGTTCAACCTGTAACCTCATACTCCAAGCCTAAGCCCCCTGATTTCTTGCTTAGCCACTTTTTGCATGGCCTCTGAGCAGAACTTCCCTTACAAACCGTTAAAAAGTCAAGCTTTTTAAATGTTGGCACCACTCTTGCCTAACGACGATCTCAGGGCTACACTTTGGTTTAATGTGATTGTCCTGAGAGTGTCTCTCTTGGCAATACCAGCATAGGTAATCTACCCAATATCATAGCCAAAACACCGTTCACACAATGAGCCTAAGTACAATATGAAGCAATCGCTACAGCTAAAATTGGGTCAAAGCTTAACGATGACCCCGCAGCTGCAACAGGCGATCAAGCTGCTCCAGCTATCAACACTCGATTTAGAGCAAGAAATTCAGTCCATTCTTGAAAGCAACCCCATGCTGGAGGTCTCTGAAGATTCAGAGGGCGTGAGTGAATCCGGCGAGGCCGAGCAAGAGCAAAATGCTACCGGCGATACCTCCGCTAACAGCGCCGACGAGAGCACGCTGACTCTAGCTGCAGATAGCGCAGGCGAGACCGCGGATGAAAACTCTGACTGGCAAGAGAACATCCCTGAAGATTTGCCTATCGATACCAAATGGGACGAAATCTACACCTCAGCACTACCTGCCAGCCCCGGACAAAACACCAGCCAGCCATTTAACGAAATGCCCGACCTAGAAAACAGAGAGGCGCACAGCGAATCATTAAGTGAGCATCTTGAATGGCAGCTCAATCTGACCCCTATGAGCGATACCGATCGACTGATTGCCGAAACGATTATTGATGCGCTGCTGCCCAGCGGTCTTTTGTCCACTACTTGCGAAGATCTGCTAGCCAGTTTCGATCCTGAGTTTGAGATTGAGCTCGATGAAATAGAGGCCGTGCGACACAGAATTCAACAATTTGACCCCTTAGGCGTTGCCAGCCTCAATCTTCAAGACTGCCTGATGGTGCAGCTCGCACAATATCCTGCCGATACCCCCTGGCGCGAACAAGCTGCAATGATTATTCATCGGCACTTGCCACTGCTAGCTGCCCGCGATTTCACCCAGCTCATGCGCCGCACGCGACTAAAAGAAAAAGAGCTAGGTGAAGTCATAGAGCTCATTCGCAGCCTCAATCCAAAACCAGGCGATTGGTATGAGGAAAATACCGCAGAATACATCGTGCCTGATGTCTATGTAAAAAAAGATGAAAAAAAATGGGTCGTCGAACTCAACCCAAGTATTGCGCCAAAAATTAAAATCAATAGCCAATATGCAGGCTTAATTAAACGCGCTGACAATGGCGCTGATAACAACTTTTTAAAGGACAACTTGCAAGAAGCAAAATGGTTTCTTAAAAGCCTACATAGCCGTAACGAAACCTTGCTCAAAGTTGCCTCAAAAATTGTTGCTCACCAAAAAGAATTTATTGAGCAAGGCGAAGAAATGATGAAGCCGCTAATATTAGCGGATATAGCTCGCGATGTAGACATGCATGAATCGACCGTTTCTCGGGTAACTACCAGAAAATATATGCACACGCCGCGCGGAATATTTGAACTAAAATATTTTTTCTCAAGCCATGTGGCAACGGCAGAAGGCGGAGAATTTTCCTCTACAGCAATCCGCGCTATCATTAAAAAGTTAGTTGCCGCAGAAGATACGCGTAAGCCTCTGAGTGATAACAAGATAGCCAAAGTCTTAGATGAGAAAGGGATTAAAGTAGCGCGGCGCACCATAGCAAAATACCGCGAGTCTATGTCAATAGCTCCCTCCAACGAACGAAAGCGCTTGTTATAGACCAATATCAAAATTGTGCCGGCCAATAGTCCTAAAAATAATTTATATTTAAAAAAACAAAATATCAGTTGGCTTAACCAGGCTTTTACGGTACGATTTTAACCATGGATTGCAGTGGCTTCTCAGCTGATTAATCAGTATTTGAAGCCCGCGTAAAAGGGATTGGTATTGATTACGCTGCTATTTTTTAGCAGATGTATGGTTAATTATATTAGTGGGCTATAGGAGCGTTACGTTATAAAAACCCTGAGTATCCTATCTCGACTAAGCCGCTGCAGCCATAGCCTCTCTGCCTTTAACTTGCTAATTAGAACCCAATTAACTAGAAAAATCCCCGCAATATTATTGCTGCGTTATCAAATGCAGCAGCCAACATATTCAGCTTTTTGCCTCTCTGCACCCAAACAATCTCTCTCATCAATTTAAGGAGTTGCTCATGCGCATCAACGTCAGTGGTCACCATGTTGAAGTAACCGATTCATTAAGAGAATACGTCACAAATAAGCTAGGGCGCCTGGAGCGTCACTTTGATAATATCACGCACATCGATGTAACGCTCATTGTCGAAAAACTAGTGCAAAAGGCAGAGGCCTCAGTACACGTATCAGGCGCCGACTTGTTTGCTAACGATCATGATGAGAACATGTACGCTGCGATTGATGGCCTAGCAGACAAGCTGGATAGACAGGTCATTAAGCACAAAGAAAAAATTCAAGGAAAAAACAAACGAAATAGTGTGAAGCAGATTCCTGATGAAGAGTAATACTCCTCATCAATCTGCACTGCATTGCCGATAAACCTATAGCCTCCCTGTTGAACTATTGCCTTGAAAAATAGAAGCACGCTGATCCGCGAAGTCTTGTCCCCACAGAGAATTCGCCTGAACCAACAAGCAAGCAGCAAAAAAAAAGCGCTTGAACTGTGTGCAGGAGTGTTTGCCGAGTCCGATTCCGAACTCAACCAAGATGTCATTCTCGAGGCTCTAAGCGCACGTGAAAAGCTAGGCAGCACAGCCCTTGAGCACGGCGTTGCACTGCCACACTGCCGCATTAGTGGCTGTACCAGGCCACTATGCGCACTCATCACACTGACCGAAGATGTCGATTTTGACGCGCGAGACCAACATCTTTCAAACATGCTATGCGCATTAATTGTGCCCGAAGATGCTCTGGATGAACATTTGGAAATACTCGCTGCACTGGCAGAATTACTCAGCGCGCCCGATATACGGCAAAGTATTCGAAGCGCGCACAATAATAACGAGCTCTATTTAAAAATCACCGAATCGAAATACATCGATAAAAATTGAGTCTGCAAAGTGATCACAGCAACTCCATTAAGCCCGATTAAGGATTTTCAGCTGCAGCGACTAGCTTACGCAACGGCATCCCGCAGCGCAGCCGATAATAGTCATATTAGCTATCGCCACAACGGCGCCTCACAGGTCATAATGACAGTATGAAGCTCATCATCATTAGCGGTCGCTCTGGCTCAGGAAAAAGTACAGCACTCAATACGCTTGAGGACATGGGCTATTACTGCGTAGACAACTTACCCGTGGGCTTGATGCCCGCCCTCGCGTCCCATGCGCAAGCCGGTCATCAGCATGCGACCAACACACAGAATATGAAACTTGCTATTGGGATTGATGCGCGCAACATCGGCTCTGACCTCTCACGATTTCCCGCCCTACTAGAAAAAATTCCTGGTGACTTTGACATTAACGTAGTGTTTCTCGATGCGAAAGACGACACACTCATAAAACGCTTCTCAGAAACTCGGCGCAAACATCCACTAAGTAACGCAAACGTGTCTCTACCTGAAGCCCTAGCCGTAGAATCACAACGTCTAGACAGCATCGCGTCGATGGCTGACTTGAGCATCGATACCACTACGATGAACCTACACCAATTGCGCGAATTAATAGAGCAGCGTATAGGAGAAACTAGCGGCAAAGGTTTGTCCGTGATGTTCCAGTCATTTGGCTTTAAAAGCAGCATACCCATTGACTCCGATTTGGTATTTGATGTGCGCTGCCTTCCCAATCCATACTGGCAAATGGAGCTGCGAGCGCTCACAGGAAAAGATACAGCGATACAACAATTCTTGCATGCACATGCAGATGTGCGCAGCATGGTGGATGACATTCGAAATTATTTAGATACATGGATCCCTCGCTTTCGTGCAGGCAACCGTAGCTACTTAACCGTTTCGATTGGCTGTACCGGAGGACGTCATCGCTCGGTTTATATTGCCGAACAGCTCTTCAAATACTTTCAAGAACACCTTACTGAAGTTCAAGTTAGGCATCGAGAGCTCGAAAGACTCGAGACAAAACGATGATTACTCTACAGCTGACACTTATCAATAAGCTGGGATTACATGCTCGAGCTGCCAACCGGCTACTCGATGTTATCAACCAGTTTGCTAGCGAAGTCACCATCACGCATGCAGGCACCAAGGCTAATGGCAAAAGCATTATGTCAGTCATGTTGCTAGCCGCGCCCTTTGGCAGTGAACTAAGCTTTTCAATTAACGGGCCAGACGAGGAAGCGGCCGCCGTTGCTATTGAACAAGTCATTGCTGAAAGATTTGGCGAAGATAAATAATAAAACGCTGGCTTAGCCTCTCTAGCCAACCAAGTAAACCACCAACCCAACATATTGCTTTATCCCACCCCCAGTCGAGATATAGGCGCCTGTGGTTCGCCGCTACATTTGGTAATGTTGACTGCATCAAACCTTGTTGGCATTTTCTCTTTGAACCATACTTGTTGTGCTAGCTTTGCAAAACCCAGCTGGCGGATTGCAACCACGCGTAGGCTTGCTGCAACGCAACTACTGACAAAGCCCTGAGTCATTTCGGCGGCTCTTTGACAATCCGAACAAGCACCACTATGAATGGCAACAATTATGCCCTCAGGAATCGCCGAGAAAATAACGACCTCACTAAGCCAAGAAGTCTCTGACTTACTCGACTCGGGCACCTTTCAGCAGGCACGATACATGCTCAATCGTCTGCCAGCCGCAGACACTGCTCACCTGATCGAATCGTCACCGCCCGACTCGCGAGCCATCCTCTGGTCGCTGCTAGACGAAGATAATCGTAGCGAAGTACTCGCCTGCCTCAGCGATGAATTGCAGGGGCAATTCGCCGCAACTATGGACTTGAAAGAACTTGCGGCATTATCAGCCGACATCGAAACCGATGATCTGGTCGATATTCTGCAGCAACTGCCCAACAAAGTAACTCAAGAAATCCTACAGTCGATGAGCGTGCAAGATCGTCAACGCATTGCTCAAGCCATTCATTATCCGGAGAATACAGCCGGCGGCCTGATGAACACCGACACCATTACGGTTCGGCCAATGCACACATTAGACGTGGTGCTGCGATACTTGCGCCGCCACAATGAAATACCCGATATGACCGATAATCTTTATGTAGTTAATCGTAAAGATGAATTTATCGGCATCTTGCCGCTGACCAAAATACTTGTTTCAGATCCGCAAAATACAGTGCGCGAAATTATGCTCACAGAAACTGAAACAATTCCGGTATTGATGGAAGAAAGTGATATCGCTATGCGCTTTGAGCGCAATGACTGGGTATCGGCTCCGGTAGTCAACGAGCAAGGGAAGTTACTCGGTCGTATTACTATCGATGATATTGTTGATGTCATTCGAGAAGGCGCCGATCACTCCTTCATGGGGATGGCAGGTCTGGATGAAGAGGAAGATACTTTTTCGCCCGTCGCTAAAACAACGCCGCGGCGCGCCATTTGGCTGGGTATCAACCTAATGACGGCCTTTTTAGCAGCCTCGGTCATTAATCTTTTTCATGATGCTATAGACAAAGTGGTCGCACTAGCCATCCTCATGCCTATCGTAGCCAGTATGGGCGGTGTTGCCGGTACGCAAACACTAGCTATTGTTATTCGTGGCCTCGCGGTGGGCCACATCGAACAACACAACTCCCGTTGGATTGTTAACCGAGAATTAATTGTTGGCACCATCAATGCAGTTTTGTGGGGTGGCGTTGTGGCCGTTGCTGCAGCCCTATGGTTCGATGATACAACTATTGGATTCATCATTGCCGCAGCAATGATTATTACCCTTATTACCGCTGCACTGGCAGGAGCAACCCTGCCATTAATTTTACGTAAATTAAATATTGATCCGGCAATAGCGGGCGGGGTCGCGCTCACAACCGTGACTGATGTGGTAGGGTTTATGTCATTTCTTGGCTTAGCAACCCTGTTCTACGCGTAGTGATTGACTTACCCAACCAGTAACCAGCTACAGAGTACATATTCATTGAGCAAGACCAAAATATCTGATCCTGACAAATCATCACCCACTGATGCTAGTGGTAATGAAGGCCCGGACGCCGTTAGCAAAAGCGAGCGCAAACGTCAGATGCATCGCTTGCAAAAACTAGGCACCGAACTCGTTGATTTAAAACTCGGCCTCGTCGAAAACCTAAACCCCTCCACTTCACTAGTCGATGCCATTGCGCTTGCCCGCATAACTAAAAAAAATGAGGCTTTGCGTCGTCAAATGCAATACATTGGCAAACTAATGCGCAAGGAGGACCCGCTTTTTATTGAGCGCTGCGAACAGTTACTTAAAGAGTTAAATAACCAAAGCGCTCAGCAGATCGATGAACTGCATCAATGTGAGCGATGGCGTGACCGGATACTCGGTGAGGATTCAAATTCCATAGAAGCGTTTATCTTGCAGTATCCAACAGCCGACAGACAGTGGCTACGCCAAATTCGCCGACAGTGCGCTCACGAACTAAAACAACAAGAACCCGCTTCAGCCCGAGCCCCTGCATCAGCGCGCAAACTTTATACCTACGTGCGCGATATCATACAAACTAGCACCAAAGTCGCTGATTAGGTTTGAGAAGCGTTCATCGGCGTTTGCTGGGCTTCATAATAGGTGAGGCCAGTCGCGGGTCTTACACAAACCCAACCCTCAGCGCTATGTTCCCTGTTGCACAGCGCCCCCTAGACTGCTAACTTAGCGATTTCCAAATAACAAAAAGATAGTCAATCAACCTGATCATGAGAAAACCCAGCTTAGTGCAATCATTAGCTTTTGGCTTATTGCTGGCAGTATTGATCGGTAGTGGCTGGCACTTTATGCTCAAGCCTAAAGTAACGAGCGATCAGCCGCCTCAAATCCATGCCAATAATATTCAAGCCAGCGCTGCAGTCGAGCAACCCAACACCAAAGAAAAAATCGCGTCAGACAATAAAAATCAGTCTGCGTTATTGAATACAACAAACCGTCCACTGAGCGAACAGGATCTAGCAGAGCTAATCGATCGACGACTACTGCCCACCGTGCGCGATGAGATCAATAACTACCTGCGCCCAAACAATCAACCACCACAAAAAACACCAGCAGTGCATGGCAGCTTTATAGATTTATCAGATCGCTCCTCGTCAGTCATGATCGCCATTATAGATGATGACAACAACACGGTGGTCGCCGATATTATGCAACCACTGCCAGAAAAAATCGCCGCACAATAAATCAAAAAACCGAGCATTCATGGCAATCATTACAAACAAAAAAAACCATCAATTAGGGCTAGTTGCCCTGCTCTTTGCTCTTGTGGGTATGCCAATATCGGTGATGGCAACAACGATTACCCTTAATAACAGTGACGATGCAAACGAGGGTTTAAACGATCCAACCCCCTCCCTGCCCATTGGCGGCAATATTGGCAACACAGTGGGACAGCAAAGAGTTATAGTCTTTGAGTATGCTGCTGCGCTTGTCGCTAGTGTCATCAATAGCACCGTGCCCATTAGCATTGAAGCTAAGTTTGACCCACTAACTTGCGATGCCACATCAGGCATACTCGGCCTTGCAGGGCCCAACGGGTTTCATCAAAACTTTTTGGGCACGCCTCTAAGTAATACTTTTTATTCACAGGCTCAAGCCAACAGTTTATCTGGCGCAGACCTCAATCCGTCGACTGACGATATGGGAATGACATTTAATAGCAGCGTCGATAACAATAGCGGCTGCCTTGATAACCGCAATTGGTACTATGGTTTAGACGGCAATCCGCCCAGTAACGATATTGATTTTCTAACCACGGTATTGCATGAGGTAATGCATGGCATCGGTTTTCTAACGCGAGTCAACTTAACTAGCGGCGCCAAGCAAAGCGGGAGCGACGATGCTTACATGTTAAACATCGAAGATCATAGCCTTGGAAAAATATGGCCTAATATGACGAACTCTCAACGTGCAGCTTCGGCCAAAGATGACCCTGACCTCCATTTTATCGGTAACCATGTACAGAACAATTTAGGGGGGTTAACCGATGGCATTAATCAAGGGCATGCCCGACTCTATGCACCATCGACCCTATCAACGTTCAGCTCTGTCTCGCACTTTAGCAATGCATTTGAACCCTTTCAGTTGATGGAACACCAACAAACCGGCACCGCTAGCAATATTGGCTTAGCAACCTATGTGCTAGCCGATATGGGGTGGAGCATACAAGCCAACCAAGAAACCGTCATCTCAACGATAGACAATCAACTCCTGCGCGACATCCAAACTCTTACGGTGGATTTCACAGTGATGGATAACGACACTGACCCAAGCAGCTTGAGCATAGTGGGTAACTCATCCAACACAACGGTTGTCAGCAATAATAATATCGTCCTTAGCGGCACGGGCAGACTCCGCACTCTCAACATAGCACCCAATCTTAACTCGACCGGGTCAACCATCATTACCCTAACAGCTGATGATGGCAGCACACCAACCAGCGCTATCGATTTTATCCTTGAGGTAACCGATGATTTACCCCCTGAGACAACGATTTCTTCTCCCGCTGAAAACGCCATTTTTTATAGCGCACCACAATCTCTGACTGCCACTGCGAGCGATTTTGAGCAAGGCGATTTAAGCGGTAGCGTTAGCTGGAATTCATCCATCGATGGACCGATAGGGAGTGGCGCGGCCATCAACCCCTCACTTAGCGATGGGGTCCATTTAATAACGGCGAGCGTCACTGACAATAGCGGTCAGACAGGCTTGGACACGATGACTCTAGTGGTCGATTTGACCGGTGATGCAGATAGCGATGGCCTAGCTAATGCTGTTGAAATTAGTCTGGGGCTCGACCCAGAAAACGCCGACTCCGACGAAGACTTCATGTCCGACTTCATTGAAGTTAACCGTGATGGCGACCCTTCCAACTATACGCCCGGCATCGACACCGATCCAAACGACAGTGACACCGACAACGATGGCGTGCTCGACGGCGCCGACTATGCCCCACTAGACCCCGATGCCGGCAGTGAAGCTGTGCCCATCCTGCCTCTAATCGGATTTGCCGCACTAGCCTCTCTTCTAACGCTTATAATAAGGCGGAGGTATAGTGCGATCACCACAGCTAGTAGGTAGGTAGGTAGGTAGGTAGGTAGGTAGGTAGGTAGGTAGGTAGGTAGGTAGGCAAGCAACCTCTACTAATTAATTAGGGCAACGCTGTGGTTGCTTGAGACTTGGTTTTTTCATTATCAAATAAGCGCTCAAACTTAACCTTAGGGTCATCAAGGCGACCCTGCACACTGTAAGCCGCGCTAGACAACTGATCAAACTGATCGCCCAATACCCGAGTGACGATAAAGGCCCCCGCCGCCGCCGCAGGGCCTCCTGCCAATGCTGCAATCCAAGGCAAATTATTGGCCACGGGCATCGTTGCAATCAGTTCAGCGTCAATGGTTGATTGACGCATATCAATCGCACCTGCCATGCTGAACTTGCTAGAGGGTGATGTAACCTGAATGGGCACATCAGCAAACGACAGGAGATTATTTGAAAACAATAACTCACCCTTCATCTCATCGAAGCTTAAACCTTGCTTATAGACATCAGTAAAATCAAGCTGAATTCTCCGCACCAAAGAATCGAAATTAAATAAACCTAAAAGCTTCAAAAATCCCGTAGTCGACTCCGAAGCCTGAAAAAATCTTCCCTCTTTAAAAGAAAACGTTAAGTCGCCGTTGAGGCCCTGCAAAGATATTTGCTCAGGCGCACCGGACCAGGACAAAGACAAATCGGCCTCTAGACGTTTGGCATGCATAGGCAGCTGCCCCTCATTCTTAACCATGCGATCTAAAAACTGACTGAAGTCTTCACTGCTCGCGCGCAGATTAAGTGCCGACACCATGGCTCCTTGCTCGTCATAGGCCCACAGCAGCCCATCATCCTCATCCGAACGAAACGTTAATGTAGAAAATTGGGCGCGAATATCATGCGCTAAAACCGCGTTACTACTGCTGGTAAGCAGAAAATTCCAAGCGCCATAACTCTGCTCGCCCACATAGAGATTATCAATACTCACATCCAAAGGCTGCAACTGAGCCGGCTCTAACAATGCGGCGGGCTCAGACGACGAGGCCTCGCTTTTAATTGCGGGAGGGCGACGAGAAAAGCGCAAATAATCAAGATCCAGCACTATTCGACGACCAACCTCACTCAATTCAGGAAGATTGGGCAAATGATCAAGGTCCATCAATGTTTTGTTAGTGACCGCAACTGCCGATAGACCGGGCGCATCAACTGTCGCATTAGCAACGACCGCACTCAGTGGACTCTCGGCATTCGAATAAAATGAGGGCAAAATGATGAGGCCCTTAACAACATCGCTTTCAAGATCAAACTGCCAAGCACTTTCATCTTCGGTTTCAGCAAAACTGACAACCGCATCATTGAAATCCTGATCAAACGCCAACGCATGATCAATGCGCAAATTCTTTCCTTTTAAGCTCAGTGGTGCGCCATCAGTGGCAGCACTTTGCATGCTTGAACTAGCCGACTGGAGCAATTCCTCATAACCTTGATAACGATCTAGCGCGCGTTGCCAGGCCGTCAAATTAAATTCCTTGAGCCTGCCATTGATTACCAGCGCTCCCAGCTCATAACTATTCTCATCAACAGAACTCTGCACAGCGGCGCTAGCGCCGGAGTCGGGCGAGAAATTGAATTCATCATTAAAGAATTCATCAGGGTCAGTAAGTGTTATCACACCGCCATCCAGAGCAAAGTTATCAAATTCGAAGCGTCCTTGTAATGCATCAAGCAACTGTAATGACAACGGCTGATTCTTCTGGCTGAGGTTCCATTTTATAGTCGTCGGCAGTGCTTGCGCCGCAGGCTTATAAAAAGGAGACGGCGCGTCGATAACAACATTCTTCAAATCACTCCTGATCATGAGCTCACTATTGATACTGGTATGTTCGAGCCTCACATCAACATTCGCTACGCCACTGGCAAAACCAAACACCGGCTGCTGCAACCACTGCCCAATAGATCCCATCTCGGCAGCACCCTGCGCATCAATAAATACATTGTCCGCAGCTTGAAGCAAGCCTGAGGTGCCACGGTCGCCCAATTTAATGAGCCAAGGCTGCTGCCACAATGTTGCCTGCAAACCTTTAGACTCCAATCCGTTCGCCAAACTATAAGCAATCGGGCCGCGCACCTGCTCTAGCTCAAGCTCCAAATTGTTCATTTGCAATGCTACGTTGTCGAGTACTGCAGTAAACTTCAGATCGTCAAGCGCTCGCTCATTAGTACCTAGTGGCACACGCAAACTCAAAGCGGCCTCTTGTAACAAACCACTGCCAGTCCACTCACCCAAAATACCGGTAACAGCAACGCCGGCTGGCGTTTGCTGCAAAAAACTCAGCGCATCAGAAAAACTACTGACCAGCTTTGATTCAATATCAATAAAGCTCTTCTGTTCGCTGGTATGTATATCAATCTGCGCATCGAACAAATCTACACCCTGTACCGCAGCTGAACTAAGTGTGAGCGCGCTCTGGCTAGGGTTGATGGTCAACAGACCGGTTAGCCTCTCCACCGGCGGCCAGTCGGGCGCATAGAGAGCCGAAGCATCTTCTAAATCAAGGTATATTTGTACGTTACGATTTTCGCTATCACCTTTAGCCAGTGAACCGTTGTAAATGAAAGCGCCTTCATTGACCGTACCAGCAGCGCCACTTTGCTCGATCCATGTCAGCAAACTACTGGGTAGCGTTAGTGGGACGAAGTCCGTCAACTCCTGCAATTTAGCATGAGTAAATCCTGCCTCTAAACGCAGGTTACTTGGCGCAGCATCTTTTTTAATTTTGGCATCAAGATTAAACCCTGCTCCATAGTCCACCTTGCCATCTAACGATTGCAGTGACAGATTGACGCCATTAATCAATAGCCTATCACGTACAACCGACCACTCAAGCTCACCAGAAGCTTTGTGAAAAACGTGCTTTTGCGTATAAATTTTTGGAAAAAACAATGCCAACTGCGAAGGGCTGTCGAGTACAAACGCGCCTTTATCACGCTGAAATATCACCCTCCCACTAAGCCCTTCTATGCCGGGCGATCCTAACCATGGCTGCACTGACAGGCCTTCAACGTCGGCCTGCACACGCACGTCCGCCAAGCTGCTGCCCGACCACACGAACTCGATATTTTTTAGGCCGCCGGATGGATCGAGCGTTTGCAATATATCCTGCGCGCGAGTGGGCAGCACGTTGAGCGCTAAAACATCAGCCATCGAAGGGCTTACATCCCACCGCGGCAGTGCTAGCACAAACCGATCCTTGCGCGGCCAACCCGGAACAGCACTGAGCGCCCCGTTCGGTAGCGCCAACTCTCTGCCTTGGTCTGGCGTACTGACACGAAACCGGAAGTCATTCCAACTCAACTCAAATTCTGAAGATGTGTGCCAACGCATAGACAGCAAGCTACGCACGTTTTGCAGTCGAATTGAATTGCGAGCATTAGTGTGGCCAACTGCAACTGAATTGCTCAGGCTTGCATCGTTGACATACACAATATCGGCGTCGTTAATATTTATTGCTGCGCGCACTGGGCCTGCTCTGCTTTTTGAGCCCCATGCTTCTATATCAACGTTTTGTACCTGCCATGCGCCACTTAACAGCCCAAGCCACGCAGCCGCACTTTCGCCTTGTGCAATAAAATAAGACTCAAAATTAGTGCCCTGCTTTAATAGGTCACCCTGTGAACTGACCGCGTATTCAAAACGATCGCCTGCTTTAATTTCTGCCGCCGCAAACTCAGCTTCACCTGCCAAATGATCTTCGGCATCAACAGCATTGTGCTCAACGGATTTACCTCGCACTAACCCGTGAAATTTTTGGTTAGCTGCTTCTATATGAAGCTGCCGTTTTTTCTTAAGGTGATTCAGTACAAGAGTGAGGCTGGGTGGCTGAACTAACGTCGCTTCAGGTAGGCTCTTATCAACCCAGCGAACATCAAGTGTATCTAAGCTCGCGTATTGTAAATTATTTAAAAACCCAATCGCACCGAATTGCACCCCACCATTACGAGTAAAGCCAGTTAAACTTATCTCATTATGCTTATTTTTTTCTAAAGTTAAGCTAACTTGGCGAGCGCGCAATCCATATAATCGCAGCTCG
This sequence comes from uncultured Pseudomonadales bacterium, assembly GCA_905478995.1. Lineage (GTDB taxonomy): Bacteria > Pseudomonadota > Gammaproteobacteria > Pseudomonadales > UBA7434 > UBA7434. The sequence goes on along the minus strand of CAJQKT010000023.1, from coordinate 44,877 downwards.
CGAGCAAGCAATGATGAGACGATATCAACATACACATGCGCCTCGTCCACCACCAGTAAGTTATCAACCTTATGGTCGCGCAACAGCTTAGCAGTCGGATGTATTGCCTTGCCCGCAGGAAAATCTACGGTAAGTTTATCGATGGCGATTAACGGATTAGCACCGTGCCACTCTAGGCGCAACCCACTTACCTGCCATTCGAGCTCGGTTAGCTTGGCCAGATTAGCCGCGAGCTGTTCGTCATAGCGGCTCAAGTCACCCGCATAACTGCGACCGACAACAGACCAAAGCGCAACCAGCAAATGCATGCCAATCAAGACAAACAAAAAACTGAACAGAGCAATACCGGCCCATGATTTGGCGGGCGTATCAACCACCGACGCCACCTCTTGCGATAAGGCGAGTCATCTTATAAAAATACAACATCGTACTGCTCTTGTGTGTAAACAGGCTCGACCTGGAATTCGATAATCTTACCTAAAGATTCTTGTAAATCGGCAACCGCCGAAGCGTCTTCGTCAATGAGGCGATCGACCACAGTCTGCGAAGCCAGCACTAATAATTTATCGTGGTCATAGGTACGTGCTGCGCGTAAAATTTCTCGGAATATTTCGCAACACACTGTTTCGGGCGAACGCACCATGCCCCGCTCATGACATACGGGACAGCCCTCACAAAGGGTATGCTCCAAACTTTCACGAGTCCGCTGTCGGGTCATCTCAATTAAACCTAATTTCGAAAAAGCACTCATACTCGTCCTCGACCGGTCTTTACCTAACGCTTTTTCTAACGTTCGTATTACCTGGCGCTGATGCTCCTCGCTAAGCATGTCAATAAAGTCGATGATGATAATGCCACCTAAATTACGCAACCGAAGCTGGCGCGCTAGCGTGCTGGCCGCCTCCAAATTCGTTTTAAAAATCGTCTCCGCTAGATTGCGCTTACCAACAAACCCTCCAGTATTGATATCTATGGTGGTCAAAGCTTCAGTTTGATCAAAAATCAGATAACCACCCGACTTTAACTCAACCTTGCGACCCAGCGCCTTGTCGACTTCATCTTCGACACCAAACAAATCGAAAATGGGACGCTCTGCCTGATAAAATTCAATTTTTTCTCTGTACTCAGGCACAAACTTTTCAGAAAATTGGCACAAGCGGTCATACACCTCTTGGTCATCAACGCGAATTCTCTCCAGCTCGGGATAGACATTATCACGCATAACCCTCTCGCTAATATGCAACTCTTCATAAATCAAGCTAGGCGCACTTTGCGCCTTAATTTTTTTCTCTAAGGCAGCCCACAATCGCTTCAAATAACGAATGTCTGAAACAAAATCCTGCTCAACAAAAACCTCTGCAGCGGTTCGAATAATGTATCCGCCCGTCATTGGTTGCGAACCCATACTTGACTCGCTCTTGAGAACATCAACCAAGGTTTTTTTTAGTTCATCGCGCAGACTCTGACTTGCAATTTTATTCGAAACGCCAATATGCTCAGACCGTGCCATAAACACGAGATTACGCGAAGAGACTGATAAAAACCCGCTAACGCGAGCACCCTTAGTACCCAGCGGATCTTTAAGGACTTGAACTAAAATCTCATCGCCTTCACGTATTTTTTGTTGAATAGCCAGCGGGCCACTCACATCGTTACCACCCACTGAGACGATATCATCAACATGTAAATAACTCGCCTTATCCATTCCTATATCGACAAAGGCAGCTTGCATACCTGGCAAAACTCTAACGACCTTACCAAGATAAATATTACCGACGATACCCCGACTACGCTCACGTTCAATGAAGACCTCTTGCAGAACTCCATTTTCAACCAATGCTACCCGCGCCTCTATCGGCGTAACGTTCATTAATATTTCTTCACTCATGGCACTTACTTCAATCGTTAGAATAAAAAACAGGCTTTATAAAACAGCATCAAACTACATAACATGGTCTTAGCAGCGGACAATAGCTTGGTGCTGCGCCAGCCAAATTATATCAACATGCCCGCTTAGGTATCTGTGCACTGATGCAACTTTGTGGATATGCCCAAACGCTCAAAAAGCTGGCCTATTTCAAACAATGGCAAACCCACCACGCCAGAATAACTGCCCACCACAGACTCAACGAACAAAGCCCCGACACCTTGGATGGCATAGCCTCCGGCTTTATCTAGTGGCTCCCCCGTTTGCCAATAAGCTTCGACTTCTCCTGTCGACAGTGGTTTAAATTTAACCTTGGTATTACTTAACACCGAACATTCACGAGTGATCGAAAGCACCCCATTAGGCTTATCGTCGGCGCTGGCCAGTACAACGGTGGCTGCCGTGAGCACCTCATGTTCAGCATCAGATAGCTCAGTGAGCATACTGCAATAATCGTTTTTATCGGCCGGTTTACCCAACACGCGATTAGCTTTGACCACCACGGTATCGGCGCCCAGCACAGCAAAGAGATCACCATCGCTAATGGGCTCAATGAGCGCGACCCCTGCCATCGCTTTTTCAAGAGCCATTCGACGTACATAATTTACCGGCGACTCACTGGCAGCGCGCGTCTCATCAATACAAGGAAGCAATTGTGCAAATGGAACACCTATTTGCTCAAGCAAAGCTGCACGGCGTGGCGATTGTGACGCAAGAAAAAATTTAGGCATAGGCTCACTGATTTATAAAGCTAAAAAAAGACCACTGCGGACCCTTCGTTTTGAGATAACGGGGCGCTGGATGTGCTAGCCGGCCAGGCTATAATTTTTTATTAGTAACAAGCTCTGTAATTCATTAGAGCCAAAAAAGCTGTATTTACATCCGCAAGCGATCGAGTAGCAGCCGCGTAAAAGGCCAACATATCGCACTGGCTAAAGCTGGGAGTATCAATGCGAAGCTAGCATAACCACCGCCGGAAAACCCAAGCATCCAATAGTTAACTAATTGGTAGAGGCTCACGATGACAAACACCGCAATGGCTTGCTGGGGTATTGCAAACATTCTTAAACGCTGATGAACAAGAAAAATCACATAGGCCACTATGGTGAGTCCTAGAGCGTGTTGGCACAGCGCTGTGCCCATCAAGAGGTCGAGCATAAAGCCCATTGACCAACCGTAAAGCATGCCAACGCGAAAAGGGGCGAACAAAACCCAGTAAATAACCAGCATTGCAGCAAATTCTGGCCTTATCCAAACAGCCCAAATAGGCATCGGCCAAATTGATGCCAAAAGGCCAGCGAGCGATGTGAAGAGAAGTAAAGACCACGAGAAGTAATCTGGCCCGTCACCCGCCCGAACATAATTTTGTGAGCTATTCATTTGCATCTAACGACCTTCACGCTCGCCTGCAAATACCAGCAACACGTAGCGACCTCGATCGAGTTTGGCGCTTGGGCGAACAACAATATTCAAGAAAGCCTGCCCCGGATCGGACTCAACCGACTCAACGACACCCACCGGATAACCGACGGGAAAACGCTGCCCTAACCCTGAACTCACTAGCAGATCACCCGCTTTAATATCGGTGGTCTCGACCATGTTGGGCAGCAACAAAGTGTCTGCACGCCCAGTTCCTTCGGCAATAGCGCGCACACCATTTCTATTGACCTGCACCGGTATCGCATGGCGCGAATCACTAATTAAAATAACACGAGCAGAGCCGCTATTAACTTCTATAACCTGCCCTACAAGCCCGTAGGCATCAATCACGGCCTGACCAATATAGAGGCCGTCTTGCGTGCCTTTATCAATAGTAATTTGATGCTGGAATGGGCTAGGCGATACGCTGATCGTTTCCGCCACCAGCACGCTATCTTCAACGACCGTTGATGAGCTCAATAACTCCTTAAGCCGCACATTTTGCGCGGTTAAAGACACAAGCTTTTGTAGTTTGCCGCGAAGCACGCGAGCTTCGCCATGCAGTCGCTCGTTTTCTTCTAACAAATGCTCGCGCGAAGAAAAGTAAGTATCAATGCCATGCCACAGATTGCGCGGCTGCTGGCTGACCCAGTAAAAAGGTGCTGCAACCGTAGCGCCAGCATCGCGCAGACCACTAAAAGCAGAAAATTTAAAATCGGCGATGAGAATCGCGAGCGAAAAAACCCCAATCAATAATACGCGAGCGCCAACTGACGGCGCTTTACCGAAAATAGGTTTGATAAGGCTACCCTGTGCGTAAACTTCAGCAACGCTACGCGCGCTGACTGCGGTGTTTATCTGAGAAAAAACGGCCTAAATGTACCAACGAATAGCAGTCAGTGAGTCATATTTAGGCGCCGCAAAAAAATTATTCAGCGGCAAGAAAATCTATATTGTACTGGTCCATCAACTCTAAAGCCTTACCGCCGCCACGAGCTACGCAAGTCAGCGGATCTTCGGCCACAATGACCGGCAAGCCGGTTTCATCGGCCAGTAGTCGATCTAAACCCCTTAACAGTGCACCGCCTCCGGTAAGCACTATGCCAGATTCAGCTATATCTGAAGCCAACTCCGGTGGTGCCTGCTCTAGCGCGCCCTTGACGCCCTGAATGATCGCGCCGAGCGAATCCTGCAAAGCATCGACCACCTCATCACTTGTCATGGTGAACGAACGTGGCACGCCCTCGGCGAGATTGCGCCCACGCACATCAATTTCGCGTAATTCGCCGCCCTTAACAGCCGTACCAATTTCTTCTTTTATGCGCTCAGCAGTAGAGTCACCGATCAAACTGCCATAATTGCGTCGCACAAAGCTGACGATCGCCTCATCAAAACGGTCCCCGCCGGTGCGCACCGAATCGGAATATACGACGCCATTGAGCGATAGAATAGCAATTTCAGTGGTACCGCCGCCAACATCAACCACCATTGAACCGGTGGCCTCCTCAACGGGCAGGCCTGCGCCGATGGCCGCAGCCATGGGCTCTTCTATTAATCGCACTTCGCGTGCGCCGGCACTGAGCGCTGATTCGCGAATAGCTTTTCGCTCAACTTGAGTTGAATTGCATGGTACGCAAATTAACACTCGCGGACTGGGGCGAATAAAGCTATTTTTATGGACTCGAGAAATAAAATGTTGCAGCATTTTCTCAGTCACTTGAAAATCGGCAATAACGCCATCTTTAAGTGGCCGAATAGCGACGATATTGCCCGGTGTGCGACCCAGCATGCGCTTGGCATCGGTACCTACAGCAGCAATAGTTTTTTGCCCATTTTGCACGCGAATCGCCACCACCGAGGGCTCATCAAGCACGATGCCCTGATCTCGCACATAAATGAGCGTATTAGCCGTTCCCAGATCAATCGACAAATCATTAGAGAACAGACCGCGAATATTTTTAAACCATTGCATTAGCGCACTAACCTGCGTTTGAAAGTTTAGATCAACCCCAAGGGTTAAACTGTAGAGATGCCCCGCCAACAATGATCACAGCAATTGAAGCAAAACCAATGGGACGACGCATACCGAGCTATTATTTACTGCATTATCAGATGATGAAACGGCACCGTAAACCACTAATCATTGTCGTGAATCGTGTCGTTACCGCTCCGGCGATGAACTCTATCAACGGCTGGGTTTTAGAGCAAGACTGAAATGTGATAACTTAGCGACTTTCCGGTGTTAGATGCGGGCTCGGCGTGGTAGTACAATACCCAGCGCTGATTTTCATCGGCCAAACTCGCAGGCGTATCTTACCAATTACGTTGCCGAAATAGTTAAACCTAGGGCTCAAGCTCCATTTTTTTACCATTTTGGAACTATTGCGTACTTATTCAAGCGCTGAGCAATTCGCAGTGCCTGTGACAAATGTAAAATGTCTGAGCGGCTAAGGGCCCCGGGGCTGAAATACCGGCGGTTTTCCAGCCGATGTATAAAAATCTTGCAAATCAAGCAAATCAAAATAGTGACGCAGCGAACCATGACAATATCTAAAGAACAAATCATCCAAACCGCTAAGCTTGCACGGGTGAAATTGAACGACAATGAAATGGATGATATTACCCAGCGCCTGAGCTCTATTTTAGAGCTGGTTGACCAGATGCAGGCGGTCGACACATCGGCGGTTGAACCGATGGCTAACTCGCTGGATGCCGTTCAAATCTTGCGTACCGATCAAGTCGATGAGCCTGCTGACAAAATTGCGCGCCGCAACGAACTTCTTGAAGGGGCTCCAGCTTGCGAAGACGGACTTTTCCTCGTCCCGCGAGTCATCGATTAAATATTCCACCAAGATGCTCCTTATATTTCACGCATCAATCAATAAGTAACAAGCAACACACAAGGGGTTTGTTTAATGACCCGGCTCTAATTTCCTACAGAGCCACGCTACGGCTCAATTAATGATGCACACGCCGAATAAAAACTTGCCGGCTATTAATATCACTCACAACTAACCGCAAAGCCTATATCAATGACTAAGCCCAATACTGAACTACACAATCTAACGATTGCCGAGCTACACAGTGGCCTGCAGCAAAAACAATTTAGTTCGCACGAACTGACCGAGCATTTTTTGCAGCGCATCGCACAGCTCGATACCGAGCTCAACTGTTTTATTAGCGTCGACGCTGAGCGTGCGCTTATGCTCGCTGATGAAGCAGACCAACGCTTAGCCAATGGCGATACAGCAGATTTGCTGGGCATTCCGATTGCACAGAAAGATATTTTTTGTACTCGCGGCATGCGCACAAGCTGCGGCTCTAAAATGCTCGATAACTTCATACCACCGTACGATGCAACGGTGATAGCCCGCATGCAACAAGCCGGCGCGGTGATGCTGGGCAAAACCAATATGGACGAGTTCGCCATGGGCTCATCCAACGAGACCAGCTACTACGGCCCTGTAAAAAACCCCTGGAACACCAACACAGTACCCGGCGGCTCTTCAGGCGGCTCGGCCGCAGCTGTAGCCGCTAGGCTCGCACCCGCCGCCACCGGCACCGATACCGGTGGCTCCATCAGACAGCCCGCAGCACTGTGCGGTATCACCGGCTTGAAGCCGACTTATGGGCGCGTTAGTCGCTATGGCATGATTGCCTTCGCATCAAGTTTAGATCAGGGCGGACCGATGACACGCAGCGCCGCTGATGCTGCGGTACTACTCAACACCATGGTCGGCCACGATCCGCTGGATTCTACTAGCGCTCATGCTGAATGCTCCGATTTTACTAAGCAGCTACCAAAATCGATTAAAGGCTTACGCATTGGCCTACCCAAGGAATACTTTGACCAACGACTCAACACAGCAATGGCCGATAAAGTTCATGAGGCGCTGCAACAACTAACGGCGCTTGGAGCCGAACTAGTCGATATCGAGCTACCCAACTCAGCACTCTCGGTGCCCGCCTATTATGTTATTGCACCCGCCGAAGCCTCGTCTAACCTTTCGCGCTTTGACGGTGTTCGCTATGGTTATCGCTGCGAAAATCCAACCGACCTTGAAGACATGTACACACGTACTCGTAGCGAGGGCTTTGGTGACGAGGTCAAGCGACGCATTTTAGTGGGCGCCTACGCATTGTCGGCGGGTTACTACGATGCCTACTATCGTAAGGCGCAACAAATACGCCGCCTCATTAAAGAAGACTTTGTCAAAGCCTTTGAAAAGGTCGACGTCATCGCAGGACCAACCTCTCCATCACCTGCCTTTGCACTGGGTGCCAAGCAAAGTGATCCTGTTGAAATGTATTTGGAAGATATCTATACCATCGCCGTCAACCTGGCAGGGCTCCCAGGCATGTCAATCCCGGCTGGCTTCATTGATGAAATGCCGGTCGGCTTGCAGCTTGTTGGCAACTATTTTGACGAGTCCACGATTTTGAATACCGCACATCAGTACCAACAAGTCACCGATTGGCACCAGCGCTCACCAATCGATTAATACAACCATCAACCACGCATGCATTTTAGTCATGCGCACACACGCAGTCATTAAGGTTTAGTTATGCAATGGGAAACAGTTATCGGATTGGAAGTGCATGTACAACTTGCCACTCAATCTAAAATATTTAGCGGCTCGTCTACAGCGTTTGGCGCAGCACCCAATACACAGGCCAATGCAGTTGATATGGCCATGCCAGGCACCCTACCCGTTGCCAACGAGCAAGCTTTTCACAGCGCTATATTGTTCGGGCTGGCAATCCAAGCCGACATCACGCGCACATCGGTGTTCGAGCGAAAAAATTACTTCTACCCCGATCTTCCCAAAGGCTATCAAACCACCCAGTTAGAAAAGCCCATTGTGGGTGCAGGGACCATTGAGCTAATTGATGGCGACAATAACATCCGCAATGTTCGCATCCATCACGCCCACCTTGAGGAAGATGCCGGTAAATCATTGCACGAAGATTTTCATGGCATGACTGGCATTGATCTTAATAGAGCCGGTACGCCACTTATTGAAATCGTTACTGAGCCCGACATGCGCTCTGCGGCTGAAGCGGTGGCTTGCTTTAAGAAGATTCACGCCATCGTGACTTATTTAGGCATATCGGACGGCGACATGTCGCAGGGCTCGCTGCGATGCGATGCTAATGTATCAATCCGGCCTGTCGGTAGCGATACGCTTGGCACGCGCACAGAAACTAAAAATCTCAACTCATTCAAATTTATTGAAAAAGCCATCAATGTAGAAGTCGCACGACAAATCGATTTACTTGAAGATGGGAAGTCCATCACTCAAGAAACACGACTCTATGATAGCGAGAAAAACGAAACTCGCAGTATGCGCAGCAAAGAAGAAGCCAATGATTATCGTTACTTCCCCTGCCCTGACTTGCTGCCCGTAGTGATTGCAGAGGAAACGATTACCGCATTGCAAAACAGCATGCCCGAGCTGCCCGATCAAAAAATGCTGCGCTTTCAAAACGACTATGGACTATCTGCCTACGATGCAGGGCTACTCGTTGAAGATCGCACTGTGGCAGAGTTTTTTGAAGCTGTAGCGCAGCAGTGTCAGGATCCAAAATTGGCGGCCAACTGGGTCATGGGCGACCTGCTAGCCTACTTAAATAAAGCCGATCTTAGTATTGGTCAGTCGCCCGTTGATGCCCGGGCACTTGGGCATTTAATCACGCGAATTATCGACCAAACTATCTCGGGGAAAATTGCTAAGCAAGTATTCGAGGTCATGTGTGGCGACGGGGGCACTGCTGATGAAATTATTGAAACGCAAGGCCTCAAGCAGTTGAGTGACAGCAGCGCGATCGAAGCGCTTATCGACCAAGTCATTGCAAACAGCGCTCCACAGGTAGCGCAATATCGCGCCGCTGAACCCGATAAACGTAAAAAACTGGTAGGGTATTTTGTCGGTCAAGTGATGAAGATGTCTCAAGGCCAGGCTAATCCAGGCGAAGTAAACCGTATACTTGCGCAAAAACTCAACGCGTAGAACTAGCCTACTTGTTTTCGATCGGTGTAAACCTTACAGGCAAAAAATAAGCCCTGACATAAACTCGGAAAAGTCATGTCAGGGCTTGCCCAAGATTATTATTCTTATTATTGGTGCCTTCCCCGCTCCACATTAAAAACTATTGCTACCGGTAAGCCAGCACAGGCCCCCTGGTTAATAAGTAAGCAGCAAGCGAGCCAAGAGCCTCAAGCCATTGATTTAATGGATTTTATTTTCATAGGCGCGATCTCAAAGCCATTCAGAAACCCCTAAATGGCTATTTTATCGACACTTTCCAGCCTGCTATCAGCCGCTAAAAAAGCTAGCCATCTCCCGCGCCAAAGCGCTCCAGCAGCAATAAAGCCTAAACCTTGAGGCTGCGCAGCATTGAGTGTATGCGTATAATGCTCGCGCTTGGCAGGCCTCTACCGCCAGGGCTGCTTGGGGTGAGTAAGTGCCCTTAATAAACAAAAGCGTTTCTTAGAGCGCCGGATTGTTAGGCTATTAGCTCTAAGGCAGATCAATATTCTGATCATTAGACACGAACCAGATAGGCATTAGGATGGCATTAAAGAAAGACAAAGAAAAAGTGATTGACCCAGTATGGAGTGAATCTCGCATCCGTGAATTTCTCCATCTTTTACCACCGGCGGGTGAAAATGCAGACTTTCATAAACTGCTCAAAGCTTATCAATCAATGCGCGCTGAAGACTTCGATGATTTCGTAGGTTTTTTTACTAGCGCAGGCGGCGATGTCACCGCGCACAATGCAGCTGGGCAAAGCATCACGGACGTTCTCAAAGCCCATCGTTACAGCCAACCTTATTTAGATACTATCGCAAAGCATGCCTAAGCTGGCACAGCGCCGCCGAACCTAAATCCTAAGCTACCCCCCAAATTTAGCGGCAAGATGAGAGCTTACATTAGCGACGGTGGTTTAATGGAGCTGTTTTTTAGTGAAAATAAATGCACCGCTAGGATTTGCAGGGAGCTCAACGCAGATCGTGTCGCCCGCCACAAATGTTCCCGCAAGCAATTTTTGTGCTAACGGATTCTCAAGGTACTGTTGAATCACTCGCTTCAACGGACGTGCACCGTATACCGGGTCAAAGCCTGTTTCAACCAACTGCTCCATAACCTCATCACTGATAGCTAGCGTTAGTTCACGCTCTTTTAAACGCTGCCTGAGAAACTCAAGCTGAATGTCGGCGATGCCTCGAATATGTCGCTTACCCAAAGGATGAAACACAACACTTTCATCAACACGATTAATAAACTCGGGGCGAAAGTGTTTCCCAACCACATCCATCACCGCGGATTTCATTGCATTGTAGCGGCCGACGGTCAGTGCTGAGTCCTGCTCAGCCTCCGTAGACTGCTCATTACCCGCAAACGAAATTGCATCAAATGATTTATCTTGAGCTAATTCCTGAATAACATCCGAGCCTAAATTTGAGGTCATTACAATAACGGTATTTTTAAAATCAACAGTACGGCCCTGACTATCAGTCAAACGGCCGTCTTCAAGTACCTGTAATAAAATATTGAAGACATCTGGGTGTGCTTTTTCTATTTCATCCAGCAACAATAACGAATAGGGTCTACGACGAATGGCTTCGGTAAGATAGCCTCCCTCGTCATATCCAACATACCCTGGTGGCGCTCCAATCAATCGAGCCACGGAGTGCTTCTCCATAAACTCTGACATATCTAAACGAACCATTGCCGCCTCACTATCAAACAAAAAACTTGCCAGCGCCTTACACAATTCAGTCTTACCCACACCGGTAGGGCCTAAAAACAAAAACGAGCCGTTCGGACGATTGGGGTCTGACAGGCCGGCGCGCGAACGACGTACGGCATTAGACACTGCTATTACAGCCTCGTCTTGCCCAATCACACGTGCATGCAACTGGCTTTCCATTTGTAATAATTTTTCTTTCTCACCCTCGAGCATTTTCGCAACAGGAATACCAGTCCAGCGAGAAACCACCTCGGCTATTTCTTCTTCGCCAACGCTACTGCGTAATAATGTCATCGAAGTTTTATCGACTTCTATCATGCTCTGCAACCGTTTCTCCAACTCGGGTATTGTGCCGTACTGCAGCTCCGACATTTTTTGTAAATCACCTGCACGCCCCGCCGCATCCAACGCAATCCGCGCCTGCTCCAGTTCCGATTTTAATTGCTGGTCGCCTTGCACAGTGGCCTTTTCAGCCTTCCAGACTTCTTCAAGATCAGCAAACTCTTTTTCTACCACTAAAATATCGTCTTGCAAAATTTTCAGCTGCGCCTTAGCGGCTTGATCTTTATCTTTTTTAACCGCTTCGCGCTGAATTTTAAGCTGAATTAAACGTCGCTCAAGTTTATCCATGACTTCCGGCTTGGAATCAATTTCCATGCGAATTCGACTACCGGCCTCATCAATTAAGTCAATGGCTTTATCGGGCAACTGTCGGTCGGTGATATAGCGCTGCGACAATTTAGCCGCCGAAATAATTGCAGCATCGGTAATGTCTACACCATGATGGACCTCATAGCGCTCTTTCAATCCACGTAAAATGGCAATGGTATCTTCTTCAGAGGGCTCACCAACTAACACTTTTTGAAAGCGGCGCTCAAGAGCGGCGTCTTTTTCGATGAATTGCCGATACTCGTTGAGCGTCGTTGCGCCCACGCAATGCAACTCGCCACGAGCCAAAGCTGGCTTAAGCATATTACCCGCATCCATTGCGCCCTCGGCTTTACCCGCACCTACCATGGTGTGCAGCTCATCAATAAACAATATGACCTGCCCCTCTTCTTGCGAGAGCTCTTTCAATACGGCCTTAAGACGCTCTTCGAAATCCCCGCGAAATTTAGCGCCAGCTAGCAAGGCACCAAGGTCGAGTGATAGCAGACGCTTGTTTTTCAGCCCCTCTGGCACCTCGCCATTCACAATTCTTTGCGCCAAGCCCTCTACAATAGCGGTCTTACCGACACCGGGCTCTCCAATTAATACAGGATTATTTTTGGTACGTCGCTGTAACACCTGAATTGTGCGTCTAATTTCATCGTCACGGCCAATCACCGGATCAAGCTTGCCCTGTTCAGCGCGCTCAGTCAGATCGATGGTGTATTTATCTAACGACTGCCGATTTCCTTCAGCTTCTGCAGATGACACCGTCTCGCCTCCTCTAACATTGGTAATGGCCTGTTGAATCTTGTTAGCATCATAGCCGGCAGCCTCCAACAAAGGCTGAAGCTCCGAGCCGCTGAGCATAGCTGCACCGAGGACAGCCTCAGTAGCAATATATTGATCACCGCTATCTTGCGCATATTTATCGGCAAGGTTAAGTAGCTTGGCCAGTGCTGGCGACATAGCCACTTCACCGGTTGCCTGCTGCAAAACAGCGCAATGATCAATTTTTTCTTTAAGAGAAGCGCGCAACTTGGCGAGGTTGCCATCGGTCTGTTCAAGGATCGGTCGGATCGACGATGAATCTTGATTAAGCGTAGCGAGCAATAAATGTGCAGGCTCAATCGCGGCATGATTTTTACCCACGGCCATCGACTGAGCATCAGCCAGGGCCATTTGCAAACTGTTGGTGAAACGATCGATACGCATGATTCATTGCCTCGCAATAGATAGCACTGGTAGTGTATATCGGGGCGAATCTCGTTTTTTCAAGTACGCAGACGCTACTAGCTCATCGTCTATTGGTATACGTAGGCAAACCAGGCTGTTAAGTAGAGCGGCTACTGGCAGCCATTAACGGTGCCGCTAACCATAAAATGACTGCACGGCAACGCCGCGATTTATCATGCATCAAGACTCTCGCGAGTCAAAACGAGGCGCTCGCGGAGCATCAAAAAAGCCAAGGCTCACGCGATTGATAGTAGAGCGCTGCTCAGGATCGAAATTACTGCCATAGCGAAAACCACCTTGGGCGTCTAGGGCTGCATGCTGTGGAAAGTTTTGCTGGAGTAACGCGACATTTTTCTCGGCTAACTCATCAAGCCCCGCGCGACTATAGGCATAGGCCAATACGGCCAATGCATCACCCGTAGCCTCGGTTTGCGGGTACTGCTCGATGACTGCCGTTGCGCGATTGATCGCGGCGATATAAGCATGCCGTTTAATATAGTAATTGGCCACCGTGATTTCATGGCGCGCCAATACCTGTTTAACATGAATCATTCTGACACGCGCATCGGCAGCGTAAGGACTGTCGGGGTATCGGCTAATAAACTGTTGGAACTCACGGAACGATCGGCGCGCAGGCTCCACATCACGCGAAGAATAGTCCGGCTTATAAAAGCGCGCCAGCAAACCAGGCTTGAGCGTGTAATTAGCCAAGCCCTTCATATACCAAGCATAATCAGCGTCAGGATGCCCTGGATGAAGCCGCAAAAACCGCTCAGCAGCGGCTATGGCTGCATCGTCGTCACCGCTTTTATGATACGCATAAACAATTTCTAACTGGGCTTGTTCGGCGTAGGAGCCAAAAGGAAAGCGCGATTCAAGCAACTGCAAGTTGCGCACCGCCAAGTCGTAACTTTTATCATCGAGCAGCTCCTGCACTCTGTTATAGAGCTGAGTTTCGGTCAATGCGCGGGTCTTTTCTCGCTCGGTGTCTTCGTCTTTGCCGCCGAAGATCGAGCAACCGCTGAAATTAACCAGCAGTAGCAACAGCAGTAAACCGCGCTGGCAACGAGCATTAAATGCAAATATTGTCATCAATAAAAACCCAGTGCGTACCGGTATGGGGCAAATTATTTCACCGCTATTCAGGTACAATGAATTGAACTACATTATCCGGCTAAGTATGCCGGTATCGATTTTAGCAAGGATCATGATCCCCGTTTATGAACGATGCGCCAAGTAACAAAACCACTAAAGATTCACAAGCTGGGATAGCCCCTGCACGCGAGCCCATTAAGCGAACGGCTGAAGTATCTGCGCAAACCCATGGCTTACGCTTCGATCAGGCCGCGGCGCAATTGTTCCCGGAATTCTCCCGCGGCAGGCTCCAACAATGGATCAAGTCCGGAGATCTTACCGTAGATGGCCAACCCGGCAAAACTAAGCAAAAGCTGCAAAGCGGCAGCCAGCTGGTACTCGACGCCGAGTTTGAAATTGAAACGCCGTGGCAGCCTGAAAATATACCCCTCAACATTGTATTCGAAGATGAGCACTTGTTGGTGCTCGACAAACCTGCAGCATGCACGGTTCATCCTGCACCAGGGCTCAATTCAGGCACACTTGCCAACGCCGTACTCGCACATTGCCCAGCCAATGCGGAGCTACCACGCTGCGGCATTGTGCACCGACTCGATAAAGACACCACCGGTCTTCTGGTAGTTGCCAAATCGCTAAGTGCACATGCCAGCTTAGTTGAGCAGCTCCAAGCGCGAACCGTAAGTCGCGTCTATCGAGCGATCGTTTGTGGCAAACTCATCTCTGGTGGAACTGTAGACCAGCCTGTAGGCAGGCATGCAAGCGTTCGTATAAAGATGGCTGTGTACAAAACCTCTGTAGCCTCCAGCACGGCTAAACCGGCCATCACCCACTTTCGTATTGAAGAAAGGTTTTCTCAGCATACAGAACTGCGTATTAATCTTGAAACTGGCCGCACACACCAGATCCGCGTGCACATGGCACATATTCGACACCCTCTGGTAGGCGACCCTGTCTACAACTCTCGTTATAGGCGCTCAGCCCAAATTAGCGATTCACTCGATGAATCATTAAGGCGCTTCCCACGTCAGGCACTTCATGCCACTGCGCTGAGCTTTATTCACCCTTATACTGGTGAAGAATCGAGCTTTTCTGCAGACCTACCGGCCGACTACAAGGCTTTGCTCGCCGAATTAAAAGCCGAAGAAAAAACAATTCATACTGAGTAAAAACGCACTCAATACCGAACAGCACACTAGCCTAATTAGACTAAGCTAATGTGTTAGCGATTGAGGTAAAATCATAAAAAAAACCACCACAAGCAGTAGTAAAACCCAGCTGAGCAAATAAACAGCCATTGAGTGCTTTACCTTTTCCTTCTCAACCCAAGTGCGCGGCCCTATCCCTTTAGCCAAAAAAACCACTTTACTGGCCAAATTTAATGCGGCGATATTAACCGCTAACAATACCGCTGCACTCAATGCAAAATGCCAACTACCCTGACTTAGCATAATGCCAATAGTGACGGCCGGCGGCAAAAGCGCTGCGGCCACCATAACACCCACCAAAACGCTCGATAAGCCTGTTGTTAACGACAGTGCAGCAGCAGCCCCCGAGGCCAAAGCCAGCACAACTGCATCTATGCCGACTAAAGTTCTACTCATCAACTCAGTATTAGGTGAGGCCGATCCTGGCCAAAAAAAACCGGCCAAAAACGCGATGGCAACTGCCAATAAAATCCCCACGACGAGGGATTTCACAGCCTCTTTGACTAAATCGATATCGCCCAAGGCAGCGCCCAAGCTCAAGGCTAAGTTGGGGCCCAACAAAGGCGCAATCACCATCGCCCCTACAACCACAGTAACGTTATTTTCAATTAGGCCAATAGCTGCTACTACGGTAGACAACACAACCAACAATAAGTAATTTCGGTCGAATCGGGAGCTTCTAGCAACATCGTCGTAGAGCGATTCACGAATGACGGCACTCGGGGCGTCATGCCGATCATCATCACGTGAGCGCGGCAATGACGTTTCAATCTCAAGTACCACTATTCTAGCTTCGGCTGTGCCACCAAGAACCGACTGTAGATTGTCGAGCGTCTTTTGTAATGCGCTATCACCCACTAATAGGCGCATCTGCTGTAGGCCATCATCACCCACCTCACCAAGGCGAATATCATAGGCCTTAACGCTTTCTGCTATCGCTCTAATAGTGTCAGCGCTGCCTTGCGGAGCAACCACCTCGATATATTTCATAGTCACCCTCTGCTTTTTTAGGTTTTAAAAATCAACTAGCAACGAATGTAGCGCAATTGGCCATAGAATTTACGCCTCTACCCATCGTTACCCAGCTTATAGTCTCGCAATATTTCTTCACGCAATGTGTCTGTTTTAGGTCGCGCGCTTGGCACAGCCATTTTATTTTTTTTCATCATACCTGTTCCTCTAACAGACTCTCCGACCGCTGGCGCAACGTTGCAATGGCAGCTCGCAGCTGGCCAAACTCACTCAGCAATCGATCCGCCGCAATAGCCACGCCAAAACCATCCAAGCCTTTAGAATCGTTAGCCACTAGTTTCCAAATATTGATGCCGATCACCAAACCTTGTGAATTAATTAAGGGCCCACCACTATTCCCCGGCAAAATCTGTGCGTCAATGACAATTTGATCTCGCTTTAAGCTCGTAATAATACCCGAGGTCATATAATCAGTATTGCCCAGAGGGCTACCAATGGCAAAAACCTCATGGCCCTGACGGTAGATATTATTTTTAGCTATTGGAATAAAAGGGGTTGTATGGCCGTCTACTTTTAACAAGGCCAGATCATAGCGATCGCTTAGCGCAACAAGCCGTGCATTGAGTGGCGTATCGTCTTTTAATATTATTGTAAACTGCTGCGCAAGCATGGTGTTAGAGTGCCGCAGATTATAACGACTGCGCGCCGCGCCCAATTCACTGGCCTCACTTTTCAACCTTGCCGAAAAACGCTCAATGGCCTGCCTATTACTAGCGTGAGATTTAATTTTTTTGTTATATGCTCTGCGCTCCTGGGCTTGCTCCGAATCACTCAACCCCTCGAAATAGCGGACATAATCAGTTAGACGCCGTTGATTTTTAGCAAGCTGCGCCCGCTTAGTAGCCAATAATTTGCGAGACTTTATTAAATTGCCTTCCGCTTGGAAAAACGTTTTTTCAATGTCCGCAGTGGCTAACTTCGCCGGTCGGATCACATGCCTATTTGTAACTAAAAAACCATCCTGCGATACAAAAAATCCGGACCCCGAACCTAGCGTAGTTTGAACTTTGACTACAGCCGTGGTCGCCTTTTCAATCGCTGACAATGGTTTAAATTTTCTTTCTAGCGTCTTTTTGACATTTTTTTCTAGCCGCTTTTTATTGGATTTTTCGCTATATATTTTTACCTCTTGACCAGCCTGAGGCGGCTTATCGGTAAACTGCCACTTACCAGTAGCATCTTGATATTTGTAAATTTGCGCCCATCCAATTGCAGGCAAGACGCTCAGCGCGATGACAAGCGACAACAAAAATGTCGCCGCGCATGTCGGCACCATGAGCAGGCGTATCACTAAAGCCCTCAGCCTACTGGCCAGTAAAAAATAAAATCATTTTACGGTGATGGTGATTTTTTTTGAAAGTAACGGAGAGCTGTGAGGTCGATGCAAATAATCACCCAGCAAGAGCTGCAACGTATGCTCCCCTGGTGCAAGAGTCAGTCGCGTCTCGGTCTGGCCACCACCAAAATGAACAATATTCTCAGAGCTCGGCAGTGACTGACTCATATCGGGCAGTACATCTAAATCAATGAGTAAATGGTGGTGCCCTGTCTTTTCACGCTGTACACCCGCGGGGGCGACGCCCATCCCCGACAATCCAAAAACCACTTTAAACGTTTGCGGAACCACTTCATTGTCAACTGGGCTAGCAATATATAAATGGGCCGAGTCGGAGGCCGCAGCCTCATCTTGTGCAAATATCGCAGCAGAAAACAACCAGGCTATGAGCCCTAAGCAGTAAAAACCCAAGCGAAAAGTTTTTATGTTGTACATTATAAAATCCCCAATAGAGTTTAAAAAATGTGATGCGACTGCCGCCTAACCTCTAATAAATGTAGCACGCGTGCCTGGCCGAAAATTAGTCCACAGCCAAGATGTATATTCTACAGCAGCCTGAGCATTTATGCTTGCTTACTCCGTGCTTATGCAACCGCCAGAACGTTAAGATGCAACATCGAAAATGGCTAAAATTGGCCTTGCATAACGCACCATAAAACCGGCAAATTATTTTAATAAGTGGCTCTATTCTGTTAAGATAAACAAAGTAAAAATTACTTACCACTCGCGAATTCAAGCCTCACACGATAGAAACGTCGCAGGCTTCTCTTCGAGCAAGCAGCGTAAACAAAAACCTTTAACACCAAGTGAAATCGCCATGATAAATAGCTTCAACCCACCGTTGAGAACGTTAATGGGCCCGGGGCCGTCTGATGTTCACCCAAATATTCTCGCCGCCATGGGTAGACCCACAATTGGCCATCTTGACCCAGAATTTATTCGCATGATGGATGAAATGAAGGCACTCATTCAATATGCATTTCAAACTGAGAATGAACTGACCTTTTGTGTATCGGCGCCTGGCTCAGCTGGCATGGAAAGCTGCTTTGTTAATTTGCTCGAACCGGGCGACAAGGCGATCATCTGTGTGAACGGTGTATTTGGTACGCGCATGATCGAAAACGTTATACGCTGCGGCGCCGAAGCCGTTCGCGTTGATGATGCGTGGGGCACTCCGGTTTCGCCAGATAAACTCGAAGCCGCGCTCAAAGCCAACCCGGATGCTAAGTTAGTGGCTTTCGTCCATGCTGAAACTTCAACGGGCGTTCAATCTGACGCTAAAACACTATGCCAACTTGCCAAGCAATACGATTGCCTGAGCATTGTAGACTGCGTGACCTCACTGGGCGGCATTGCGATTGAGCTCGACGCGTGGCAGGCTGATGCCGCTTACTCTGGCAGTCAAAAATGTCTTTCATGCTCACCAGGCTTATCGCCGGTATCGTTTAGTGAGCTCGCCGCAAAAACGATTCGAGAGCGAAAAACACCGGTGCAAAGCTGGTTTCTCGACCTCAACTTGCTCATGGGTTATTGGGGCGAAGGGGCAAAGCGAGCCTATCATCATACTGCTCCTATTAACGCACTATACGGCCTACACGAAGCACTGCTGATGCTCAAACAAGAGGGACTTGAGACCAGCTTCGCACGGCATACGGCAATGCACAATAAGCTGCGCGATGGCCTTGAAAAAATAGGCATTAGTTTTGTGGTAGATGCCCCCTACCGATTGCCTCAGTTAAATTCTATATGGATTCCAGAAGGCGCCGATGACGCGGCGATACGCAAACAGCTACTCGAGCAACATAATTTGGAGATAGGTGCGGGACTTGGCGACTTTGCCGGCAAGGTTTGGCGTATTGGCCTAATGGGGTATTCGGCACGCGACGAAAATGTTGAGCTGTGTCTCTCAGCGTTAAAAGAGGCTATATAAAAATACCCAGCTATTTGCAGCGCCAAGTTACGCTAGCTATAAAAAAATCTCCGTCGCTGACAAAAGCATGCCATCGTCATCGACATAAACATAGCTGCCTGGAACAAATTGCGCATCGGCAAATGAAAGCGTGATATTACGTTCCCCGTCATTATTTTTTTTTGGCCTTCTTGGTGTTGAACCCAGCGCCACCACGCCAATCGGCATGTGGTTAATATCGGCAACATCACGAATGTAACCGTTGACAATAACACCCTCCCAACCATTCTTGATGGCAATAGCTGCTACGTTATCACCCATCAACGCCCTTCCATAGGAAGCCCTGCCATCAATTACTAAGACTCTGCCGTCACCCTGAGTTTCCAGTAATGCCTTGGCTTTTGTGTTGTCTTCGAAGCATCGAACGGTGATCACCTTGCCATGAAACTCTCGCTTAGTCCCATAATGTTGATAAGCCGCGATATTAACGACGCTCAAGGCATCTTCGTACTTGTCGATAAGGTCTGTCGTTTTCATAGTGGCATTACACCTAAATCTTTGCGCTAAAAAATCCGTGCCGCTAGCCAAAAAAAAAGCCGCGCCAAAAATATATCAGCGCAGCCTCAAAAGGGAAATCATATCAACATGGCACTAGCCGAATTGATTCATTGTGTTGTCTTTACCTGAAGCTTTTAGTGCATTACCACCCGAGAAATACTCTTTGTGGTCATCGCCAATATTACTTCCGGCCATATCTTGATGCTTAACAGTAGCCAAGCCTTGACGAATTTCACGTCGCTGCACACCGGCAACATAAGCAAGCATCCCTTCGTCGCCAAAGTAATCTTTAGCCAAGTTGTCAGTCGATAGTGCTGCCGTATGATAAGTAGGTAGCGTAATTAAATGGTGGAAGATTCCAGCCTGCGCAGCCGCATTTTTTTGGAAAGAACGAATCTGCTCGTCAGCCTCAACAGATAACGCAGTCTCATCGTAGTCAACACTCATTAACTCATCGCGCACATAGCCTGAGACATCTTTACCCTCAGTCTGCCAAGTATCGAAAACTTGCTGACGGAAACTCAACGTCCAATTGAAGGACGGGCTGTTGTTGTAGACCAATTTGGCGTTTGGTACCACTTCACGAATCCTATTTACCATGCCCGCTATTTGGCCAATGTGTGGTTTCTCAGTCTCAATCCAAAGTAGATCTGCGCCATTTTGCAGCGATGTAATACAGTCAAGCACACAGCGATCTTCGCCTGTGCCTGCCTTAAAGCGCACCAAACCGTTAGGTAACCGCTCAGGACGAATAGTTTTACCATCACGGCGAATGACCATATCGCCTTCGCGCAAATCGTCGGTAGAGCTGACCTCCTCTCCTTCAATATAAGCGTTATATTGTGAAGCGAGGTCACCGGGCTCTTGCGATACTGGGATCTTTTGGGTCAACCCAGCACCCAGTGAATCGGTACGCGCCACGATAACACCGTCGTCTACACCCAACTCAAGAAATGCATAACGCACCGCATTTATTTTTGCCAAGAAGTCTTCGTGCGGTACCGTCACCTTGCCATCTTGATGCCCGCACTGCTTGGCATCGGAAACTTGGTTTTCAATTTGAATGCAGCAAGCACCCGCTTCAATCATTTTTTTAGCCAATAAATAGGTAGCTTCTTCATTGCCAAATCCCGCGTCAATATCGGCAACAATAGGTACAACATGCGTTTGAAAATTATCTATTTTATTTTGCGTGTCTTTTTCGGCAACTTCATCGCCGGCAGCACGGGCCGCATCGAGATCTTTAAATAAATGCCGCAATTCGCGGGCATCTGCCTGCTTAAGGAAGTCATATAACTCTGCAATTAACGCGGAGACACTGGTTTTTTCATGCATCGATTGATCAGGTAAAGGACCAAACTCTGAGCGTAAAGCGGCTACCATCCAACCCGAAAGATACAAGTAACGCTGCCGCGTATCGCCAAAATGCTTTTTAATGGAAATCATTTTTTGCTGGCCAATAAAACCATGCCAGCAGCCTAAAGATTGTGTGTACTTCGAAGAATCAACGTCATAGGCAGCCATATCTTCGCGCATAATAGTTGCCGTATAACGTGCGATATCAAGCCCCGAATGAAAACGATTTTGCAGCCGCATACGCGCAACAGACTCAGGATTAACAGCTTTAAAGTGCTCGCCATATTTGGCAACACTTAGCTCAGCATTTTTGACCGCATCTTGATAATTGCTCATGATTTTTTGGGCTTCCTCTAACAATAAATTAATGGTGGAGTACATTCAAAATGTAAAAAGGCCTACGTCCACAACGGGCTAGATTGACGATCCTCTGGACGTGGGCTCTGTGGGTTGGTTGAATTGTACAAAATAATAGATTAAAATTACACAATAGAAATTTCACAATGTAAACTTTACAAAATGAAACCATCCAAAACAGTCATACGAAACGCACACTTCTTAGGCACAAAAATAAGAAACCTGCGTAAAAACAACAACTTGACCATGGAAGACCTCTCGGCTCGCTGCGTCAAAATCGACCCAGAGTCAGCCCCGTCCGTTTCTTATCTGTCTATGATCGAGCGCGGAAAACGCGTGCCTAGTGCATCAATGTTAGGCGTTATCGCCAAAGTTTTCCAAAAAGATCAGAACTGGTTTCTCGACAATACCGCAGAGAGCACTTCTATTGTGCCCGACAAAAGTGGCCAAGGCGGTATTCAAGGCATTGCACTCGAACCCGGTTTTTTATTCTCTGAAGAAAACCTGCAAATAGCCATCCCCGAATTACTTTCGCAGTCGGGCGTCACTGGCAGAGAATTTGCGCACCTACTTATTCGAGCCCATCAAGAAAAAAACCAAAACCGCTTTCCCGACCTAGAGCGAGCCGCCGAAGAGACGGGCAAAAAACAAATGCCGATGGATGTTGAGGCTTTGCTTACTATTTGCAAACACATGAACTTATCCATCAATTGGTTTAAACAGCTACCCGAGCATTTAATAAAACGGTCAGGCTATCCACCTAACACATTTATACGATCTTTCTTCGAGCCCCCCAACACGATAAATATTCATCACTCATTAAAAAAGCAGCCTACACGTTTAAAATATGATTTGGCCGCACATATTGGTCATATGGTGCTACATGCAACCGACGAAGTGACCAGCATGCTGTTTGCTAGCCGAGAAGGAAGTAGCGTCGACGATAATTCTCATTTTTCGCAAGTGCATAGTACGGAGAGTGTCAACGCCCAAGAAATCTTACAGGCTTGGCGCGACTTTGAAGTAAGCTATTTTGCCGGCGCCCTGCTCTGCCCACGCGTGCCGTTTCGCAGACTGCTCGAACAACAAGCGCATGAAATTAGTGTGGCCAAAACGTTAAACGTTACCGCCGCCGTTGCATTGCGCCGGATGACCGCAGTGTCGAACTATCCACACTGGCATTACTTTGATGCCTACCCACCTGGCAAACTTAACGCGGTATACCGCGGTAATGGTATTCCACTGCCGTGGGGCAATATGCGCATGGTACAAGACCCCTGCCAGCACTGGGCAGTGTTTAGAATGCTAGACACGCAATCTAAAGAATCTTCGGCACAAATATCCATTCTAGAAACCGCTAACGGTGCCCGAATCTATGCCTGCGAATCGATTAAAGTCAAAGATCTTGCGGACAAGCCGCATGTGCTGTGCGCCGGCATCGATGTAGTTCCCGCATTGAAGGCACAAGGCCTACCCGCGACCGAAATTGCCGAAGAAATGAAGCAAGCGTGCCTGCAAAATGGCGGCAGCAATGTGCTACCCAAGGCACCCAAACAAGCACTCACAGCTGTGGCAAAAATACTGAATATTGGTTGGTTAGAGAGGGGGATAGAAAAGGAAGCGCGACTAATTTGCCCACGTCGCAGTCAATGCCCCCGCACTCCGTGCTGCAAGGATTAACAAATCCAGCTTACTAGCTAGCCTCTTCAATCCAGGCCATTTGAATCCCCTCAAGAAGTTTTTCGCCGCAACGATCTGGGTCGTCATCAAAATCATCTAGCGAAATAACCCAATTGCGAAGGTCAACAAAGTTGATGGCCAAGGGGTTTACATCGGGATGGGCATCGCACAGCTCAATAGCAATGTCATTTATATCAGTCCAGCGCATGGTGAGCAGCCCTCTTACAATTTAGTTTTAAAAATTCAGGTCTCAACGTCATTTATGCTACAACACGTTTAGTATTCTATTCTCTAGCATGATTGATTGTGTATTTAGGAATTTCAACCACCAAATCTTGATCGGCTACGAGCGCCTGGCAACTCAAGCGACTTTCCGGAGCCACGCCCCAAGCCTTGTCTAGATAATCCTCTTCTAAATCGTCGGCCTCTTCAAGCGAATCGAAACCCTCACGAACAATGACATGGCAGGTTGTGCAGGCGCATGACTTTTCACAGGCATGCTCAATATCGACGTGATGTGCCAACAATGCATCGCAAATAGTCGTGCCAGGTGCTGCGTCAAACGCAGCGCCCTCAGGTGCTAGGTCGGCATGGGGCAATACAATAATCTGTGGCACAGTAAACTACCTTTGTCTGAAGGTTAAATAATTCGATTAGTCATCTTGCACAGGATCAGCAATCGCATCAATATGACGCCCCTGCAATGCCTGCTTAATACTTTGATTCATACGCCGCGCAGCAAATGCTTCCGTCTGATGACCTAGTCGCGCAATAGCATCTTTAATTGAGACCACCTCGTCCTGCTTGGCTGCAGCAGCGAGTTCAGTAATAGCCGAATCGATGCGCTGCACTTCGCTCGCGTCAAGTAAATGCCGATCGGCTTGAAGCGCCGCCTGCACTGCATCGAGCAACGACTCAGCTTCGATGCGCTGCTCAATCAAAGCGCGCACCTCAAGATCGTCGCGCGCAAACTGATGCGATGCCTGCAACATAGCCGTTATCTGAGATTCCGCTAGCCCATACGAAGGCTGCACTTTAATACTGGCAGCCACACCGGTATTGGTCTCGCACGCACTCACCTCCAACATACCGTTGGCATCAACATCAAAGGTCACCTGGATATGCGCCGCGCCAGCCACCATCGCCGGTATACCGCGCAGCTCAAAGCGGGCTAACGATCTACAATCCGCCACACGCTCTCGCTCGCCTTGCAGCACATGCAATGCGAGCGCTGTTTGGCCATCTTTATAAGTAGTGAATTCCTGGCCGCGAGTGCAGGGAATAGATGTGTTGCGATGAATGATTTTTTCAACTAAACCACCCATAGTTTCAATCCCTAATGAAAGCGGCAACACATCCAATAACAATAATTCGCGCTCTTGATTATTGCCAACCAACATATCGGCCTGAATCGCAGCGCCCAGAGCCACAACTTGATCGGGGTCAACGTCGATCTTCGGCTCTTGGCCAAATAACAGCGCCACCTTCTCGCGTACTCTTGGCACCCGAGTTGAACCGCCAACCATGACTACATCGCCAATATCACTCGGAACTAAATCGGCAT
Source organism: uncultured Pseudomonadales bacterium (assembly GCA_905478995.1). Classification (GTDB taxonomy): domain Bacteria; phylum Pseudomonadota; class Gammaproteobacteria; order Pseudomonadales; family UBA7434; genus UBA7434. Next base: position 19,800 of record CAJQKT010000023.1, on the reverse strand, counting down.
CAGCTAAGCTGACTTTGCAACCAGCTAACGTCTGCTCGACTAAACCATCGATCAATTCTTCAAATTGCTGTCGACTCAACTCACCAGCCCAATCAACACCATTGCCGGCTACCGCAAGCCCCACTGCACGGTGCTCCGACAATGCTTGCTTCGCTGCACGAGACTCTTGCAGCAACTGGCGGTACGCTGAAGGACCTAAATCGGCGGCCGAAACTGCTGCCTGCGCCAACACCCAGTCAGCAATCGCGCGGTCAAAGTCATCGCCCCCTAGCGCCGCATTACCGCCGGTAGCCAGCACTTCAAAAACGCCTTCACTAAGCTGCAAAATAGAAACATCAAAGGTGCCGCCACCCAAATCATAAACCGCTATATAGCGATCATCGGCTTTATCTAGACCATAAGCCACAGCCGCAGCCGTGGGCTCGTTAATCAGCCGCAACACATTAACGCCAGCTAGCATAGCGGCATCTTTAGTGGCTTGGCGCTGGGCATCATCAAAATATGCGGGTACAGTAATAACGGCACCCTGTAGCTGCCCACCTAATGCACTCTCTGCACGGGCAGCCAGATTTTTAAGAACCTCAGCAGAGGCCTCAACCGCAGTCACAGCTCCAGCCCGCGTATGCACGGCAACTAACGCTGAAGCTTTGCTTGCATCAGGCGATCCGTCAACAGCATCCGGCCTTACGTAGTCATAAGAGTCATCGCTTTGAATATCATCTATAGAACGCCCCATCCAGCGCTTAAAAGAGGCTAATGTATTGTGTGGATCAGCAATAGACATATCGAGCGCAGGCTGACCAACTAAATTAATTTGATCTTCGGCATAATGAACAACAGAAGGTAGTAAAGCGTCTCCTTGAGCATCGACAATAACATGCGGAGACTTGCCAGGCGGCACTGTAGCCACTAACGAATTTGTTGTGCCAAGGTCAATTCCCACTGCCCGCTTGAACTGATGAGGCATGGGCGACTTACCAGGTTCTGAAATTTTTAATAACGCCACGCTAAACTCGTTCTATTGGTGATGGATAAAAAACTAATCAGTTTTGATAACAGGGCTGCAGAACTATCGACTTTTATAATGCCTTAAGCGCCACGCTGACTTCTTCGTTGAGCTTTTCGAAAAAACGCATCTTGCTTACCAATGCAGCTAGCGCCTGGCTATCCAGCAATGGCAGATCCGGCGTTTGGCCCTGACCAATTTCGGTAGCCGAAAAATCCTGCTGCGCCACACGAAAAGAATTAGCAACGTCACTCAACAGCGCCTTGAGGGTCTTAGCGTCTCGCTCATCACGGCTTTCCTCAAGAGACTCACGTAATTCCATTTGTTCAAATAAAAACGCACTATCTTTTTCCGTATAATTTTGAGCATCTAACACTAGGCCTTGCAGCGCAAGCAAATGCATCGCTCGCTGCACAGGGTTACCCAACACACTCACAGCAGTATTTATTTGCGCAGAAAACTGCGCCGCTAATCGTTGCTCTTGCGGAGTTGCGTTACAAAAACGGTCAGGGTGGTATTTTCGCTGTAATTCACGCGAATTTTTTTTCAGAACCTTGAGATCAACTTCAAATCGCTGCGGCAAACCCATCAGCGTAAAGTAATTACTTTCGATATTCACAGCTATTGGCGCGCTCACACAGTAAAACTTTCACCGCAGCCACATTCGCCTGCTGCATTGGGGTTTTTAAACTCAAAACCTTCGTTTAAACCCTCTTTCACAAAGTCCATTTGAGTCCCATCTATATAGACAAGACTTTTCGGGTCAACCACCAGCTTTACGCCTTGAAATTCAAAAACCTCGTCACTGACTTCAACATCATCAACAAATTCGAGCACGTAAGCCATACCAGAACAGCCGGTAGTTTTGACGCCCACACGAATACCTACACCCTCGCCACGCTGTTCGAGTTGTTGGCGAACATGCTGAATAGCCGTATCGGTCATGGTAATAGCCATCGTTCTACACGGCTTCCTGAGCAGCAGACTTTTCTTTTAAATCTGAAATAGCCGCCTTAATAGCGTCTTCGGCTAGTACCGAGCAGTGAATTTTAACGGGCGGTAAAGCCAGCTCTTCGACGATATCAGTATTTTTTATTTCCAGGGCCTGGTCTAAGGTTTTACCCTTCACCCATTCTGTTAGCAATGAACTAGACGCGATAGCCGAGCCACAGCCATAAGTCTTGAACTTAGCATCTTCAATAACACCATCGTCATTTACTTTGATTTGCAGGCGCATTACATCGCCACAAGCAGGCGCACCTACCATACCAGTACCAACCGATGCATCACTCGTGTCTAACTTACCAACATTGCGTGGATTCTCGTAATGATCGAGCACTTTTTTACCGTATGCCATTAGTTCTTACCTCTGTTTTAACGCTTTTTTAAAACCTTCTCTGTATTAGAGTCAGCTTTAACCAATTAGTTATACCATTCTTCCGGCAGAGTAGCTTTTTAGTGAGCAGCCCACTTAACCGAGTCTAGATCGACACCATCTTTGAACATATCCCATAAAGGAGATAGATCGCGTAATTTCTCAACCGCTGCGCGCACCTTTTTAATGGTGAAATCAATCTCAGCTTCGGTGGTGTAGCGCCCAACGCTAAAGCGCAACGAGCTGTGCGCCAACTCATCGCTACGACCCAACGCTCGCAGCACATAAGACGGCTCAAGGCTGGCTGAAGTGCACGCTGAGCCTGATGATATAGCTAAATCTTTAAGTGCCATAATGAGCGACTCACCCTCAACAAAATTAAAACTGACATTGAGCATGCCAGGCAAGTGATGCTCACCATGACCATTCAAATAGACTTCTTCCATGTCACACACACCCTGCCACAATCGCTCACGCAAAGCTGCTATGCGCTCATTGTCAGCGGCCATTGTTTCATGAGCAATGCGCGCCGCCTCACCAAAACCTACTAGCTGGTGCGTGGGCAGCGTGCCCGATCGCATGCCTCGCTCCTGTCCACCGCCATGCATTTGAGATTCGATTCGCACCCGCGGCTTGCGTCGCACAAACAAAGCACCAATACCTTTGGGACCATACATTTTATGTGCCGACATCGACATCAAATCAATTTTCAAGGCTTCTATATCAACAGGTATTTTTCCCACCGACTGCGCCCCATCCACGTGCAAAATAATTTTTCGCGCCCGGGTAACTTCACCGATAGCAGCAATATCATTTAATACACCGATTTCATTATTGGCATGCATAATTGAAACCAAAATGGTGTCGTCGCGAATCGCAGCCTCTACCGCAGCAGCCTGAGTTAAACCATCACTATCGGGCTTGAGATAAGTCACTTCAAAACCCTCTCGCTCCAGCTGCCGGCAAGTATCGAGCACCGCTTTATGCTCGATAGACGAGGTAATAATATGCTTACCCTTACCCTGATAAAAGTGCGCGGCGCCCTTAATCGCCAGATTATCCGATTCGGTTGCACCTGAGGTCCAAACGATTTCACGGGGGTCAGCATTAATGAGCTCGGCTACTTGCGACCGAGCAGTTTCAGCCGCTTCTTCAGCTTGCCAACCAAACTGATGCGAACGGGATGCAGGGTTACCAAAAATGCCTTCGTTCGTTAAGCATTCCGACATCTTTGCAGCTACACCCGCATCGACCGGCGTGGTGGCTGAGTAGTCAAGATAAATCGGCAATTTCATTATGTACTCCAAATGTTTAAAAAAATAAAATGTGAAAACAATATAGGCTCGCTAATCACTAACTGCGATTCGCACCACTTGCTCAAGGTTGGCCTCAGCAAATGCATGCCTTTGCCGCGCCGAAACTGCTTGAATTTCTTTGCGCTGAACCAAGTCTGCCAAAGAAATCCCATCCAAAAAGTCATGTATTTGACGCGTTAAGTCATCCCACAAATGATGCGTTAGGCAAGTTTGCCCCTCATGACAATCACTTTTACCTGAGCAGTTCGTGGCATCAACGACTTCGTCAACCGCTTCGATGATGTCTGCCACCGATACAGTTGCTAGATCTCGGTCAAATGAATATCCGCCCCCTGGGCCGCGAGAACTAGCCACTAATTTATTACGACGCAGCTTCACAAAAAGCTGCTCGAGGTAAGAAAGCGACAATTCCTGCCGCTTTGCAATTTCAGCCAAGCTCACCGGCCCTGACTCGCTGTGCAGCGCGAGGTCGAGCAGCGCGGTTACCGCATACCGGCCTTTAGTGGTTAAGCGCATCGTATTTTCTCATTAAAATCAACTGGTTGCGCAGGGCGCGCTAGAGACAAACCTCGCTCGGCAAGGCCCTCTCTATGAGGCGCCTGCTTCGTGTTAAATTATCCTAAACCTGAGTGATTTAGTCAAGTATATAATTGAGTGAATTAGTGGGTTTTGTGGCCATAAAAATACCAGTCAACATTTACAAGCCATTGATTTAATGAACCTTTAAATATTCACCCCACTACACGCTACCCATCACTCAGCCGGATAACCCTGAACCTTCAGCATGACCTCGTTACGGCGCATAAATGGTGGCGTAAATGGGGGGTTGTAGGCAGCCGACTCGATCACCCCCTGTACCGCTATGCCGTGCTCTTGCAGACGCTCGCGCAACCGCCCCTCGTATTTCGCTAAATTTTTCTCGGTCCATCTGCCTGAGTAGCGCAACACAGCCATTAAACGCTCCGGCATGGGTCTGATCACGACGCGCGGATCCAAAGGCACCGGCGCATCATCGAGTGCATATTGACTTGGTAGCATAAATGCCACCTTCCAACCCTGAGCCGTTGGTAAGTGCTGCACGGGCGCGGTCATGGCTACCTCCTCACTAACTCGATGGCGCTGCACCGGAGCTGTCATAGCTATGCTGGCTTGATCGATGTTGCCGCCGGATATGTACCTGAACAAGCGCATGAAGCCTTCATTCGATGCAGCCTTGTAGCTCTGCTCCCCAACCACCTCGGTTTCGGCCACAATATAAGGCTGATAAAGCCGGTATTCCAGCTTGCCCTCTTGATAAAGTATTTTATATTCCGGTTTTTCAAGCGCCATGGCATGACCCGCTAGCTGCGTAATGGATAGAAAAACCAACACCTGGCCATATCGCTTAAAAAAGCCTGATAAATGCATTTTTTGAGACCGCCTACTTGATAGCTGCATTTTATAAGACCGCCTACAGCTTCGATAATTAGGTTCTGATATACGCCATGATCGCGAAAACAGATCATGCTCAGACACCTCACGCATGTTAGATACACCCTACGGTAAATCCGGCCTCAGCGCCGCCAACACCGACTTGTAATATCGGCAAAAATAGCCAGCTTAACCGTTTCAGCCTCCGGCACTGTATGACATAGTAATACGGAGTAACTAGCTCCATAAATTCAGCGCCTCTTTGATAAGAGCCCCAACTAAAACTGCTTTAAAAGCGATAGCGTTTGATTTTTGTAACGCTACACAATGAGGATTAATCTATGCGGGAATTCGATATTATTTTATTTGGCGCAACAAGTTTTGTGGGTGCGATTTTAACAAAATATATGCTCTCTCAGCAGCCATTAGATGGAGATGTGAAGTGGGCGATCGCTGGGCGGTCGCAAACCAAACTTAATCAGCTAAAGTTGTCACTCGGCGAAGCCGCAGAAGACCTCCCGGTCATTGTGGCTGATACCTGCAACCCAGCAAGCATTGACGCCATGTGTGGCGCAACCAGAGTCATTGTCTCGACTGTGGGGCCCTATGCACTGTATGGCGAGCCAGTAATTCAATCCTGCGTGGCTTTGGGCACCGATTATTGCGACTTAACCGGTGAGCCCCAATGGATTCATAAAATGCTTGGGCGCTATGAAGCTGCGGCAAAAAAATCGGGCGCGCGCATTGTCAACTGCTGCGGCTTCGACTCTATACCGTCGGACCTAGGCGTATATTTTTTGCAACAAAAGTCGAACCAAACACTCAAGCAACACTGCAACAGCGTTAAGATGCGAGTAAAGGCCATGAAAGGCGGCGCCTCTGGCGGTACCATCGCCAGCATGCTGAACGCGATAAAAGAGGCCATGCAAGACAAAAACATACGTAAAATAATTGCCAGCCCCTACGCATTGTGTCCGACTGACCATGGCTTTAAAGCTAGGCAAATTAATCTCAAATCTGCGCAATATGACAAAGACGTGCAGGCATGGATCGCTCCTTTTGTAATGGCTGCCATTAACGTTCGGGTAGTGCATCGCAGTAATGCCCTGTTGCATAAGCAATACGGTGAGAACTTCCTGTATGAAGAAGCAATGATTACCGGCCCCAAAGCAAAGGGCGGTATGAGCGCGGCAGCCCTAACCGCAGGGCTAGGCGGATTTATGCTCGCCGCCATCCTTCCGCCCACCCGATGGTTGATGGAGAAAACCATCTTACCCAAGCCCGGAGAGGGGCCGAGCCCGCAGGCACAACGAGATGGCTATTACGATTTGCGCTTCATTGGCACCACTCAAGATGGTCAAACTATACGCTGCAAAGTCACCGGCGATAGCGATCCTGGCTATGGCTCGACCGCCAAAATGCTTGGACAAGCCGCGCTATGCTTAGCGCAAGATATGGATGAAAAGCCTGGCGGCTTTTGGACTCCAGCCAGCCTTTTTGGTGAAAAAATAATCAACAGGCTGGAGACCCATGCCGGGCTAACTTTTAATACCGAGTAGACCTTAAAAACCTCTTAACAGAAGCACTGCACCCAACAAATCGCGGTACCTTTTTCGCCGCTCATATTGTTAGCGCTCGCAAAAGCCAAAAAGCGCCAGGCACCCCCTTTAATCACGCATGACTGCGCTCTTTTTGTGCTAGGCTTTTCAGAAGATCACAATAATGTTTTAGCAATGAAAAGGCTTTTGCCGACACGCAAAGCCAAATTGCTGAGCTAAATATTTTGAAGGCCGTTGAACGTGTGAACTGGGGTGGTAACAAGCATGAAGGGTATAATTTTTTGTGAATTTTTAGAAATGGCCGAAGAAGCCTTTGGGATTGTTGTAGTTGATGAAATGCTGGAAACGACAGAGCTACCCAGCGGAGGAATTTACACCTCGGTAGGCACCTACGACCACCAAGAGCTCATTGCCATGGTGATACGCCTATCTCAAATTACCAAAACACCACTGCCCGACCTACTCCAAACTTATGGACAAAATTTATTTGGCAAGTTAATGGAAACGCTGCCACAGTTTATTCCACAAAACCAAGACTGCTTTGAATTTATAAAAGCCATTGATAGCTACATTCATGTAGAAGTTGAAAAGCTCTATCCCGATGCTGAACTACCACGCTTGCGCTGCGATGAAGTCGACGATAACAACCTATTGCTGCATTACAGTTCGTGCCGACCATTTGCCAAAGTTGCAGAAGGCTTGTTATTGGGTTGCGCAGATTATTTCAATAACGCATTTACGCTGAGTGTGGCTGATAGCGAACAGCCGTCTGACCATGAAATTAGTTTTCAACTCCTGCGAACAAAAAAATCTGCATAGTATGAAAGACCTTGCACCCAAAAAGTTAGAATCTGATGAAGAGATTTTAATTCTTAAACGCCAACTGGAGCGACAAAAAAGCGCGCGCAAACAGGCGGAGTCTATTTTAGAAGAAAAGAGTTACGAGCTCTATCAAGCCAATCAAAGCCTGCAAGAATTAATAGCACAGCTTGATAAACGCGTCGACGAAAGAACGCAAGAGCTAACGGCCGCTAAAAACCTTTCGGATAAAGCCGCACAAGATTTAGAAAAATCTAACAAGCGCTTCGAGCTTGTGTTAGCCGCCAGCGAAGCAGGCCTGTGGGAAATAAACTGCGAAACCCTAGAAGTCCGCTGCTCAGAACGCTTAGCCAATATGTTTCACTTGCCTTTAAAAGAAGTTGCCGAACAATTAAGCAATTTATCTATATTCGTTGGAGAAACTCGCAGCGAAGTCAAAGCGCGCCTCAACAAAGCGATGGCTTCAGAAACAACCGTCAACCTTGAATGTGAAATCGCCGTAGGTACTGGCGCAGCCAGGTGGTTTAAGCTGAACGCCAGAACTCATTTTGATACCAACGGCAAAGCTTTATGGCTTGCAGGCGCATTTATTGACATTAATGAGCGCGTAGAGATCGCTGTATCAGCTCAACATATGGCAACCCATGACAACTTAACCAACATAGCCAACCGCGCTCTATTCAATAAAAAAATGGAAGAGGCACTTGAAGCCTCTTTACGCAGCAGCGAAGTTTTCTCTGTCATTATATTAGATTTAAATGCATTCAAAGAAGTCAATGATGAGCACGGCCATCAGGCAGGAGACCAACTGCTGCGCCATGTCGCAAACAACATACTCTCCGTGGTTAAAAATACCGATACAGTTGCACGACTGGGTGGCGATGAGTTTGCAATTATTTTAAGAGGCATTAAAACTGCTGCTTACGTGCAAGCCATCTGCGAACAAATAATTCACCGATGCGGAAAAAAAATAACGTGCAACGAAGCCCAAGTTGGCACATATATCTCTATGGGGGTTGCCACCTATCCAAATGATGGAGCAACTACTTCTGAACTGATTAGAAATGCAGATCTTGCCATGTATCATGCCAAGAAAAATAAAATCAGCGAATCAGCGTTTCATGTTTTTTCTCACGAACTAGTTGCCAATATTCAACAAGCCCGCGCAATGAGACTGGCCATTAAAGAGGGCATAGAAAAACAAGATTTTATTTTGCACTACCAACCAAAATACAATGTTGAGACCAATCGCATATTAGGTGTAGAAGCATTAATACGCTGGCCCAGAGCCGATGGCTCGTACACACCGCCCGATGAGTTCATTCCACACGCCGAGGAAGGGGGCCTGATCAATGAACTGTCGGAGTGGATAATTAACGAAGGTTGCAAGCAGGCTGCAAGATGGTTTCGCCAAGGGTTAGAGATACCGGTGGCAATTAACCTTTCTCCATTGCAGTTTACAGAACAAAACCTACCCGATATTTTTTATGATGCCCTGCGTCGGAATAATCTACCTGGCAGAATGATTGGCGTTGAAATCACTGAAAACTGTGTCATTGAAGATCTTCATCGAGCCAACCATCAGTTGTCTATGCTGCGGGCATTGGGCCTAGAAGTGAGTATCGATGATTTCGGTACGGGCTACTCCAGCTTAAGCTATCTACACCAACTACCCATACAAGTAATAAAAATCGATCGCTCATTCATTGGGCAAGTCACTGATAACCCAGAGAGCGCCACGATAGCCGATGCCATCATTAAGCTGAGCCACTCGCTAGGCGCCACTGTTGTAGCAGAGGGCGTAGAAACCGAAGAGCAGCTAGCTTGGCTCAAAGAACGAAAATGCGAAGCTGCACAGGGTTATTATTTCTCCCCGGCATTACCTCCCGCAAAAATACCCACACTCGCCTCTGTAACGTTCCAAGCCTCGTCAAAGAATAGCCGGCAAGCAGGCTAAAAAGCTTGCTTAAACAACCTCAGCGCCCATAAAAAAACCACCTCAATTGAGATGGTTTTTCAAGTAGCTTTTTATATTGAAACGCTGCTTATTTTGAAACGCTATTTTCGAGCTCTGCGCCCAAATAGGCTTATTCCCAGAAACCCTAATCCCAGCAAAGCGAGGGCGCTAGGCTCTGGCACCTCAGTCGGCTCACCGCGGTAGTAAATAGATGCGTGCGAGAGGTCTTTAGATGAAGACCATGTTCCCGCAAGTGGATTAGAAACGGTCAAATCAAGGAGAAAAGCGCCAAAGCCATTTCCTGCCTTTAATGTGATAACGATGTCGGTCAAACCGGCGAGAGTATCGATCTCCCATGATCCCGATTTAATGCCGTTTGTGGGCGAAGCGGCAAACTCGATGGTTCCATCCCCATTCGAATCATCGTTCTTGTCCGAAAGAATCCACCCTGTCTGCCCAAAAAGCTCAAAAGTTGAGTTAATGCTGTTAGTGTCGTTGCCCTCAAAACACTGCGCATCGGTTGCAGCATCAAGCCCAAATGTAGCACTAGAACCACCAATCCCTGCAGTGCACGTTTGCAGACCGGCCTGGGCATTCACTGTAAACGCCAGTAATGTTGCAGCTAAGATTTTGATAAGTATTTTCATTGTGTAAAACCGCCCATTTTTAAAAGAGTATTTATTTAGGCTGAGCCCCTTCGTTAGCTGCTTTTTAAGAAAAACAATGAAACAGCTTCGCTTGTTTAGTAATCGTACGCATAGCGACTACAAGTGTAAAGAATTTTTACATTTATAGTCGCTATACGATGATTGGCAACAACACTCGTGGCCAAAAACACCCCTAAAGTGTATAAAAAACAGTCAATCATGACAGGCCTGCCGCATCATGTCCGTATCGCGCTTACAACCACCGCCGATAATTTAAAAGCCCGCTAACCACTCACACGCCAGTCTCCAAGCTGACCCAACCAAAATATTTTGTTTGTGGAGCCTCAGCGCCAATTATCGGGTTAAGCGCTTTGGTGGCCATTGCCTAAATGCACCAGATCAAGTAAGTTACTGCCGAATTTATTCATCGCATGAATGCGGTGAAAACTAACCAACGCCAACAAACTTCACCCAGTGAACTCAGGCTTGATGCTCCAGCCGCTGTCGTTGCGCGCAGCACATCGATTGATTACTCACTGCTCAAAATATTAAGGGCCCTAAGCTATGTCTCCAATACTGTCTGAAGGTTTAAATTTAATGGCGTTTGGCATGGGCACAGTGTTCATATTCTTGAACATACTGATCATTGCCACCTTTTTAATGTCAGCGGCCGTTGAGCGCCTGATTCCCAAGCCTGTGCCTAAGCTCGCCACACAAGAGTTAGAAGCAGCGGCAATAGATTCAACCCTCTTAAAGGTTTTAACCGCCGCCATAAAAGAGCGCAAAGCACCGTAATACCGACGCACTATTTTTAACCACACAGCACCCAAAACATGACGACAAATACTCCAGCACAACCCTTAGGCATTACCGACGTAGTCTTGCGCGATGCCCACCAATCGTTATTTGCTACGCGTATGCGTATCGACGATATGCTGCCCATTACTCAAAAGCTCGACCAGGTGGGATTTTGGTCGCTAGAAACATGGGGCGGCGCCACATTTGATGCCTGCATTCGCTTTTTAGGCGAAGACCCTTGGGATCGAATTCGTGAGTTTAAAAAGGCAATGCCCAACACGCCGCAACAAATGTTATTGCGCGGGCAAAACTTATTGGGCTACCGCCACTATGCCGATGACGTAGTTGAAAAATTCATCGAGCGTGCAGCGACCAATGGCGTCGATGTGTTCCGCATCTTCGATGCGATGAACGATCCGCGCAATTTCAAAACCGCCATAGATGCCGTGAAGCGTCAGGGTAAACATGCGCAAGGCACGCTGTCATACACCACATCACCGGTGCACAATCAAGATGCGTGGCTTAGCCTGGCCAAACAAATTGAAGACTTAGGCGTAGATTCTTTAGTCATTAAGGACATGGCCGGAATCATCAACCCCTACGATGCGTTCAGTTTAATCACTCGGCTCAAGCAAGAAACCGATTTAGAGATACAGCTGCATTGCCATGCCACTGCTGGCATGTCCGACATGGCCATTTTAAAAGCCATTGAAGCAGGCGTTGATCGAGTCGACACCGCTATTTCATCGATGTCGATGACCTATGGCCACAGCGCGACCGAAACCGTGGTAGCTGCACTGCAAGGCACCCGTCGAGATACCGGCCTAGACCTCAATTTACTTGAAGAAATCGCAGCCTACTTTCGTGAAATACGCAAAAAATATGCGAAATTTGAGGGTGCCATGCGCGGTACTGACTCACGTATTTTAGTCGCACAAGTACCGGGCGGCATGTTAACTAACATGGAAAATCAGCTGCGCGAACAAGGGGCTGAGGATAAGTTTGATGAGGTATTACAAGAAATTCCACGTGTGCGCCAAGACTTAGGCCACATCCCACTCGTCACACCTACCTCGCAAATTGTAGGCACGCAAGCGGTGCTTAATGTATTAACTGGGGAGCGCTACAAGTCAATTTCAAAAGAAACGCAAGGCATACTCAAAGGCGAGTACGGCGCTGCGCCTGCGCCGTACAATGAAGCGCTGCAGCAACGTGTACTGGCAGGCGCTGAGGCCATCACCTGCCGCCCTGCTGATTTGATCGACGATGAAATGGATCAAATCATTGCCGACTTAGATGCGCTTGCCACCGAGCAAGGCCTTGAATTAGCTCAAGATAAAATTGACGACGCACTCACTTATGCGCTGTTTCCGCAAGTTGCACCAAAATTCTTGGCCAATCGCGGCAACGCAGCGGCCTTTGAAGCAGCACCGAATCAAGATAGCGACACATTCACCGTTACCGTTGAAGGCCATGACTATGTCGTTAAGGTTAATACCGGTGGCGATGTTACTCACCTTGCGCCTATTAATGGCGCACCGCTGAGTCTAGCATCAGCAGCATCAACACCCACCGCCACTGCCGCAAGCAGTCAGGGCGAGCCGGTTGCAGCGCCACTAGCTGGCACTATCTGGAGAGTCGCAGTGGAACCGGGACAAAGCGTTGTCGAAGGCGATATTTTAATTATTCTCGAAGCGATGAAAATGGAAACCGAAATTCGCGCTGCCAAATCAGGTGTAATCGATACGATTAGCGTTAAAGCCGGAGATTCTGTTTCTGTTGGCGATACCCTGCTAACCATCAACTAAGAGCCAATAATGAATCAGCTAGATACTCTATTACAAGCCTCCGGTATTGCACAAATGGCCGGCGGACAAGCGCTCATGATTTTAGTGGGGCTCGTATTACTCTTTATGGCTATTAACAAAGGCTTTGAACCGCTGCTGTTAGTGCCCATTGGGGTTGGCGCAATTTTTGTCAACATCCCTGGCGCTGGCTTTTATGATGCGCCCGTTTACGATGCCATGGGGCATCTGGTAACACCCGCAGGCCTGCTTTACTACATCTATCATATTGGCATAGAGACCGGCGTATTCCCCCTACTCATTTTTATGGGTGTAGGCGCCATGACCGACTTCGGGCCGCTACTCTCTAACCCTAAAACACTGCTGCTGGGTGCCGCCGCGCAATTTGGCATTTTCGCTACGCTTATTGGCGCCGTGCTCCTTAACCATTTTGGCATCCTGCCCTTTACCATCAATGAAGCGGCCGCCATTGGTATTATTGGCGGTGCCGACGGCCCCACCTCAATTTTTGTCGCCTCACGTTTAGCGCCCGACTTATTAGGTGCCATTGCCGTAGCCGCCTACTCGTATATGGCTTTGGTACCGATGATTCAACCACCCATTATGCGCGCACTAACCAACGATGCCGAGCGCAAAATTAAAATGGAACAGCTGCGCCCGGTTCATCAAGTTGAAAAAATTATTTTTCCATTAATGCTTTTGCTCTTGGTAGCGCTATTCCTGCCGTCTGCAGCGCCACTATTGGGTATGTTTTGTTTTGGTAACCTGATGCGCGAATCAGGCGTGGTAGATCGCCTGAGCGACACATCACAAAACGCACTCATCAATACGGTGACCATTTTATTAGGCTTAGGCGTTGGTGCGAAATTAAGTGCCGATGCATTTTTAAATGCCAAAACGCTGGGTATTTTAGCGCTGGGCCTAGTGGCATTTAGCATTGGTACGGCCTGCGGAGTGATCATGGCAAAGACCATGAATTTGTTTTTAAAAACAAAAATCAACCCTCTCATTGGTTCGGCGGGTGTCTCAGCGGTACCGATGGCTGCGCGCGTATCTAATAAAGTTGGGCTTGAATACAACCCGCAAAACTTTTTATTAATGCATGCCATGGGACCCAATGTGGCCGGCGTGGTGGGCTCGGCCGTGGCTGCCGGAGTGATGCTCAGTTACTTGGGTTAACCCGTGTTAGCCCCATCAGTTAAAGACTTACAAAAGCCGACTTTAGCGCACCAAGCGTTAATGCCCAGCACTTATTGTAATCGTATATAACCATGCGCCTTTTCCTCGCCCCGATGGAAGGGGTTATTGATCATCACTTTCGCAGCATTTATAGCGCCATTGGCGGTGTCGATATTTTCGTTACCGAGTTTATGCGCGTCAACGATACCCCGCTTACCGATAAAACGTTTTTACGCGACTGCCCCGAGCTCAGCCAGGCTCAACCTGAGCAAGCCAGCGCAAGCGAAAAAATTAAAAGCAGTACGTCTAACGGCACACCGGTGCGCATTCAACTACTGGGCAGCAACCCCGCAACTCTGGCACAAAGCGCTCACACAGCCGCACTGTTAGGTGCCTCAGCCATTGACCTGAACTTTGGCTGCCCCGCCAAACAAGTTAACAGCAGCCACGGCGGGTCAGTCCTGCTCAAAAACCCTGCTTTGGTCGGCGATATTGTGCGCGCAGTGCGCTCGGCCGTGCCTAGCAGCACGCCTGTTACGGCAAAAATTAGGCTGGGATTTGAAGATAGAAGTTTATATTTAGACAACGCCATAGCCATTGCCGAAGCCGGCGCCGACGAGTTATGTATACATGCCCGCTCACGCGCTGATGGCTACAATCCACCTGCCTACTGGACCTATATTGCCCACGTAGTAGAAACTATTGCGATACCCGTTATCGCCAATGGTGAGATTTGGAACATACGTGATTGGCAGCAGTGCAAGCAAGACAGCGGTTGTGAAGATTTTATGCTGGGTCGAGGGTTAGTGGCCTGCCCCGACTTAGCCTTGCAAATTAGAGCCTTTAACGAAGGGCGCGATTATCAACCGCTAAATTGGCATGACATTATTGGTTTACTGCGAACGTTTTACCTAGATACCAAAGACGCCTACCCACTACGATTTCTAGGAAATCGAGTAAAGCAGTGGCTATTTTATTTAAAAATGCATTACCCCGAAGCCGAACCCTTTTTTGAAAAAATTAAACGGTATAAAAAGCCTCATGAGTTTGATAGCGTACTGCTTAATACACACATAAAAAAAAGCCGCGACTTTTAAAGGCGCGGCTTTTTTACTACTCAAAGTTCGATATTTAAGCGCACTACAAATTGTATTGAACACCCACTGAAATATTTGCACTGCTCTTGTCGGTAGTAACCGCCGTATAATCTAGCCGAAGAGATACGTGCCTTGAGGCATCGAACATCACCCCCAAACCATAAGAAAAATCTGTGCCGTTGCTAGAAGAATCCTCATAACCATCGCGAGGCGCATCGTTAACATCAAGCTCCACATCCCACATGGACCAGCCCGCCTTGGCATAAAGCGTCAAGCCATCATCAAATGGAGCCTTGATTAAGCCATGAAAAGAAAGGGAATCGGAGCTTACAGTCCATCTAGGGGCAACGGGGTCGCCTAGCGCGCCAGGGCCGCTATAGTTAACATCTTCATCACCATAGTCGCTGTAGCTAAGCTCTACCGCAAAATACTTATTGATGCTGTAGCCACCGTACACGCCAACACTGGTTGAGGTATCTAGCTTTGATAGTATATCTAGGTTCATGTCCGCCTGCCCAACCTGCAGACCCATATAGCCTTGAGCTAAAGAGGCAGACGCGTGAATCGATAAAATAGCTGCTGCTAAGAATAAACTTAATTTTTGTATCATAAAATCCTCACGAGGCCGACATCCTAAAAAAACCCAGCCATCAATCTAATAAAAACGCATTGAGAAGAACAACACGGAAATTATCAACGCAGATAGAAAAAACTATATACCAATCTGAATTCCCAAAGAAAAATTAGCCAACTTTTCTTCATCGGCATTAATCGCAGAGTACTCAAGTCTAACATTTAATTTTTTTGAGCCGCCCATCAAACCAACGCCATAAGCAAACTGCGTTTCGTAATTAGATTCGTCATCGATACCGCAGCAGTTTGCTTCCTGCTTTACGCGCAGGCGTGCCAAACCCATTTTTGCATAGGGCGTCACACCCGTTTTAATATCAACTTTAAATACTCCATAAACAGATAGTGCATCGGCGCTTAACTCGACATCTACGCCCTCGATATCGGCATCACCGAAACTGTCATAATTGAGTTCAACAGCGAAATTTTCGCTCACGGCATGACCTAGATACCAACCCAAACTGCTGGAAGATTCAAGGTCAGACATAATCTCAGCATGCCCTAATTTCAATCCTACATAACTCTGCGCTAAAGTCAGAGACGCATAAACACTGCAAGTAATAACAAATAAACTTCTCAATATTTTTTTCATAATACGACCCTTTTGATTTTATTTGACAAGATTTTCGTATTCAAATTTTGTCGCGCCCAAATCATTTAAGTGCGAAAAATATTAACTCTAATGACCTTTATATGCCACTGCAATCAAGGCATACCAATGGTGTAACCTCGAGTTACTGCCATAATGGCATCGGCCTGTACGTCGTGAGTCAACTTGCTTAGCTCGCCGCCGTCCAACCATACGCCGTTACACTGAGGGCATTTATCAATAACAATCATATGCGCAATTTCTTTTTGCATAGCTGCGCTATCAACAGGACACAAATGAACATTCTCATTCGCTGCATCTAGCATCAGCTGCATTTTCTGCATGCAGTCTTCACACAGTGGCCTGCCTTTTTCTTCATGGCGGGTACGCTGTCCACATCGATCACATTTTGGCGCAAAAATAGCCATTACTTATTCTCCTGCAAGTTAATTATAAAATGAGCTGTCGCGTGTCTATGCATTCACAACCTCCGCTAGCATAAATGAAAACCGATCCGCTCAAAAGAAAAAGCAACCGCCTTTTATTTTATTTTTTTCTGCACTTCACTCAAAACACCGCGCAGAATATTCAACTCCATTCTATCTAACCGCGCACGATTAAATAATCGGCGCATGCGCGTGAGCATTTGACCAGGGTTATCTCGATTATAGAAGTCCAGCTGCTCTAAGGTAGTATGCAAATGTTCATAAAAACGCTCGACATCGTCGGAGCTAGCGATAGGCTCGTCCCACTCGTCCATGGGGTCGACCGCCCGCTCTTCATCTTGCAACGAGCGCATCCGCAGCTCGTAGCAAAGGATCTGCACAGCCATCCCCAAATTTAACGAACGGTAGGCATCGCAGGTGGGCACATTGACATGTAAATTACAGCATTGCAGCTCATCATTGGTTAAACCGCGGTCTTCTCGACCAAACAAAATGGCCATACGCGCATCTTCTGGCTGACTGTATAAAGTATCGGCGCAGGCACGAGGCTCAACCATGGGCCAAGGAATACGCCGCTCGCGAGCCGAAGTGCCCACCACAAGCTGGCAATCGCCAATGGCCTCATCGAGCGTTGCAACCACCCGCGCATTCGTAACAAGATCTTTAGCTCCGGCCGCCCGCCAAATAGCACGCGGGTCAGGAAATTCTTGCGGGTCAACGAGCACGAGCTGGCTCAGACCCATGTTTTTCATGGCCCTAGCCGCAGCACCCACATTGCCCGGGTGAGTGGGGTTAACAAGAACAATCCGGATATCACGCTGCGCAGCCATTCAATAGGTGTCCAAATAAGAAAATTAGGGCGCAGTCTACCCAAAGCTAGCCAAGGCATAAAGCACTGCAGCGATTTCTGGCTCATAATTACGCCCGAAACAGGGCCAAAGCAACCAAGAGCCACTTGGGCGTGTTCAACTCCCGCCCCAACCCAATTAGCCCCGTCCCTTATTCACTATCAACATTTTTTCACGCTTGCTCTCTGGTATACTTCCGCGTCATTTTTCGAGGGCACTACGCTCATCGATAACTAAATCCTTTTTACTGACCACACTTTTTGAGGCTTCCATTGGAACCAGCCATTAACATCGCGCTCCGCGCCGCTCGAGCTGCAGGCGACCTTATAGCCAAAGCCAGCGAACGCATGGACCTGGTCAAAATCGAAGAAAAAGAGCGAAATGATTTTGTCTCTAATGTCGATAAAGCCGCCGAAGCTGAAATTGTGTCTCAACTGCGCAAAGCATGGCCCGACGACAACATTTTGTGTGAAGAGGGCGGGCTTATCACCGGCGCGTCGGGGCACTCCGATACCACTTGGTATGTCGACCCGCTAGATGGCACCACCAATTTCTTGCGGGGCATTCCGCACTATGCCGTTTCAATTGGCTGTGTGAAAAATGGGCGTCACGAACATGCCGTCATTTACGACCCGATACGCCGTGAAGAGTTTACCGCCAGTCGCGGTCGTGGTGCCTCACTTAACGGTAAGCGTCTGCGCGTCAGCGACAAACACAATTTTGACGGCGCCCTGTTGGGTACCGGCATTCCCTATCGCGCTAGCCAGCAGCCGTTTATTCACGGCTATATGCAATGCGTTGAGCACTTTGCCAACAACAGCGCAGGCATTCGCCGGGCAGGCTCAGCAGCGCTCGACCTAGCCTATGTGGCGGCCGGTAGAATGGACGCCTTTTGGGAATACGGCCTCAAAGAATGGGACGTTGCAGCGGGTATATTACTGGTGCAAGAAGCCGGTGGCTTAGTGGCCGATTTTCAAGGCGGCAACACTAGCCTACAAACAGGCAACATTGTTTGTGGCAACCCAAAAATATTTAAAGTTTTGCTCAAAGTTGTCAATCACCACATGGGTGACGTAAAACCTCACTAATAACGTTAGTTTTTTTCTTACCATTAACCTCAGAAAGGTAGCACTATGAAACTTGTAAAATCCACTGCCGAGTACAACATTTATCAAAAGCGCAACAACCGCTACGGCGTAAAAGGTGCCAAAAATAAATGGATCAATGGCGAAGCTAAAGTGGCCATTTTATTGGCTGAAGACTTAGTCAAAGCACCCGCAACTAAAGCACCTGAGCCTGAAGCAGCCGCTGAAGAAGAAGAAGCGCCAGCCGAAGAAGCACCAGCAGCCGATGCTAGCGAAGAAAGCTAAGTAAGGCCTTTGTAAGGGGCCGAAGCTTTGGCTTCGGCTGTTTTATTGTTAACTATTGAGAATGAATCCAATGAGCATATTTAATCGACTGCTTATTTGTTGCGTGGTTGCTATACCTGCCTCAGCTATTTATTTTGGCTATACATCAGAACCATCAACATTGTTTCAGTTTGACACCACTGCCGCGCTGAGCTTTTTAATTGTAGCTATAGCCTGTGTGTTTCTTACCGGCATTAAAATCAATACTGGCGCCCAAAACGGCGGCAGCAAACCAGCCAAGCAAGCCAAGAAAAAAGCCGTGAAAGGCGGCCGCCAACAAGGCGAAGTAAAGTGGTTTAACGGCGGCAAAGGCTTTGGCTTTATTAATTGCGATAACGGCGATGAAATTTTTGTGCACTTTCGATCTGTGCGTAAAGATAGCCCGCGCCTATCTCCAGGCAAGCGCGTTGAGTTTATGATTGTGGCCGGCGCTAAAGGCCAAGAAGCCGACGACGTTGAAGTGATTGATTAGCACTCGTGCTAATCGTGCGGTTTTAGTCGGCCCATTCGGCTAAAGCCCACCTAAACGCTGAATAGCGCGCGGGTTTAACATGCAGAATAAAAACCGAGTTTACAGCACCGAAACAGGCAAAATTTGCCCCGCCTGCGACCGCCCCCTTGCAAACTGCCAATGCGCCCAGCAAGCTGCTGGAGCAATGGCCAACAGCACCGGTGATGGCGTTGTACGCATTATGCGCGAAACCAAAGGCCGAAAAGGTGCTGGCGTGACCATTGTGCGCGGATTAATGGTTGAACAAGCCGAACTCAAAGCTGTTGCCAAAAAGCTTAAACAGCTGTGCTCATGTGGCGGTGCTATTAAAGACGGCGCCATTGAAATCCAAGGCGACCATCGCGAAAAAATTAAAGCGCAATTGGTCGCCGCTGGCCATACGGTAAAAATTGCCGGCGG
>CAJQKT010000022.1 GCA_905478995.1 uncultured Pseudomonadales bacterium | reverse complement strand
AGAAAACAGCTGAGCTAGGGCTAGCTACAAGCGAAAAGAGCAGCATGCTAAGAGGTGGAGTGGATATTTTTTTCACAGTAAACGATCCCTAAAAGAATTTAAGACAAAACAAATTCTCCAGGGGTAACGTTGACATTAGATTTGTTCCAATGTCGCGCTTGCTAACAAAATATTACGTGCGAGGACAAATTCAGACGTTATTAAACACAACGAACGAACGTGCACTCCAGAGTAACGGGTTGATTGCAAACGCTATGAGCCGGGGGAGACTCTAATGGCTTGGGGGATGCCATCCAAACAACAATACTACAGTAATTATTTTGCCTCGGCTTGTCAACCGATGCGGCATAAAACGGGCTGTTTACTCGCCCTTGGCACGGACAATCCACGGCCGCTGCAATAACAACGGCGTGGAGGTGTCAGGGTGCAGAGTTGCGTGCTAGCTCTTACGGCGGCTGTATGCCAGTCCCGCTAAACCTAAGCCCAATAAAGCCAGCGAACCGGGTTCTGGAACAGAAACATTGCCATAGGCGTGGTTGTCTGACTCAAAAGCAAAACCATTGCTCGTCAAGGTAATACTGTCAAAAGTGTCACCACCGTTGAAAAAGAAGTTCACGTACCGGTTTGATGTATAGCTGCCCTGATTACCATCAGCAAGGAGTGGAGGCTCTACGTCACCACCCCAGATCTCACCCACGCTAGCTCCGTTTAGGAAAAATTCGATGCCGTTGTAAGTGTCAACAGAACCCCAGTACAAACCGAAATAATTGTATTCACCATCTAGCTCAAAGGAAGCGCTACCGTTTCTCTTTGGATTGGGAACACTCAAAAATTTGCTATCTATACCATAGGGCTGGGCCGATCCGCTTTGTGATTGGGAAAAGATCGAGTAATCCGATGAGGTGCCATCAGTGTAAGAGCCTATGGTTCCATCGTTAAAGTTGACTTCCGTCACGCCAGTTTGAGTGGACGTTAGTTGCCCTCCGGCTTCTACGGTTACCATGAGGCCCGCATTGGCATTGCTTGCAGCTAGTGCAATTGCGCAGGCACTCATTAATGGTTTCATTCTCACGGTTGAATCCTCCTAAGTTTTGTTGAAAAAAATTTAAATGAGTTCGTGTGGTCAAATAAGCATCATTCATGCCAATCTCAGGAAATGCCATGGAGGTCTGCCGTTGCTAGGCTTTGAGATGATATAACATCTCACAGCTGTTCAATAATTCGACAGCGCTAAAAAGCCGAATAAGGATTAAAAATCGCTATTTCGTTTAAGTATGTTGGACAATGTCATGAATGTAGTATCGAGTTACTACAAAGTAAGAGTGGCTTAGCCTTATGGCTAAATCTAAGCGTAATTCTAGACTTCTGAGCACGTGATTACCGATGAGCGCGCTGTTTAATAATCCGACAGGTTTTGGATTTCAGCTTTGGATTTAAAACCAATGGTATATGGATGGGTTAGCAAAATAGTATCAATGTCGTTACGCGGGGCGATAATGGCGCACTTAACGCGTGACGGCGCACTTAAATAGTGGCTTGATATTTTCGGGGCGGCTGATCTGCAATGCCGTTGGCCGCAACCTAGAGCTGCACTCAAGTCTTGTATTAAGTAGCGGCTCGCAAAAGGGACTAGACGGGGTAAGAATGAGCCAGTGATACGGTGAGGTTTAGCGATTCACCATGTAACTTAGGCAGCTCACCTCAAAAGTTGTGCTCTGAATTGAAAGTTTACAGGCGCTCCCGTAATATCCGGGCGTTGGCTAGTAAGGCTGCTCGGTTGCGCTTTTGCCTCTAGTTCTCTATTGCTGCCTCGTGTAATTTCAGGCGAGCCATCTTCAGTCCAATCCATTTGACCAAGGTAATGAAGTGAATGTCTAAAAGAGACGGGAAAATATTGTCCCTTTCAGGGATGAGCGTGTCCTCTGCAGAGATAGGGGAGTTGAGCGATTATTTTAAGGCAAACCCTGACAGGGGTATGCATGGCATCGGTTTCAGTGCTTACGAAGAAGGGCAGAAGCCCGGTGATGAGCTAAGTTTGGCGCAGGTGCAGCGCAGAATGACGATCATTAAGCCCTACGTGCAGTGGGTGCGTTCTTTTTCATGCATACAGGGTAATGAGTTAATTCCTAAGGTTGCTAGGCAGCAGGGGCTCCAAACATTAGTAGGTGCATGGTTAGGCACTGATGAAGAAAAGAATGAACTTGAGATTGAAGCGCTGATTAAGCTGGCACAAGATGGCTATGTTGATGTGGCTGCCGTGGGCAATGAAGTCATGTACCGAGACGACCTTACGGAGGCTCAGCTAATTGATTATATTCGCCGTTTTAAAGTGGCCGCACCGGGTGTTCCTGTTGGTTATGTTGATGCGTATTATGAATTTGAAGATCGTCCAGCCATCACTGAAATATGCGACGTTATCTTAGCTAACTGCTATCCTTTTTGGGAGGGTTGCGCAATTGAGTATTCACTTCTATACATGAAAGACATGTATCGGCGCACGGTGAAAGTTGCCGCAGGCAAGAAAGTCATTATTACTGAAACCGGTTGGCCGAACAAAGGCCAAACGTTTTACGGTGCAGTGCCCTCGCAAGAGAATGCTATTCGCTACTTCCTTAATGCTCAGCACTGGGCGCAAACGGATGACGTCGATATTTTTTATTTTTCGTCGTTTGATGAGTCATGGAAGGTAGGCGCCGAAGGTGACGTTGGTGCGTACTGGGGTTTGTGGGACAAAGACGAAAAACTTAAATACGTGTAAATAAATATATGAATAATAATGTTTTATCATCTGCAGTACTTCCGTACACAAAAGCCATTTGTTACTCAGGCTATCGTGACGGGCAAAGTCCTGATTCGGATGTACTGCCCTCGCACGAAGAGATCAAGCAAGATTTACTCATGTTAGAGGGCCGGTGGGAGTCGCTGCGTTTATATGCCAGTGATACACATTCTAAAATGGTATTGGATGTCATCAATAAAGAGGGTATGCCTTTTGATGTGATGTTAGGCGCCTATATTATTGCAGAGCTTAGTAATCCTGAGTGTCCGTGGGGAGCCGAGTATACTGCCGAGCAATTGCAGGAAAATAAAGAGCATAATCAAACAGAAATTAGTAAGTTAATTAATCTCGCTAACACTTATAAAAATATTGTAAGTTCAGTATCAATTGGTAATGAGGCTTCGGTTAGCTGGACTGACCATATGGTGCCGGTTGATAGTTTGTGTGCCTATGCAAAACAACTCAAAGCAGCTGTTAGACAGCCAGTGACGTTTTGTGAGAACTATGTTCCTTGGTTAGATAAGTTGAAACCTTTAGTTGACGAGATTGATTTTATTTCCATTCATACTTATCCGGTATGGGAATATAAAAGCATTCAGGAAGGCTTGTCTTATACCATTGATAACTACAATGCCGTTGCCCAAGCATACCCCGATGTTCAAATCGTTATCACGGAGGCTGGCTGGGCGACTGCGTCTAATGGTCATGGCATTGATGTCGATAAGGTCAACGAAGTTTATCAAAAACAGTATTTTCAGCAATTAATGGATTGGGCTGAGCAAGAGCAGGTGCTGGTCTATTATTTTGAGGCTTTTGATGAAAATTGGAAAGGTTCCTGTGATCCCTTTGAACCTGAAAAACATTGGGGCCTATACAAAGCCGATCGAACGCCAAAGTTGGCTATGAATAATAATATATAGGCTGGGAATATTCACTGTATCTGCTGCAAACGATTATACCGCTAGTAAAGTTGCTTTTGTCTCAGCGCTGAGTGTTGCTGCCCCAGAGTGCTCCATTTGCTTCAGTGGGTCAGTCGGTACTGTCGTTAAAAACCATCAAAACTCTTAAATTAATGCGGGTATTCGCACCGCGGTTAAACAGTGCCCATACAAAGTAGCTTTGGTTGGTATCAATATCGGCTTGGTTGATGCTCATGCCACCGCCGTTGTTGTGCTCGCAAGCGGCGTCATTTCAATTTAACGCAACAGTCCCAGTGTGCGTAGCATCGTCTAAGTTCCATAGGTAGGCAGCTAACACATAGCCTGTGTTGGATATTGCCGAAACTGTTGGGTAGTAGCCGGCAGTCAGATATCGCCCATTTTGTTGTAGGCGGTTTGATTAGGATGCAGTAGGCCGGGCCCGTCAGCCAGTGCAATGGCCGTGCGCATATCAAGAAAAATAAGTATTTCTGCTCAGTAGCGCTGGGGCATTTACGATGCCTTGCACGAGCGGATTAACTGGCGTTGCTGCTACCCAATACAAAAAAGAGTCGCTGACTCAAATGTTACTGTTGGTTTAGACACAGCCTTAATTTGGTTTTTTTGTGATGGCGGTGGCATACTCTGCCAAATGATTTTAGGGAGTTCACTGTATGAAAGTTGTTGAAATATCTACCCCCGGAGGGCCCGAAGTATTGGTGCCGGCTGAGCGGGCTATTCCGGCTATTGCCGATGACGAAGTGCTTATTGCGGTCGCTGCTGCAGGCGTCAATCGGCCGGATGTTATTCAGCGGATGGGGCTCTATCCTGCGCCACCAGGAGCCTCCGACTTGCCGGGGCTTGAGGTGGCGGGCACCATCGCTGAGCTAGGTAGTGCGGTAGAAGGTTGGAAAAAAGGCGACAAGGTGTGTGCCTTGGTTAATGGCGGCGGCTATGCCGAGTACGTCAATGTCCCGGCGGGGCAATGTTTGCCAGTGCCTGATCAGCTTTCATTCATTGAGGCGGCGAGCTTGCCTGAAACTTTTTTCACGGTGTGGTCTAACGTATTTGAGCGAGCGGCGCTGGCCGCAGGAGAAACCTTTTTAGTGCATGGTGGCTCGTCAGGCATTGGTGTGTCGGCTATCCAAATGGCCGTTGCGCAGGGTGCTACCGTATTTGCCACCGCAGGCTCGGCCGAAAAATGTGCAGCCTGTGAAA
Source organism: uncultured Pseudomonadales bacterium (assembly GCA_905478995.1). Classification (GTDB taxonomy): domain Bacteria; phylum Pseudomonadota; class Gammaproteobacteria; order Pseudomonadales; family UBA7434; genus UBA7434. The sequence continues at coordinate 79,892 of CAJQKT010000022.1, read as the reverse complement.
AACTCGGTGCGGCTTTTGCAGTCAACTATAAAACGGATGATTTTGTTGAGGAAATTAAGGAATTTACTGCGGGTCGTGGGGTCGATGTTATTCTCGATATGGTGGGCGGTGACTACATTCAAAAAAATATTCGGTTGGCTGCAGTTGATGGTCGTATTGCGAACATTAATTTTCAAAATGGCTTTGAGGCGAGTGTTAATTTTGCCTCGGTGCTCACTAAGCGGCTCACATTATCGGCCTCAACATTGCGGCCTCGCTCGACGGATTATAAAGCTTCGGTTGCCAGCGCATTAAAGGCGCATATTTGGCCAAAAATTGCAGCAGGTAACATTGTGCCTGTTATTTCCAAAGTGTTTCCCCTAGCAGAGGCCGGTGCCGCTCATGCTTTGATGGAAAGTAGCGCACATATCGGCAAAATAATTTTAGCGGTGGAGTAGTTTTATGCTCGGTAGATTAAGCATTTTGGCAAGCGTTAAAAAATCTAAGCATTGCTTTTTTAAGGTGGTGTTTTTTTCTAGCTTAGCTTATGTGTTAGCTTTTTTTGGTACTGTTCACGCTGGGCCGGTTGAGCGTATGGCTGAGGCGCTGCGCTTTGAAACAGTGAGTTTTCAAAATCCCGATAAGATCAATTATCAAGCGTTTGCTGATTTTTTAGCATTTATTGAGCAAACCTACCCGCGCGTGTTTAGCACGCTCAGCGCTGAAAGGTTTTCCGACTACAGTTTGCTATTAACTTGGCGTGGATCACAGCCTGAATTGGCGCCGGTATTGTTAGATGCTCACTACGATGTAGTGCCTATTGAGCAAGGTACGTTGCAAGATTGGCTGCATCCACCGTTTGCCGGTGTGGTGGCCGACGGCTATTTGTGGGGGCGCGGTGCACTCGATGACAAAATGGCCGTTATTACCAGTCTCGAAGCACTAGAGCGTCTGTTAGCGGCGGGTTATACGCCCGAGCGCACACTGTATTTTTCTATGGTGCATGACGAAGAAATTGGCGGACATCAGGGCGCGGCTGTGGTGGCCAGCGCACTGCACGAGCGCGGGGTTAAGTTTGCCTACATGGTAGGTGAGGGCGGTATTGTGTTGCCCGATAATCCGATGTTGGCTGGCAAGTCGATGGCGCTAGTGGGCTTGGCGGAAAAAACTTATATCACACTGCACCTAAATGCTTCCGGTGAGGGCGGCCATTCATCTATTCCGCCGCGCAATAATGCCGCGGTGAGTTTGGCTCGAGCGGTAACGAAAATCCACGACAATCCTTTGCCAGTTAAGCTGGTTGAGCCGGTAACCGACATGCTGCGGGTGATGGGGCCGGAGGTGGGTGGGCTAACTGGCTGGCTGATGCGTAATCAATGGCTAGGGGCTATTCCCATTGCACATCAAATGGCGGGTGACAGAACCAATAACGCGCTGGTGCGTTCTACCTCGGCTGTGACGATGTTAGATAGCGGGGTAAAAGAAAACGTGGTGCCACAAAAGGCGCACGCGGTGGTGAATATGCGTTTGCTCCCCGGCGATAAGGTTGATGAAGTAGTGGCTTCTATCGTTGAGTTAATTGACGATGAAAACATTGTAGTGAAGTTAGATTCTTGGGGGCAAAGCCCGCCGGTGGCTGACTTGAATGGCGAGGGTTATGCACGCATTAGCGAGGCGGCAGCGCGAGTGTTTCCGGAGTCGTTAATTGTGCCCGGTATGCTCACCGCAACCACCGACACGAGGCACTATCAGCTTGTGGCTGACGAGGTTTATCGCTTTCGTGCCTACCGCGTGTCTATGAGCGACAGTCGCTCGATCCACGCGACCAACGAACGCTTGGCCACCGATAGCTTGTTAAGGGCTATCGATTTTACTGAACAACTTGTGTTGGCCGTCGCTAAACCCTAATTTGAGGCTGTGTGTGAGGCTGTGTGTGAGGCTGTGTGGAAGGCTTTAGCTCTGCAATCTAGCCCGCTGTTTGTGAGCCCCATAACGTCGCCATTTTAACTTAACAACGGCGGGCGCGATGTTCTCAGCTGGGCGGTAAACTGATACTATCGTTCGCTAACTACTGCTGTATGAATGAGGTTAATGATAAACATGCAAAAGCTCGATCAGGTAACCGGCAAAGCCATGGGATTCGATATTCCAGATCCGTCTAAAATTCCTCGCTTGCAAGACTCCGTGTCTGCAGCCGAGTGGCAAGCGCGACTCGAATTGGCCGCAACCTATCGGCTTGTGGCGCTGTACGGTTGGACAGACCTGGTGTTTACACATATTTCTTTGCGACTGCCCGATGAAGACGGACATGAACGATTTTTAATAAACCCCTATGGCGTTATGTTTGATGAGATGACGGCCTCAAGCTTGGTCAAAATTGACTTAGACGGCAACATAAAAAGCGACACGCCCTATTTTATTAATCCTGCGGGTTTTACGGTTCACTCGGCCGTACACAGTGCGCGCGAAGATGCCGGCTGCGTGATTCATGTGCACACGCCCTATGGCATTGCTGTGTCAGTGCAAAAAGAGGGGCTGCGTCGTTACACCCAATTTTCAATGCAGGTTTATGATGACCTTGCTTACCACGATTACGAAGGCATTGCCCTAGACCTTGATGAGCGCGAGCGTTTGGTTGCCGATTTGGGCAGCAAGAGCCTGTTGATATTGCGCAACCACGGCACGCTGACTGTAGGCCCTAATTGCGCCATCAGTTTTTTGCGTATGTATCTCTTAGAAAATGCCTGCAAAACGCAAATTTTAGCTCAAGCCGCCGGTGGGGCTGAGCACTTGCATGAAGAAACTGAAGATATGGGCCATCGTGTGGGCGAGCAGGCTCAAGGCGCATTCACACAGGGCATTGGAGACAATCTAGTTTGGCCTGGTCTATTGCGTAAATTAAGTCGCCAGAACCCCGGTTACGATTACTAGCTAGCAACACATACGTTGTTTGATAAGTAGTTTGTGTGAGTTAGTTATTTTTTTAGTGAATGGGGTAGGTATTTGAAAATCACCATAAGCAGGCGTGTAATGCCGGTGTTGCTTTTTGTTGTTCTGGTAGGTTTGGCGGTGGCTTTAAAAGTCTTCTCACCCAAGCAGCCTAGTCGTACTCCGGATAATGCTCCGCAAATGAGCGTAAAGACGCAGGTGCTGGCGGCTCAAAACTATCAAGTGAATGTTGAGAGCTATGGCACGGTAAGCCCTCGTACGCAAAGTCTGTTAGTGGCGCAAATTGCCGGGCAAATTGTTCAGGTCTCGGATGACTTTGATAACGGCGGCTTTTTCAAGGCGGGCGACTCACTGCTGACTATTGACGACCGAGATTATCGTGCTGATGTCAAAATAGCTGAGGCGCAGCTGTTGGCTGCTCAGGCTGCACTTGAGGAAGAAAAAGCGCAGTCGGAGCTGGCCCTGCGTGACTGGAAGAGTTTGGGTAGGGCCAACCAGCCCAATGATTTTTTGTTGCGTAAGCCGCAGTTAAAAGCCGCTGAAGCTAATCTCATTTCGGCGCAATCTAATTTGGAAAAGGTTCGGTTAGATTTAGAGAGAACCACGATCGTCGCACCTTACGATGGCAGGGTGATGAGCAGCAATGTCGATTTAGGGCAGGTGGTGAGTGTCAACTCGGTGCTCGGAGAAATCTATGCCATCAGTAAGCTCGAAGTGCGGCTGCCAATTAGAGATCGTGACCTTGCCTATATCGATTTACCCGAAGTTTACAGAGACACCCAAAGTGCGGGTCAAGTATTTCCGCGTGTTGAGCTGTTTTCTGGCCTAGTAGCTAATCAGGTCTGGCAAGGCGCAGTAGTTCGCACCGAGAGCGCAATTGATAGTACGTCGCGCCAATTGCACGTGATTGCCGAAATCGATGACCCCTATGCAACGGCAGATGCGGAGGTGGTTGAGTTTGCTATAGTGCCCGCCACCTCAAGACAATCGTTAGTCGACCGTTCGAAAGGTCAAGCCGGTCGTCAGCCGCAAATTAAGATAGGCCAATATGTAACTGCGAAGGTGGCAGGTAAAGTACTCGAAAATGCTATTGTGATTCCGGTTTCTGCGATTTACCAAGGCAGTTTTGTTTACGTGGTTGAGGAGGGTTTGCTGCAGCGCAAGCCTATTCGCATTGCTTGGCAAAATGAAGTTGAAGCACTCATTGGCGATGGCCTAGCCGCTGGGCAAGAGCTTGTGCTAAGTTCGCTAGGACAAGTTTTTTCGGGTACGCCAGTTTTAGTGGTTAAAGATGAAACGTCGGTGACGAAAATAGCGGATGAACCTCAGGCTAAGCCATTAGATATTTCGCCTGCCACTTCACCTGAGGCAGTTGCCGGTGATTGAGTGGTTTGCACGAAATAGCGTAGCGGCCAATTTGTTGATGTGGCTCATCATCATGGGTGGCGCCATCGCTTTTTTTACTCAGCTGCAAGTTGAAACCTTTCCCTCTGGGGAGTCTGACTCGATCTCTATACAGGTGGCATTACGCGGCTCAACGCCAGAAGACATTGAGTTGGGTGTGGCCGTGCGCATTGAAGAGGCGGTGCAAGATTTAGAAGGCATTAAGGAAATGGTGAGTCTGTCACGTGAGGGCAGTACCACCATTAGGCTGGAAGTCGATAGCGGCTATGACGCGCGCGCAATGCTGGCCGACGTAAAATCGCGGGTCGATGCGATCAACACGTTTCCGGTGGACGCCGAAAAGCCGATTATCAATTTACGGCAGTTCAACTATGCCGTTATCTCGGTTGTTGTTTCAGGTGAATTGAGCAGAGATGAAATTCAAATTTATGCCGAGAAAGTGCGTGAAGATATCCTGCGCCTAAAAGGCATTACCCAAGCAGAATTACGCTATGAGCGCGCTTATGAAATAAATATTGAGGTACCTCAAGATACCTTGCGTAATTTGGGCATGTCGTTGGCAGATGTAGCTAGTGCCGTGCAGGCTAGCTCGCAGGATATTTCGGCGGGGAACTTACGCACGAGGGGCGGCGACATTCTTATTCGCTCGCAGGGTCAGGCGTATCGCCGTGGTGATTTCGAGGCCATTGTTATTCAAAGCAATGCCGATGGTTCCCTCATTCGCCTTGGTGATGTGGCTACGGTGCGCGACAGTTTTACCGAAGATGGCCTCAATTCAACGTTTAACGGCGATAACAGCGTGACTGTTGCTGTTTCTCGTGTGGGTAAGCAAAGCGCGATCCAGGTTTCGAGCACGGTAAGGCAATATATCGAAGACCAGCAAATCCTGCTGCCTGCCGGTATTAATCTGTCCTATTGGGATGACGATGCGGCCTATTTAAAAAAGCGCATCTCTGCTTTGACCAAAAGCATGGTACAGGGAAGCATTTTAGTGATGCTGCTGTTAGCTATATTTTTACGGCCAGCGGTAGCATTTTGGGTGCTGGTGGGTATTCCTATAAGTTTTATCGGTTCAACCATGCTGCTTAGTTACTTTGGGCACACCATTAATATTATGAGCCTATTCGGTTTTATTTTGGTGTTAGGTTTGGTGGTTGATGACGCGATTGTAACGGGCGAGAGTATCTATTCGAGCTTGCAGTCTGGCCGCAGCGGAGTAGATGCCGCTATTCATGGTACCAACCGTGTGGCCATACCTGTTACGTTTGGAGTGCTTACTACCATCGCAGCGTTTGTTCCTTTGGCGTTGATGGACGGTATGTTAGGCAGAATGACAGCGCCTATTCCGGCAGTGGTTATTTCTGTTTTGTTGATTTCGCTTATTGAAACCAAGTTGATTTTACCGGCGCATTTGAAACGCCTAAAACCGCCCACTGATCGCCAAAAGAAAAATAAACTGTTGGCGTGGCAGATGAAGGTGGCCAATGGGTTTGAGCGTTTTATTTTAAAGTACTACCAGCCTTTGTTAGTAAAAGCACTGCGCAACCGTTATAGCATATTGGTCAGTTTCATCGGTGTTTTCGCCATCACCGTGGCCTTGCTGTCTAGTGGCTGGGTGCGGTTTACTTTTATGCCTCGAGTACCGGCTGAAACCGTGGTGGTTTCACTGACAATGCCAGTCGGTACGCCCTTCGAAGTCACCGATCGCCATATTACGCGCATTGCCAGCGTGGCCAGAGAGCTTGAAGCGTATTATTCAGATGATCAGGGCAATAGCTCTGTTCGCCATGTGCTGGCAGTGACGGGAGCGCAGCGCGGCGCCGGTGGCAATGCCTCAAACATAGGTACGGTGGCTATTGAATTACTTTCACCCGAGAATCGTCCTGTCTCGGTTGAGTCTCAGGAGGTCACGCGAGAGTGGCGTAAACGTATTGGCACAGTGGCCGGCGCCGACGAGATTAGGTACCGTGCCGAAATTTTTAGCGTGGGTGATCCCATTAATGTTCAGTTTGCTGGCGCTTCCTTTGATCGTCTTGATGAGGTGACGGCGCAGGTCAAGCAGCGATTGACTGAGTACCCCACGGTTTTTGATATTGCTGATAGTCTAGCGCAGGGCAAAGAAGAGCTGCACGTCGAGCTGACTCAGCAAGGGCAAGTGTTGGGTTTAACAAGGTCTGCAGTACTCGGTCAAATTAGCCAGGCTTTTCGCGGGTTCGAAGCTCAACGCATACAGCGTGGCAGAGACGATGTGCGTGTGCTGATACGCTTGCCAAAAAGCGAGCGAAGCAATGCGGCAACGTTAGATGAGTTATTAATTGAGACACCTGATGGTCAGCGCATACCGTTGGCTCATGTGGCGCAAATCTCTCCTGAGGTAGGCCCGGCTCAAATCAAGCGCATTGATCGCTATCGAGTGATTAACGTCACGGCAGATTTCAACAAGGAGAAAACCAATGCTTTGGCGCTTATGGATGATCTGCGAGGCTATATCGATCAGCTGTTAGTTAATTATCCTGACGTAAGTTACAGCTTTGAAGGTGAAGCAAAAGAGCAGCGAGAGTCCTCTCAAGTATTAGTTTTATCGATGTTTGGCCTGTTGTTTTTTATCTATTGCTTGCTCGCGCTGCCGTTAAAATCGTATGGCAAGCCGTTTATTGTTATGTCAGTCATTCCTTTTAGTCTAGTTGGAGCAGTAGTAGGGCATATGTTGTTGGGTCATCCTATGACCATGTTGAGCTACATGGGGCTAATGGCTTTGATTGGCGTGGTCATTAACGACAGCCTCGTGCTGGTTGATTTTGTTGGTCAGTCAACCAATGAAGGGAGTACTTTGGATGAGGCTGTAGAGGAGGCGGGCGTCAAACGTTTTAGGGCGGTGATCTTAACCTCGTTGACTACATTTTTTGGCTTGATGCCGATGATGGTTGTCACGAACACCCAGTCGTTGTTTTTGGTGCCCATGGCGATATCATTAGGCTGCGGTATTCTTTTTGCTACAGCCATTACGCTGTTATTGGTGCCGGTGAATCTATTGATAGCTCGAGACATTAAATATTGGGTATTGGGGTGGTTTAATGCTGGCGGTGACGGCTCTTCATCGGCAGTTAAATCGGCGTCGTAGCGTTTTTGAAGATTTTGCCAGCCATAACAAAAGACCCGCTAACGCGGGTCTTTTGTTATGGCTGTTTTTGCAAGGTTATTGCACCATTTTGCCCGATAGGTTTTCGGAATATCTTTTTTAGCTTGAAAGGTTGGAGGGTTGAGAGTTTGCTGATTGGTTGGAGGCTGCAATAAAATAATGAACGATTTAGTACAGCGAGCCAAGCTAGCGGTATGGCCTAAACCGGCGAAATTTTTTCATTGGTTAGTCGTAGTCTTGTTGATAGTTGCCGCGACTTTGGGTTTTTTAGCCGATGAGCAAGACTTGTCGCCAGCTAAGTTAAAATTATTTGTTACGCATAAATCATTTGGCCTGTCGGTGCTGTTGGTGATGTTTTTGCGTGTCGTTTGGCGGGTTTGTTCAAGCGACCCAGAACCTGTTGAAGGCTTATCATCCATGCAGCAAAAGCTGGCAGGTTTAGGGCATGGGGCGATTTACGCGGTCGCAATTTTGCTACCGCTGAGTGGCTGGTTGCTGACCTCTGCGGCAAACTTTCCCTTTCGCTGGTTTGATCTTTTTGAAGTGCCGTTAATATGGCCGTCTGATAGCTCAATGAAAGACATCGCTTCGGATGCGCATGAGTTTTTATTTATTGCGTTAGCGGCGTTAGTACTAGGGCATATTGCTATGGCTGTTAGGCACAACATGCAGGGGTTGATTGTGCTGCCGCGTATGCTGCCCAAACGCTGGAGCACAGGTAAATTTTTATCTGGGCTTGGAGCAATTATCGGTGTGGTGATTGTTTTGTCGTGGTCTAGGGCCCAGTCGACTTCTAATTCGATTGTGACGATAGGTGAGGTTGCCGACACAGTGGCAGCACCGTCAGCTAATGTCGTCGTTCCGCAGGCCGATCCGGTTAGTTCGTTGTTAACCAAACCGCCGAGCTGGGTGATGCGGCCAGCCTCTAGCGAGCTAGGTTTTGTTGGCTCTTACGTAGGTGCCGATTTTACAGGCAAGTTTGAGCGTTTTACGCCGCGTATTATTTTTCACGCCGAACATTTAGCCGGTGCCTCTTTTGATGTAAGCATCGACGTGACTAGTGCCATGATTGGTGCGCCCGATATGGACAGCTTCCTAGGCGACTCTCAGTGGCTCGATTTTGCGAGTTTCCCCACTGCCCAATTCATCGCACAACGTTTCAGTCGTACCACCGAGGGTTTTGTTGCGCACGGCCTGTTACGTTTAAAAGGCATAGAGCAAGCGGTTGACTTATTGTTCAGTTGGGATGAGCAGCCTGACGGCACAGTGCGCTTGCTGGGTGAGGCTGTAGTGCCGCGAGTAGTATTTGGCGTAGGCAATGGTGCTTGGGCCGATGACCCGAGCGTAGGCTTTGATGTGCGCGTATTGGTTGATGTGTGGTTGGAGCAATCCGGCGAATAGTGACCGTCCGCTAAGATTTCCAAGTTCAATCTGAGCGGTAGTGATTTAACGTTTTTTATTTTTGGCTGTGTGATTAGTGACGCGACTTGTTCTAGTTAGATAGCTTTGAGGAGTATTTGATGAGTGTTCATCTATTCGCCCGTATGAAGCGATTGATGCAGTTTACGGCAAAAATAGAGCCGCATGAACTACGTGCTGCGATGGTCTCGTTTACCTTGGTGTTTGTTTTAATGGCAGCCTATTACATTTTGCGGCCAGTGCGTGATGCAATGGCCAGCGATTGGAGCGATGCGCAAGTGAGCGTATTGTGGACCTTTACTTTTTTGTTTAGCTTTATTGCCGCGGCCATTCACGGCTATTTTGTTTCGCGTGTCCAGTTGCGCTACTTGGTGCCGGGAATTTATGGATTTTTTGCCAGTACTTTTGTCGGTGTTTATATTTTGTTGGGCAGCTCAGTTAATGTCGACTGGGTGAATAAAGCTTTTTATGTTTGGGTGAGTGTGTTTAGTTTGTTTCAGGTTTCGGTCTTTTGGAGTTTTATGTCCGATACCTTTAACAAAGACCAGTCGACGCGTTTGTTTGGTTTTATTACTACCGGTGCAAGCATTGGCGCCATTGTAGGGCCGGCCATACCCGCACTTTTTGCCGAGAATATAGGCATCAGTAATTTACTGCTCATTGCAAGCTTAGTTCTAATGGCGACCATACCGCTGATATTTTATATCCAACATCTTAAGCATGTTGATTTGGGCAATCACGATGTGCACGCCGATATGGCTATGCAAAAAGGCTTGGGTGGTAACCCCTTGGCGGGCTACCAGGTTTTTTTTAAAACGCCGTTTTTGTTAGGTATTGGTTTGTTTATCTTTTTATATGCCGGTATTGGCAGTTTCGTTTATTTTGAATTAAAGAATCTTATGGTCGATTTTAGTCGTGAGCAGCGCACGCAGTATTGGGCGCTGATTGACGTGGCAACCAATACCCTAACAATTATCTCTGGCATGTTTATTACCTCGCGACTGGCCAGCCGCTTTGGGCTTGCGCTGACGCTGGCATTGGTGCCGGTTTGTATTGTGCTGGGTTTGTTAACTGTGGCATTGGTGCCGCTGGTCTGGATGGTGGTGGCACTGCAAATATTTCGTCGCGCGGGTAACTACGGCATTACTCGTCCTGCGCGAGAGATGCTCTTTACAATTGTTGACCGAGAAACGCGATTTAAGGCCAAGCAGGTGATTGATGTAGTGGTTTACCGTGGTGGCGATGTTTTTTGGGGTTGGTCATTCACAGCATTGACTGCATTGTTAGGTTTAGGTGTAGCCGGCGTGGCATTGGTAGGGGCAGCCATTGCCACTTTATGGGCGGCTGTTGGGGTTTTTCTTGGACGCCATTTTGCCACCCACGATCGGCCAGATTAAATAGTCATGGCGGCTGCTTTTTAATGGCCCCCATGTTTTCATTGCGTTAGAGAAAAGCATTTATTAATAGAGGATGAGTTCATGAAAACACGCGCCGCCATTGCCTTTCAAGCCGGCAAACCGCTTGAAATAGCCGACGTTGAATTGCAAGGTCCGCAGGCCGGCGAAGTTCTGGTAGAGATTAAGGCCACGGGTGTTTGTCATACCGATGCCTTTACCCTGTCAGGCGATGATCCCGAGGGTGCGTTTCCTGCGATTCTTGGACATGAGGGAGCCGGTGTAGTGGTAGAGATAGGTGCGGGTGTAAAGTCGGTCAGCCCCGGTGATCATGTCATTCCTTTGTATACGCCTGAATGCCGCGAGTGCAATTTTTGTTTGCACCCCAAAACCAACCTCTGCCAAGCCATTCGTGAAACGCAAGGTCGCGGCGTTATGCCTAATGGTAGCAGTCGGTTTACGCTTGATGGCGAGCCTATTTTGCATTACATGGGATGCTCGACTTTTTCCAACTTCACGGTATTGCCCGAAATTGCCGTGGCCAAAGTGCGCGAAGATGCGCCCTTCGATAAAATTTGCTACATAGGTTGTGGCGTAACGACCGGCATTGGTGCGGTGGCTTTCGATGCAAAGGTGGAGCCGGGTGCCAATGTTGTGGTGTTTGGTTTAGGTGGTATTGGACTGAACGTCATTCAAGGCGCCAAAATGGTGGGGGCCAATAAAATTATTGGTATTGATATTAACGAGAGTAAAATATCACTCGCTAAGCAATTCGGTATGACGCATTTTATCAATCCGAACAAAGTTGAAAATATTGTTGATGCCATTGTTGATGTGACCGGTGGCGGTGCCGATTACAGTTTTGAATGTATTGGAAACGTCAATACTATGCGTCAGGCGCTTGAGTGTTGCCACAAAGGCTGGGGCGAGTGCTACATTATTGGTGTGGCGGGCGCGGGCCAAGAAATTTCTACGCGACCGTTTCAATTGGTCACCGGGCGTTCATGGAAAGGCTCCGCATTTGGTGGCGCTAGAGGCCGGACTGATGTACCTCGTATTGTCGATTGGTATATGGACGGAAAAATCAACATTGATGATTTAATTACTCACACCATGCCACTCGAAAAAATTAATGATGCCTTTGATTTAATGCATGCCGGTCAATCCATCCGCTCGGTGGTGCTTTATTAATGATTAAAAAGTTAGCCGCAAATAAGCTGTTTGGTGGTCAGCAACTGCAATACCAGCATCAGTCGAAGGTATTGGCTTGTACCATGCGGTTTTCGGTTTACTTACCGCCGCAAGCACAGCTAAGCCCAGTGCCCGTGCTTTATTGGTTGTCGGGATTAACCTGTAACGAGCAAAATTTTGTGTTTAAAGCCGGCGCTCAACAATATGCCGCGCAGTATGGTGTTGCCATCGTCTGCCCGGATACCAGCCCGCGTGGCGACCACGTGGCCGATGACCCGCAAGGCAGTTGGGACTTTGGCTTGGGCGCTGGATTTTACGTTGATGCAACTCAGTCACCGTGGCTCGAAAATTATCAAATGTACAGCTATGTCACGGCTGAATTGCCCGAGTTAATGGCTGAGCATTTCCCTATTGATGCAAGCCGCTCAAGTATTTCAGGGCACTCGATGGGTGGGCACGGTGCGTTAATTGCGGCACTAAAACAACCGGCGCAGTACCGCTGTGTGTCGGCGTTTGCCCCCATTGTTTCGCCATCAACCTGTGCATGGGGCGAAAAAGCCTTAGGTGGCTATTTAGGCGGTAATAGAGCCGATTGGCAGGCCTATGATGCCTGTGCATTGGTGGGACAAGCGAGCCACCATTTGCCGGTGTTGGTTGACCAGGGCACTGCCGATGAGTTTTTGGTTCAGCAACTACAAACCGAGCGTTTAGTTGAGGTGAGCACCGCAGCGAATTACTCCATGAATATTCGCTTCCAGGAGGGTTACGATCACTCGTATTTTTTTATTGCCAGTTTTATAGCAGAACACATCGCTTTTCATGCTAAATTTTTATCCACTTAATTTGGGCGTTGTATTAGGTGTTTTGCCTAAGTCGCCAACCATCAGTTTTATAGGAGCTATTAATAATGAATGTTACTCAAGCCATGCAGTCACGCCGAACTATTCGAGGCTTTAAGCCGGATCCAGTGCCTGCTGAAGTGATTCGTGAGATATTTTCTATTGCACAAGAGAGTCCATCTAACTGCAATACTCAGCCGTGGCATGTGTCGGTAGTTTCGGGTGAAAAACGCGATGCGCTGGAAAATGCGTTGGTGACTGAAATCATGCTGGGTAAAAAGCCAGAGCAAGCGTTTCAGGCTTTTGACCAAGATCTAGCCGGTGTATACAAAGATCGGCAATACGCTTGCGCAGCTGGCTATTACACTACCATGGGTATTGCTCGTGAAGACAAAGATGCACGCAATGCATTGATGGTAAAGAACTGGCAGTTTTTTGGTGCGCCGCACGTGGCATTTATCTCGATGCCAAAAACGATGGGGCCAATTAACGCAGTTGATATAGGTATTTATTTGCAGTCGCTCATGCTATTGATGGTAGAGCGAGGGTTGGCGAGTTGCCCGCAGGGTGCGCTGGCTTTTTTTCCGAAACCGGTGTTTGATTTAGCCAATATCCCACAAGACAACGGCATTCTTTGTGGGCTTTCATTTGGCTATGCCGATGCTGAGGCAAAAATTAACGAGGTTAAAATGGGGCGCGCGGAATTAGCTGAAACAGTGCAATTTTTTGATTAAAGCAACGCCAGAGCAAGGCTCGCTGAGCGGCCCTGTTAGGCCGTCCACGACACTTTTTCGCTATCTTGCCTGGCGATGACATCGTTATAGCGTGCTTCAATTTGATCGCGCTTGAGTTTTAACGTAGGGGTCAGCAAGTCATTCTCGACGCTCCATGGCTCGTCACACACCACAATACCCGACAAACGCTCATGTGATTCTAGCTGTCGGTTGGTTTCCTCAAGGGTGGCTAAGAGGCTGTCGTGAAGCACTTCACGGGAGGTAGTGTCACCTTCGTTTATAATTACTAGTGCAATGGGCTGCGGTAGGCCTGAACCTGTAACGCACGATTGCTCAATATAGCTGTTAGTGCCCAGCAGGTTTTCGATGGGTGTGGGCGCTACATACTTTCCTTTAGCCGTTTTGAATTGTTCTTTAACGCGACCAATAATGCTCCAAGCGCCGCTGGGTTGCTGAGTGGCTCTGTCACCGGTTTTAAACCAGTCGCCGTCAAATGCACTAGCAGTGGCTTCGGGGTTGTTGTAGTAGCGTTTAAGAATGGCAGGCCCGCGCACAAGTAGTTCGCCATTCTCATCAATTTTTAATTCATTGCCTTCTATAGGTCCGCCAATCGTGCCGAGGCGAGATGATTCAAATGGCAAGTTAAAACAGGCCGCACCGCTGGTTTCCGTCATCCCCCAGCCTTCAGAAATATTGATACCTAAGCGCGAAAACCATTGTAATAGGGCCGGTGCAATAGGCGCAGTGCCTGAGCCAAATGATTCGCAGTAGCTAAAGCCCAGTTGCTTGCGTAATTTTGCAGCCACCAAAGACCCGATAAGCGGAATAGACAGCAGTCTTTGTAAACGTCGGTCGGGGATTTTTTCAAGCGTTTTGGATTGAAATTTAGACCACAAGCGAGGTACCGAAATAAACAATGTTGGCTTGGTGTATTTTAAGTCATCTAAAAAGGTCGCCAGCGATTCATTGAAAAATATTTCTAAATCACTGTAAACCGAGAGCATAGTAACGAGTGAGCGTTCGGTAATGTGGGCCATGGGTAAATAGGAGATGACGCGATTGGTTTTATCTGGATAAAAAGAAAGTGTGCCGGTTGCGGCGGCGGCAAGATTGCGTCCTGAGAGTTCAACGCCTTTGGGCTTGCCGGTGCTGCCTGATGTATAAACGAGCGTGTATACGTCGTCTAGTTTGTGCTCGGCGGTTTCGAGTAATGGTTTATGCTCATCGAGCCAGTGGGCCCATTGATAGTCGGCGACAACATCGGGGTAAGGAAAGCCAATAGTGGGTGGCTTGGTGTCAACTTGTTTGAGGGCATCGTAGCTGTCAAGTTTACCAATCATTAGTGCTTTAGCGCCGCTGTGTTCTAGCACATAACTAATAGTGCTGGCGCCGGCGGTAGAATAAATAGGCACGCTGATCATGCCAGCCATGGCTATGGCAAAATCAGTTGCCACCCATTCCATACTGTTTTTAGCTAGAATAGCGACGCGGTCACCGCTGCTAAGGCCTAGCGAGAGCAAGCCGGTGGCTACTTTACGCGCCATTTGATCAACTTCGCTCCATGTATAGCTTGTCCAAGCGCCATCGCGGGGCTGGTTGAGATAGCGTTTATCGGGGTTGGCTTTAACACGTCGGTTGAATTGCTCAAGAGGGCCCGTAAGGCTCATACTTATTTCCTTTTATTGCCATAACAATCAAAAATTCAGTTTGCCGCTTTTATAAGGCAAACTCAAGTGTCGGTTTTTTCATGGAAGCTTTATCATTGCATTCGCCCAAAGCTTTAATGGTTTGCATGTTTAAAGCCACTGAATAAATTGCTCGCAAGCGTTAGCATGAGTTATTTAAGCGATGGAAGGATGGGCGTGTTCGTACAATAGACAATCGATAAAAATGTTCTACTTTTGTCGATTACACGCAGCGAAGACGCATAATTTTGGGTTAACATGTAGACTTGCGAAGCGTTGTTTCGCCATCGATAATTAAGTCAATCACTATATTTAGGAAGTCGAAGAATGGTCACAGTAACATTTATTCATGCAGATGAGTCCGAGCAAAAAGTAACGGGTGTTGCGGGTAGTACCGTCATGCAGTTGGCCATTGATGAAGGCGTTGAGGGTATTGTTGCTGAGTGTGGCGGTGGTTGCGCCTGTGCCACATGCCATTGCTACATTGGTGATGGTTGGGTTGAGCTGGCGGGTCCGCCCAACGATTTCGAAACCGAAATGCTTGACGGCACTGCTGCCCAACGCAAAGAAAACAGTCGCTTGTCTTGTCAAATTACCCTGAGCGATGAGCTTGACGGTTTGATTGTACATTTACCCGAAGAGCAATAAGCTAGTTGATGTGTGATCAAAGCTAATGATGCTTTGATTGTTGGGTCAAGATACATTGCAGTGAGGCAGCCAATGAGCAACCAAAAAATTCGCGAGTTGTTATCGCAGTTACAAGCAGAGCTTGATGCGGCACCTATTGATGATGAAACACGTGCATTAATCAATGCACTGGATAAAGATATTCAGCAACATGTTCCTGAGGATGCGGCGCAACCGGTTGAAGAGACTAGTGCGCTGCTCGAACGGGCTAAAGCGCTTGAAACTCGTTTTGCGGTAAAGCATCCGGCGGCTGAATTGTTTTTGCGTGAAATTGCTGATTTGCTGGGTAAGCTCGGTATTTAATTAATTTTGAATTCGTTTTTATGCCGTCGGCGTCGAAGCCAATTGACCGCAGCTAGCACTGTGGGTTGTGCAATGACCTTTCTTACTAACCGATGCTTGCCAGGAAAGTTAGTCAGTATCAGACCGACTAATAGCGTTAATACTCCCTGGCCTGGAAGTATTAACATGGCCAGCCCGGCCAGTATGAGGATTACACCAATACAGTTTTTTACACTGAGGCTGAGTAATGCGAGCAGGCTAATGTTTTTACGAATGCGGCTAGGGCCATGCTCTTTAATAAAATAGTCGTCGGGTATTGCCGCAATAAAATAGGGCAACACAAGCGCGCTCACTAGTAGGGCTACCAGTGAAAAGCCTGCCATCCACACACTAAAGTAGGCGTGCTCGGTCAGCCATTGTTGAATCGTATTAAGCATCTCTTGTGTCGGTTTAACTACGTTTAATACTGGGTTCAGCTCACAGCATGGATATGGTCTGCCAACACTTCTAAGAAGGCACTGCCATATTTCTCGAGTTTAGCATCGCCTACACCGTTGAGCTTTAGCATGTCGCTTTGCGTGGTGGGGTGCAGCTCCATCATTTCCATTAATGTTGCATCATGGAAGATCATATACGGTGGTATGTTGAATTGGTCTGCGAGCGCTTTGCGACATTCGCGCAGGTTGTTCCATAAGGTTTCATCTTCGGGTGAAACGCCAGAGCCTTTTGAGCCACTTTTTGGCTGTTTAAGCTTAGGCTGAGCGGTATCTTTACGCAGCTGAAGGGCCAGTTCGCCTTTGAGCAGAGAGCGCGCCGAATCGGTCAGCGCGAGTGCACCATAGCGGTCGGCATTGACAAAAATAAAACCGCGTACGATGAGTTGTCGCACTAAAGAACGCCACTGGTTTTGTGACAGCTCTGCTCCAATGCCAAATGTTGAGAGCTGTGCGTGGCCAAACTGCTCAACTTTTTCGCTGGCTTTTCCGCGCAGTACATCAATGGTGTGCATCACGCCAAAGCGTTGATCTAGGCGATAGATACACGATAATAATTTTCGTGCGGGCTCCGTAGCATCCCACGTCTCGGGTGGTTTCATGCAGTTGTCGCAATTGCCACAGGCATTGCCATCGGGCTCGCCAAAGTAAGCAAGTAGCGGCAGGCGCCGGCAATCGGTCAGTTCGCACCAGCCTAGCAGAGTGTCGAGCTTTTGTTTTTCGTTGCGTTTGAATTCAAGCGCGGCGTCAGACCGGTCAATAAATTGCGAGAGCTGTACGATGTCTTCAAGGCCATAAATCATATGGGCATATGCGGCATTGCCATCACGACCGGCTCGACCGGTTTCTTGATAGTAAGCTTCCATACTCTTGGGTAGATTCATGTGCACCACAAACCTCACGTCAGGCTTGTCGATGCCCATGCCAAAGGCCACTGTTGCGACCATAATAATTTGTTCTTCGCGCAAAAAACGCGACTGATTATGTTTGCGCTGGTCGGCGCTTAGCCCGGCATGATAGGGCAATGCCGTGAGACCGCGATCAGACAAAAAAATGGCGGTAGACTCTACCTGCTTGCGTGAAAGGCAATAGACAATTCCACTTTCTTCGCGATGCGCCGTTAAAAAACGCAGCAATTGTTTTTTTGGTTCTGACTTTTGACTCACCGTATAGTGGATGTTGGGTCGATCAAAGCTGGTGACAAATGTTTTGGGTTGTTCAAGCTCCAGGCGCAGTGCAATTTCGCTGCGGGTGACGAGCGTGGCGGTAGCCGTTAAGGCCATGCGCGGCACAGTAGGGAAATACTGCTTTAGTTGATTAAGTAAAAGATAATCTTGCCGGAAATCGTGACCCCACTGCGATACGCAATGAGCCTCGTCAATGGCGATTAAAGAGATGGCGCAATCGCACAGCCAATTGAGGGTTGCCGGTTGATTGATGCGCTCTGGGGCAACATAAATTAAGTCAATGTCGCCTTGCTGCATTTGCCGACGAATTAACTGCTGCTGCTCGCCGCTGAGCGTTGAATTGAGAAAAGCTGCACGCACACCCAATTGCAGTAAAGCATCCACTTGGTCCTGCATTAGCGCGATGAGCGGTGAAATGACGATGCCGGTACCTTGGCGAAGCAGTGCCGGAATTTGGTAACAAATAGATTTGCCGGCGCCGGTAGGCATGAGTACTAGCGTGTCATGCCCATCGATAGCAGCTTCAATCACCGCTTGCTGCTCACCACGAAAGTCATCGTAGCCATACGTATGTTGCAGCAGCGATAGCGCATGATTGGCAGCAGGATGTGAGTTTTTTGGATGGTTATCGGTATTCAGCATATCTCGATTCCTTTTGATTATCGTCGCTGCATTCCATGCAGCGCTTCAATAGTAGTGAGTGATCGCAGTGCGCAGTGTTAATGAATTGGAGCAATACCCAATCTTACGAATGGGCGCTGGCCGTTTCAGTTTGTGGTGCGGTATCTTTTAGCTGAAAGCTGCCTGGTGGTAACTGCTCAATTTGCTCGAAGAGCGCAATAAACTGTTGCGTCAGTTTGTGTGAGCGGGCCATATAGACAAGGGGTGTTTGTCGATAATGCGACTCTTTCATTTTTACCGAGCTGCCGAGGTAGCAATCGAGTACTGGCATTTCTTCGGCTTTCAGTTCGTCAACCAAAATTGCGGGCAAGCTTGCTTGGGCATTGAACTGATTAATAACAATGCCTTCTATGCGAAGATCTTCATTGTGATCTTCTTTGAGTTCCATCATGTTATCAATTAGGTTGTAGAGCGCTTGTTTGGAAAACGAATCGCAGTCGAATGGTATGAGCACGGTATTGGTGGCGATAAGAGCAGACTTACTATAAAAATTAAAGTTGGGCGCGGTGTCAATATAAATACGATCGTAGTGCTGATCGAGTTGTTCTAGCGCTTTGCGCAGTTGATATATTTTGTAGCGACTTTCAAGATCTTTTTCCATCGCTTCTAATTCAATACTGGCAGGTAATAAAAATAGATTCTCATGCTCGGTCGCCAGCACATAATCATCCGGTGGCTGTTTAGTTGAGAGTAGACCGCGCCGTTGTTTGAAGATGTTTGCCACACTAGTGCCTGTGGTGAGCGCTTCCTCTGAATGAATATCGTAGCCTAAGTACATGCTGGAGTTGCCCTGCACATCGAGGTCAATAACTAGTGTCGAGTAGCCCATCTCGGCACTAATAGCGGCTAGATTACAGGTGATGCTGGATTTACCCACACCGCCTTTTTGGTTGAACACTACGCGTATCATTTTAGATAGGTCCTGGTTTGCGTATTTTTCACCGCAGTGAAAAGCCGCTGTGGTTCGATGAAGCCCTGTCGAGTAACAGACTTTACTCAATAACTTTTTAGTCAGCTGACGAGTAGTGCCACATTATCAGTACTGACGCCGTATTAAGCCATGACGTTCGAGCGAATACTCGATTTATAGTGTGGGGCTAAGAAGCGCTTTGCCCGAATATTGTACGTGCTGACTCTGCAGATTACGATAGAAAAACGTGCCAAAAATAGCAAAGCGCTAATGGTTAAAGCCGTTTATTGATTAGATCATGAAGTGGTTTGCTAAGCATTGGCTTAGTGTCCGCGCAGCATCTGCCAAAAGCGGTTGAGCCTAGTGGGCCCTATTTGCCGATTGACCACATACTCAGCATGCGCATTAAGGTCACCGTTTGGGTCTAGCTGAATGCTCCAAAGGCCGCTTTGTTCGGTGGGCAGCATCGCGTAACGAGCGTCAATTATTCGTAAAGGGGTACTCGGGTCAACCGCGCCATAGCCCTGTGAAAACCAGTTAAAGCGAGCAATATCGCGGGCTTGTTGCGAAGCAGGGTCAAGCCATGGGTAGTCACGTAGCTGGTCGAGTAGCGGTATGGCGTTGCCGGGATAGTGGCGTATGTGTAAACCTGTGCGCACGCCATCACTGTAGAGACTGCCTTTATGGGTATACATTGTGCGCCACAAAATAATATTGCCAAGGCTTGGTTTAGCTAATACTTGATCCGGCGTATGTCCCCGTTGCTGGGCTAGTTCCCAGCCCGTATGGATGGCCCGTTGTTGCTGATAATAACCAAGCCCCTGGTATAGCACTACCCAGGCAACAGCCGCTGCGGCGAACTGAGTCGCGCGATACCGGCAGGCCAAGCAGACCAGCGCAAGCAGTGGCAATGTTACTAGTGGGTCGATCACCGATACGGTGTCCCAGGCAAAGCGGTGATGACTGAATGGCCACAGTAGCAGTGTGCCGTAGCTAGTGCAGGCATCGAGTAGCGCGTGCGTGCCGTAGCCTAAAAAACTAAACAGCAGCGTTTGCTTGAATGAAAGCCCTAGAGGTCGCCTGAAGAGGCCATATAAAAAAGCGGCACACAGCAGGGCACCAATGGGAATAAATAGGACTGAATGGGTAAATTGACGGTGGTACTCTAAAAACAAAAGTGGGTCGACAGAAGATCGAATAAGTACATCAAGGTCCGGCGCCATGCCGGCGACTACTCCAACAATAGCTGCGCAGCGCAATTGCTCGGGTTTGGCCACTGAGCTGGGTAGAGCTGCGCCTAGCGCGCCCTGAGTGATTGGATCCATGGGCTAATCGCTTGTGCGATTGTTGGCTGGCACTGCGCGGTGCTTGGCCCGCACAAAATCGCTGTGACTGACATAAATGAGCTCGGCGATTTTGCGAATAGTGTGGTCTTCGTAGCGATCGATATTGCCGTCGGCATAGGCAATGCGCCAGCAATCTACAATTAACTGAAATTTTTGGGTCGCATCAAAATCTTGGTTAATGACATCGGTAAATTCATACAGCGATATGGAGTCTGACTTCTTAAGTTCTGCTGTTGAAAAAAAGTTATCGAGTTCTTGATCGGCCAAGCCAAACGTCTTTTGAGCAATGGCTAAAATAGCTTCGGTTTCGGCCGTATCAACATGGTGATCGGCATGACTAACTTCAAGCAGCAGGGCGGTGGCGGCCAATTCGGCGAGGCGTTGCGCTGGCACTACTTGCTCAGAAGCCGTTATGGCAAATAACTTTTTTAGTTGGTTTAGCATGGCGTGGCAGAATTTCCTGTATTGAACTGATAAGCTTTTCGAGCTTGCTAGTGAGTGCATTCATAGCGGTCTTGTGGCTTGCACTGGGCTGCAGTTTTAGACGGCTAGAGCAGGCGATATGATACTAGAGCTCTGGCGCGATCTCTAGTTATGGCATCGCGGTATAAGCATTAGCAAGTGACAATCTGCTTAACAGGGCGGTGTGTGCATGCAACAATACAGGCCGTGGCGAAGTAGGTTGAGGTTATAGGAAGAAAATGCAGGTATCGAGCACCATCATCATTCCCGATTCGGAAATAGACCTCTCGGCTATCCGGGCTCAGGGTGCGGGTGGCCAAAATGTCAATAAAGTGTCGTCGGCAATTCATTTGCGTTTTGATATAAACGCCTCGTCACTGCCTGTTGCTTGTAAGCAGCGTTTGTTGCAATTGCGCGATCAGAGAATTAGCAAAGAGGGCGTCCTAATCATTAAAGCTCAGCGCTTTAGAACGCAGGAAAAAAATCGCGATGATGCATTACTTCGGCTGCGCGCATTAGTTGCCGCTGCATTGGTGCAAAAGAAAGCGCGCCGCGCTAGTAAGCCTACGCGCAGCTCACAGAAAAAACGAATGGACGGTAAGACTCGCGATGGCCGCACTAAAGCGCTGCGCGGCAAAGTATTCGACTAAAATATCCCTTGTTAGCAGTACCTTTTGTTTAATGCGTTGCAGCGATTAGTTTTATGCTAGCAGCGGCCTGACAAGGTCGGCGATTTCTTTTTTCGACATATAGCGTGGCACCGGATACAGTGAGCCGGCCTCTGCTAGCGCCTCTTTGACCACGTCAGGGATATGCGATTCTTTCAAGCCTTGTGGTTTCAGTGGCAGATCCATTTGTTTGCGCATATCAATAACAGCTTGGATGAACTGCTGAGCTAGCTCAGCCTCAGTGTGATTTGTCTGCTCTATACCTATAAGTTTGGCTAGGTTGGCCAACTTGCTGTGTACGCAGTCGCCATAGGCCAGTAGCACTTCGGGTAACACCATCGCGTTGGCATTGCCATGTGGGGTTCCACACAAACGGCCTAGCTGGTGAGCGATACCATGGACGTAGCCAACCGATGTTTTGTCAAATGCAGCGCCCCCATAAAATGAGGCTTGAGCCATGGCGTCGCGCGCAACAAGATCGTCGCCATTGTCGAAAGCGCGTAGTAAATACTTAAATACCAATTTAATAGCAGCAAAGGCGTGCTCTTCTGATGCTTTGTGAGAGGCCTTTGATAGGTATGATTCAACTGCATGCGTCAGTGCATCCATGCCCGTTGCGGCTGTAATTGATGGCGGCATGGTTCGCATCAGTTCGGCATCTAAAGCAATATAGCGCGGAATCAATTTGCCATCGCCTATAGGCATTTTCATGTGGGATATGGGGTCGGTGATCACTGCAGCCAAAGTGATTTCAGAACCGGTTCCAGCGGTGGTAGGGATAGCAAATAATGGTGTGCCGGCGTTCTTGGATGGTCGGATTCCAGTAAAGCTGGCCAGATCTCCAGGGTTGGTGCGGAGCATAGCCGTCATTTTTGCAGCATCAAGAACCGATCCTCCCCCCACAGCGATAATCGCTTCGCAATTTTCTTCACGCAATTTTTTCTCAGCGGCTTGCACTTGATCGAAGGTTGGGTCAGGCAGTACACCATCGTAAACGGCAAAGCGGACATTGTTTTCCTCAAGGGTGCTAATAATTTTATCAAGTAAACCTGAGGTATAAAGAAAATTGTCGGTGACAATGAGTACTTTTTGGTAGCCTAGTACCGCGACTTGTTCGCACAGTGCGAGGCTGGAGTTTGCGCCTTTGAATATCATGGGTGCTTGGCGTGGCATCAGACGTAAAAGCCATGTGACCGCGACAGCGCGCATTTTATAATAGAGAATTTTCATGGTAACGATGATTCCTTTATGAGCGAGATTTTTTTTGGTGATCAGATATCGGCGTCTACAGCCTGACATTATAAGCACGTATCTCTATCCTTGTGTTTCAGCGGTGCTTGAAAATCCAGTTGGCTTGGTCGATTATGACAAAATAAGTGCTGTTATGTATTTTGCTCTTGCTTACCATCCTGTAATTTGCAGCCCGTCGATGCCGGTGTTTTACTTGACCACTAAGGCTTGAAACGCTACACGCGTATTTGGCCCAGTCCGTTGTTTGCTATTTATTGAAGGGTTAATGTATGACACGTAATTCTCAAATACCCGATGACTTTACATTGGTTCCAGCCGGCGTGGGCTTTGCCGATGTGCTCGCACCTCTGTTTATTAAACAGAGTGAAGAGGAGACTGTTTTACGTATGCGGGTAGAAAACAACCATCTCAATGGCATTAATATCTGTCATGGGGGGCGTTTCGATGATCTTGGCTGATATTTGTTGCGCTTGGAATATTCGGCGCAGGCTCGATGAAGGCATCGCACCTCCGACATTAAATTTGAGTTTTGATTTTTTGAGCGCCGCTAAGTAAGGTGATTGGCTAGAGACCCATTTAGATTTGATTGAGGTCAAGCGCCGAGTCGGCTTTGCTGGGGGCACGATTGCTTGCGGTGAAAAAACTATGGTGCGATTTAACGGCACTTTTTTTATTCCTGAGCCGGGTCGTTTTGCGGTGCGTGAGGGAGTACGTGAACGGTTTGACTCCATGCAAATCAAATAGTTTGAGTGGATTTCCTTATTGACTAGGTTGTAATCGCTCCATTGAGTAGGATTAACTCAAACTTACGTGATAGGCAGTGGTAGAGTGACGGGCGGTTTTTTTTACCCCATTTTTCTGTATAATAAAAAATGGCACAGTTAGTGACATTTTATTTTTTTATATGCCACGAAGCACATAAATTTTTAACTACACAATTAGGATATAACCTATGAAAACTAAGATCACTGAATTGTTCGGCATTCAGCATCCCATTATCCAAGGTGGTATGCATTATGTAGGTTTTGCTGAGCTGGCTGCTGCAGTTTCTAATGCGGGTGGCTTAGGGATCATTACTGGGCTTACGCAGGGCACGCCTGAAAAGCTGGCTAACGAAATAGCTCGGTGTCGTGAAATGACCGATAAACCATTTGGTGTAAACATTACATTTTTGCCTACCGTGAATTCGCCCGACTATGCTGGGCTGATGCAAGTCATTATCGATGGTGGTGTAACCGTGGTCGAAACGGCAGGTAATAACCCTGCTAAGTGGTTACCCATGTTAAAAGATGCTGGCATCAAAGTTATCCACAAATGCACAGCAGTGCGACATGCCCTTAAGGCACAAAGTATTGGTTGTGATGCTGTGTCGGTTGATGGCTTTGAGTGTGGTGGGCATCCGGGCGAAGATGATATTCCTAACTTTATTTTATTACCTCGCGCAGCCGACGAGCTAGAGATTCCGTTTGTGGCATCTGGCGGCATGGCCGATGCGCGAAGCCTTGTCGGGGCGTTAGCCATGGGGGCTGAAGGAATTAATATGGGTACGCGCTTTATTGCTACGCAAGAAGCGCCGGTACATGAGAACGTGAAAGCGGCTATTGTTGGGGCGAGCGAGCTTGATACCCGCTTAGTGATGCGACCTTTACGCAACACCGAAAGAGTTTTGACAAATCCGGCGGTAGAGCGTTTGCTTGAGAAAGAAAAAGCATTAGGCGCCGATCTTAAGTTTGAAGATATTATTGAAGAAGTAGCGGGTGTTTATCCCCGCATTATGACTAACGGTGACATGGATGCCGGTGCTTGGTCGTGTGGCATGGTGGCAGGACTAATTAATGATATACCTACGGTAAAAGATTTGATTGACGAAATCATGTCTGAGGCTGACAGCATTATTAATCAGCGGCTCACAGGTTTGTATTAGTCATTGGTAATAATAGGCGTTAAAAAACGATAAAAAAGGGCCGCATAATGCGGCCTTTTTTATACAAATAATAAGCGCTGTGCGGCGCTAAAAATTGCTTAACGCATAAATATTTATGCTATTGCCTGCACGATTGCTGTACGGCGATGAGGCTGTGCAATCACATTTTGTTTAATAGCGGTTGATGATGTGCGAGGGTTATACATGACTTGAATAATCTTTTTCCCTTTGTTTTTCAAATAAGATTCGACTTCGAGGTTGTGTGATTTTTTGCCCCAGTCTTCGCCAATAACGAAAATGTCGACATCTAATTCTTTACATGCAGAGGTGTATTCAAGTTTATGGTAGGGCCGCACAATATCGACACAACGCAGAGCCTCAAGCATTTCTACGCGCTGATCTAGCGGGATGACAGGAACATTAGGCTTGTAAGAGTTGACTACTCGGTCGGAGGCAACGCCTACGATCACGACATCACCCAAGGTTCTGCAAAATTCAAGCAAGGCAAGATGACCCACATGCAATAGGTCAAAAGTGCCAACGGTATAAACGATCATGGTGTTATTTATCCTCTCAATGGAAGTTGAATGATGGCTGTGCTGAGCCAGGGAACCTGCTATCTATAAAAGTTTCCAGGCATAAATGCCGGTGATTGCAAGCGTATAAACGGCTAGTAGGTAAACGTTGGCGGAATTGCCCGAAAGCTTTGGGGTTTTTATTTTTGAGACGTTTAAGGCTGAGAGACCAACGCCGCTTAAACAAACGACCCAAGAAAATACTGGTTGACTAAAAAAGCTTTCAAATAAAAATATGAAGACTAAGATGATGTTGTTAGAGTCCAACGCAAGGCCTGTATATTCAGCCGAGCCTGATAAACCAAAGGTATTAAAGTAGCTTAAGCGCATTGCGCTGGCTGCGAGCATGATAAATGCGGCCGGCAAGAAAATGAGATTGTAATTTCCGTAGCTCAGCAGAAATATCGCTGGCGCCACGCCATAGTTAACAATATCGATTAGCGAATCTAACTGCATGCCAAAGGTCTTTTTATCGCTGCTACGCCCTTCAATGCTGCGTGCGATGAGTCCGTCGCCCCAATCAAAAGCGACGGCCCAAATCATGCCGATCATTGCCGCGTAGTAAATGCCAATGATGCTGAAGTAAATCGACAAAATAGTGCAGGCTAATCCTGCCAAAGAACATAAGTTGGGCAGGTCTTTTACATACGAAAGAATACTTGGCTGTATAGCGTGAGGATCGCTCTCTAACTTTGACGCAGCGTTTTTGGCTGCGTTTTCGTCAATGCTGGCGTTAGTCATAGTATGTTCCGGTAGGCTATGCTTGGTCGATTTCTGGAGCGGTGTTAATGTTTGTCGGCGAAAAATGAGTTACAGCGTTAGTTATACTTTGTCATGAAAAAACTTTGCTTAGTCATGGCTTAGTCATGGCGTTTTCATGAAAGGCGCTGGCGTCTTGGTGGAATAGTGCTCGGCTAGTGGGCGCACAGTCGTTGCATCAGTGAGTGCGGTAGTGCCGGTTTGCTGCTTTTAAGCTTGCAGCTGAGTTCTTACGGGTATTGCAGAATTCTCGCCAGACTCATTTAATGACTGGCGGGGTTTAGGGTCGAAATTTCGTAGAAAATCGCGTTAAGATTTAGGCGTGTTGATCAGCTATATAAAGGCTAGGCGTCCATTGACGATAAGGTCGCGAAGGGTGCAATATAGATACTGCAATAAGGCGTATAGAGGCGGGTGCCAGCAGGCGCTTATACGATGAGAGATCCAAGACTATACGCGCTATTGCAATAAGCGGGTAGCGTTGGGTGCCATTATCGACGGTGTTTGGGCAGTAATAATCACAGAAGGTGCTGTGTCTGATTTTGAATGGACTTTTCTCGAGAGTATGAGTCTTAGGCGCTGTTGATAACATTCGTAATAACAGAAGCTTAGGGCGTATTGGCACAATTTTGTGGCTATTAAGGTGTTTTAAGAGAATATTTTGAAAAATGAGCGGCCAGTACCTTAAACCGCTCTAACTATCTCCAATGAGTCAAATAATAAGGCTGAGCTTTTATGTCGATGTCAGTTCAAGGCGCTATTGCAGCTAATCGTTTTGGCTTAGGCGCTAAGCCAGGTGAAATTGAGGCCGCCTCCGTGAATCCTAGAACGTGGCTCAAACAGCAGCTTCAGGCCATCGAATTTAATGATGGGTTGGCCAGCTCTAGTGAGCTTGAGATTGCGTTGGCGGAATACCAGCGCGATAGAAAAAGGGCAAAAAAAATGGCGGATGTGAAAAACCCGTCGGTTCAATTCGGTAAATCTGCGCAGAAAATGTCTATCGCTGTAGCCAAACGAGCTATCGATTCAAATAACAGTTTGAATTGGCGGTTACTCGATTTTTTTTCGAATCACTTTAGTGTATCTAGCTTGGGGCGAGCCATGGTCGCGTTGGCGCCAACGTTGGAGCGAGAGGCCATAGCGCCAAATTTAGATCAGCGTTTTGAGCAGATGTTGTTATCAGTGGTGCGGCATCCTGCCATGCTTATTTATTTAAACAATGAACGGTCGTTTGGGCCAAATTCGCTGGCAGGAAAGCGTGGAAGAGGGCTCAATGAGAACTTGGCGCGCGAAATTCTCGAACTGCATACACTGGGTGTGAATGCCGGCTATGGGCAGGGTGATGTTGTTGAGCTTGCCAAAGCATTGAGTGGCTGGAGCGTTGCTAAGCCTATCAAAGAGAAAGCGACAGGTTTTGTCTTTCGTGAACAGGGTCATGAGCCTGGAACAAGAACACTGCTGGGTAAGCGCTACAAGCAGAGAGCAGGTCCGCTAGGTGAGAGGCAGGCCGAGGCTATGTTGCGCGATTTAGCCAACCATCCTGCTACGGCTCAACATCTATGTTTTAAGCTTGCGCGACACTTTGTGGCTGATGAGCCGTCTGCAGATTTGCAGGCTAAGTTAACCGATGCATGGCTAAAAAGTCAGGGTAACATTCGTCGCGTGATGGAGGCCTTGATTGATGCCGACGAGTCTTGGCAGACTCCCCCGCAAAAATTTAAAACGCCGCGAGAATTCGTCATCTCTACGGCACGTGGTGTCGCTCTACCGGTATTCAACGGCAAAAAGATATGGAGTGGCTTAGCGACGCTAGGCCAGCAACCTTTTAAATCAGGGTCGCCAGCCGGTTATAGTGATGTGGGCTCAGACTGGCGTGGTGCTAGTGCGCTAATGACTCGCGTAGAGTGGAGCGCATCGATTGCCAACCAAGCAAAGTTTTTGGCATCAACAATGAGTGAGCAAGCAATTATGCGGCAATGCCTTGGTGACACTGTGAGTGAGCGGACCGCGCAATCAGTACTGCGTGCCGAGAGCCGTGAACAGGCACTGACCTTGCTGTTGATGAGCCCAGAGTTTTTGAGGAGGTAGTGATGAAGCGTCGAGAACTATGTCGTTTGGCGGGTGTGTCGATGGCAGCTCTTTCGCTGCCAGCATTGATGTTGGCAAAAGATGCTGAGCAGGGCTCACCAAAGGTAGTATGGGTTCTGCTGCGCGGTGCCCTTGACCCCTTGCATACGTTAGTGCCCACGTTCGACCCGCATTTAGCTAAGCTGCGGCCAACCCTCTACAAGGCGATTAAGCAGGATGTTTTGGCCTTATCTGATGGCTATGCTTTGCATCCGAGCTTGGTCAATCTGCATGCGTGGTATCAGGCTAAAGAGTTGCTGCCAGTGGTTGCGGTGTCTTCTGGCTATTCATCGCGCTCACACTTTGATGGGCAAGATTTTTTGGAAGCAGGGCTCGGTCATATCGATCATGAATCGGGATGGTTGGGTCGGGCGGTGCAAGCGAAAAATAAACGTGCATTAGCGATCGCTAGGGCTACGCCAATTAGTTTGCGTAGCGATGCTACGGTTAATACTTGGTACCCCAGTCGCTTGCAAGATGCGTCGATGGCGACTTATGAGTCTTTGTTGAAATTGTATGAGCAAGACGAGCAGCTCAGCACCTTGTTGCAGAATGGGCTCGACCTGCAGCAGCAGGCCAACTCAATGCAAAGCACACAAAGGCAAGGCCGCTTTGTTGATTTAGCGCGCTCCTGTGCAAGCTTAATGGTGGGTCCTGAGGGAAACGATTGCGCGATGCTGGAGCTAGGAGGATGGGACACGCACAAGGGGCAGGCAAATCGCCTTGCTCGAGGCTTAAACGAGCTTGATAAGGGGCTCGCAGTGTTGAAAGAGGGTTTGGGTAGCGATTGGCAAAACACGGTAGTAATTGTCGGCACTGAATTTGGTCGCACAGCTAAAGAAAATGGAACAGGGGGAACCGATCATGGTACGGCTAGCGCTCTGTTTTTTGCTGGCGGGGCAATCAATGGCGGGCGAGTATTAGGTCAGTGGCCCGGCTTGTCAGAAAGAGCGCTGTTTCAAAAAAGAGACTTGAGGCCGACCAGTAATATGTATTCATGGTTGGCTACGGTGCTGGGCGAGCACTGGCAGATGAGTCAGCAAGAGCTTGCGCAAGTGTTCCCCTCAGCAACTACACTGGCTAATAGCGATGGCTTGAATTTAGTTAGTAGCCGCAGCCAATCAAACTCGATACGCGTGATTTAATGGTTTTCTTTGGGCTGGTGCAACATGGGCTACTTGTTGGCAATAATCAATCCGCGCGGCAAATAATGCGATCTGGCTTCGTCCGTTGAAGAGCTTAGATGACATCTATCTTTAATTTATCCTGGAATACGAGAATGAAAATACGTGGTCTGCTGGCTTTGTTGCTGATGCAGTTTTTATTTGTCGGCGCGCTGGGCCAAGCCGCCGCGCTAACGAATCAAACAATGCCTCAGCCCATACTGGAAATTAAGGACGGATGGTACTACCTGAACGGTCAAAAGTTTTTCGTAAATGCTATCGGTTACGAAATTGGAGCTCGTCCGGGGCAGCACCCTTATATCAAGCGTGCATCTGAACCTGAGCGCGTTAAGCGGGATATGGCGGTTATTAAAGAGGGCGGCTTCAACGCTATTCGAACTTGGTCTGAGCTTAGCGAAGAAGAATTAAAAGTGGTGCAAGCCTCTGGCTTAAAAGTGATTTTCGGTATTGGTATAGCACCTGCCAGCGACTTTGGTGACCCTGAGGTTGTGAAGGGCTACATGAGCATTGTGAACAAAGTGTTGGCTTACTCCAAGCATTACGACTCGATTATTACTTACCTCATTATGAATGAACCGATGCCGCAACATATTCAAAAAAGTGGGTGCGCAGGCAACGGTCGGTTTGTGGACGGATATACGCGATTTGATACACCGCGAACATCCAGGTATCCCGGTAACCATTACCGGTAACTCGGCCATCACTGAATTTGTTGATATGAATGTTTTCGATGTCTATGCCTATAACGCTTATGACTATGATGGTTTCAACTACACGCACGGCTTTGCCAATGCGAGTAAAATTTTGCCGCAAATGAATAAGCAAGGTAAACCGCTGCTGCTGACCGAATTTGGTTTGTCGGTTTCGCGTAAAGGTGGAGAATCACGCTATGGTGGGAATACGCTGGCTGCGCAGCAGCAAATGTTGCCTTGGTACTATCGCCAGTTATTAGATGCCGGTGCAGCGGGTGCCTGTCCGTTTTATTATGCTGATGGCTGGTGGAAAGGCGAGCAACCATCGGTTCATGACGACACGCCTGAAGAGTGGTTTGGTTTTTGGGGTTATCGCGATGCAAAAGATACGGTAGGTTATCCTCGCCCCGTGTGGCATGCGATGAAGCAATATAATAAAGCATTGATTAGTTCACCGAGAAATCAAACGTTTTATGAGAATGAGATACCGCTGGAGATTTTTTTACAGGCTGATGTTGCAAGTATGAAAGTGGTTCATAACGATAAAGTCATATACGTACAACAGGAGTTGTCAGGGGGCTATTTTGATGACGTGATCTCGTTTGCTGGAGAATCGCTAGCCGATCGTGAGCTTATTTTTGAGTTCTATGATAAAAACCAAGCTTTGCTCAAATTAGAAAGTATTGTGGTTTTAACCGCCAATGAGGTTGTGCAGTGGCCAACGTTAACAGTATCGACCTCAATGGCTAACCTCGAAGACCAGCAAGAGGTGCCGATATCGATAACGCTCGAGAATCATTCGGTGTTTACGCTAAAAAATGAGGTGCGCTATATGTACTCCACCCATATTGGCTGGTCGAGGGGTGAGCGGCGGCGTTGGGCTATTGATCCAATCGTTAAGAGGCAGGCAATGACTGATAGTTATGTGGTGCCCAACGAAAGCCCGGTAGTGGGGCTTTATGTTGGCGCAGATATTTCTTATGGAAAGTTTGTTAAAACGATTCATGATGAGCATTTAATCTATCGAGGTTCTTGGGCCGACTCAATTCGAATTCACTAGCGCTCATTGTGAATACAATTAGCGTTCTAATGCTCGATCGAACCGGTTAAAGGTTTTTAAAAAAATAGTAGTGCGAGAGGTTTCAATGTTAGTAGGTCATTTGGCTACCACGCTGGTTGCAAAGCGCGAAGTACCCTTGGCGCCTTGGTGGCTGCTTATTATGGCGGCTTTCTTAATCGACATAATCATGTTTATATTGGTTGGCTTGGGCATAGAGCAAATGAAGCCGGTACCTAATACAGGCGGCCCGATTATGTCATCTGCGATAGTCGATATGACTTACAGTCATGATCTTTTGCCGCAGTTTTTTTGGGTCGGTCTTGCAGGGCTATTGGCGTTTGTTGTTACTGGAAATAAAAAGATCGTACTTGTGGCTATGCTTCTTGCCTTGGCTCATTGGCTTGGGGATTTGGTCTCGGGTTATGGGCACTTTGTATTTGGCCTTGACAGTACAGCATTAGGCACCGACTGGTACCATGAAAACCTTGTTGCGGCGGTTTTATTTGAAGCGGGTCTTGGCGTGGCGTGTGTGTATTGGTTTGTGCGCAACCAAGGCTACTCAATCTTGATTAACGTTGGGCTATTGGCTGTCTTTGGAATGATCCCATTTACGCTGCTGGTTGCGTGATCTGCATATTGTATTTTTTGGTTGATATTGATCACTTAAGCAATTGATATATAACATAAAAATAAATATACCAATGAGCTTAAACATTGCTGTAGATCAATATCTCAAAAAAAAGTCCGAGTAAGCTTATGCTTTAGAGACGTCCGCGCATGGATTTTTTTAAGCCGTTTCATCATGGTTATCTTATTGTGTTGATCGGCCCAAAAGAGGCCTGCGGCGGCTCTTTAACATTGACGTTTAATGCATTCACCGCAAGAGGTTGCCGATGACTACCACCGAAGATATCCGCGAAGAATTTCAGGGCTTAGTTGAGCGGTTAGAGACGCAGCGAGACGAGATTAAGGTGCAGGTGCATCTTGCCAACATGGAGGCGCACGATGAATGGAGGAGGCTCGAAACACAATGGCAACAGCTGCAAGCTAAAGGTAAGCAGCTTGGTAAGGAGGCTGGACGAACGAGTCATGAAGCGTTTGATTCGTTATTAGAATTGGGTCATGAATTAAAAGAGGGCTACAAGCGCATAGGGAAATTATTTTGAATTTATTTTCAAAACCCTAGGTTGCATCGTTTGTTCGTCATTCTTGAGCTTAAAGCGCATATCTCGAGAAGTCATGACATTTATTGGTTGCGAGCTCATGGCTGGGTGAGCAGATTCTAACGCTTGTACTCAGCCGAATATGGGTTAGGTGGCGGGGTCAAATAGCGGGAGTATTTTGTTTGGCACGTCGGTAATGATGCTGTCGACATTGCG
This sequence comes from uncultured Pseudomonadales bacterium, assembly GCA_905478995.1. GTDB lineage: Bacteria > Pseudomonadota > Gammaproteobacteria > Pseudomonadales > UBA7434 > UBA7434. The sequence goes on along the minus strand of CAJQKT010000022.1, from coordinate 47,491 downwards.
CTGGCATAATTTTAACGCTACTTCTTGTGAATTAACTGTCCAGCAAGAAATGTGCATTGCGCAGTCAGTTAAAGTTTTGATGAGTTCTTCACTGCAGTTTAGAATGAGCTCATAGTGCAAGCACATAAATGCGCAGTTGAGAGCGGATGCGGTATTGAATGCGGCAAGTAAATCGTGATTGGCGACTAATCCTAGGCGGATGTGTGAGGCGCGTTGGCGTAAAGCCTCAAGAATATCAGCGTCGTATGATGTAACCACGACCCGGCTTGCAGTGGTTGTATTGCTCAGTTCACAAGCAAGTGCATCAACGGTTGCTGCAATATTGGTCGATGAGTCTGATTTGATTTCGAGTTGAATACACTCAAGTTCTGGTGTTTGCGTTAATAGCTCGGTTAGAGTTGGTATTGGGCAGGGGGCGGGGTTGGACCAATGTTTGCAGCTGAGCCGAGCATCGGTCGCATGCAGTTCATGTGAGGTTAGGGCATCTATATTTTTGTTGATGCCGGCGGTTCGGCCTAAGCTGCGATCGTGTAGCAAGAAAAGCTGGCCATCCGCTGATAGACGCAAATCCACTTCTATATTTTTAATGCCTGCAGCTATAGCATGTTTGATGCCAGCAAGGGTGTTTTCGGGTGCTTCACCGGCTGCGCCTCGATGACCAAATACAATCATAAAATGACTCCTCCGTGCAGGAGTTTACCACTGTATCTTCGAGATGTTGGGTTACTTTAGACGGGATTTTGGTGCTGCCGCTGTACTTGCCTGCCCAGGTGATTTAGCTCAAGGATTCAGTATGCCGGCAATGGCTGGATAGTGTGGAGACGACTCTATTCAGAAAAAACCGCTGCGGCGAGCTCGATGTGTTCAATCATCTGATTTTGTTCTGCTTCGGTGGCAGCTTGACGTAAGCCCAGTCGATCGAAGGCTTTGACCTTGGCAATATCGATATGATGCAGGGGGTGCTCACTATTTTCTGCTCCTTGCAGCGCCGACACGGCCACCAAGTCAGCATAATCTGCGTTAGGAATATCGCGTTCAAAGTTTAAATATTGCTTGGGTACGACAATGATTTCATCGGGGAAATCCCAGGCTCTGAGAATATGCATGCCAATGTCTTGATGCGCTGATTCAATAATGGTGTTGAGTAGCTCAGGGTTCGATAGCAGTTTGGGGTGTTCTTCTGCAAAAGTAAGGATAGGTAAAACACCAATGCGATAGGTTAGCCCTGCTAGGCTCGCTTGATCGGGATGTAACCCCGGTTGCAGTTGCGCATACGCATGCGCATAGGCCGCTATTTCTGTGCTGTTTGTCCATGTGGCGCGCAATATTTCATCAACCAGCGACGTGGTGGCTTGGAACATTTGCTTCATGGCAATACCAGTAGCAAGGTTTGCCGTGTAGCGAACACCGAGTCTGGTGGTTGCTGTTTTTAAATTATCGATGGCTTTGCCGCCGCGAAATAGTGGGCTGTTAGCAACCTTGATAACGCGCGCGGCAATGGCTGCGTCTTTTTCTAAGACTTTGCATAATGCAATAACCGTGGTGTCGGGGTCGCGTGCGACTTCTCGGACATTCAGGGCAACTTCAGGCAGCGTGGGTAGAGTGATTCGATCCGTTTTTATCGCGTCAAGAATGCTGTCGCGTACGTTGTCTATGATGTCGGCCATAACAGTCCAGAAAAAATGGGCAAAAGCATTGGTTGTGCAATGCTTTTGATGAAAACGGGTAAGTGCCAAAGCTTTGCAGTAATCACCTAACCTGCAACATTACGCGCCTTTTATACCCTGTGCTTTTCCAACTGACCCAATTCTAGGTCAGTTGGAAAAGTATCATTATCATCGCCTCTTAGCCGCCAGTGTGCGATTTAGAGTGCCTCCAAAGGCTTGATACTGATGGGTTGGTCAGTACTGCTAGCACTAGTTATTAGGTATAGCATAAGGAGGCGGTGTTAGCGTGATGGGGATGGTCAATTTGTTGCCCTGAGTATCGGTCCAGCACAGGTGCAATGGTGCCTCAGCCTCCATCATAGAGAGCTTGATTACCACCAAACCGTGGGCTGCCCCAAGGCTGTTAACCACTGAATTGACTACTTGCCCTGCTACTTGATCGTTGCTGTTGCGGATCTCAGCGCCGGCGGCAGCGCAGCGAGCGAACTGATCAATGGCTTCAATTCGTGTTAGTTGGGTTATTTCAAACGATGAGAGCTCCGCGCTAAAGCCCCAGCACCGGCGCTTGACGCTTCCGCGGTATTTCATGCGGGCAATGATTTCTTGTCCTGTGTAGCAGCCCTTTGTGAAGCTGATCCCGTGGATGCAATCAAGGTTGAGCATTTGTGGGATGAATTCACCGCTGATGCTATGTTCTATAAAGCCGATGCCTCGCTGCATGATAATTTTTTGCCAATTGCCCGAGCCTAGCCAATGCGTATGGGTTTGTTCAAGCGCTTCAAGCAGGTTATCTAGCTTGTCTCGCGGTATCCAGATGCAGGTGAGGAGGTCCTCAACTGCCAGCTTAGTAATACCGGTTTGGATAGCTTCGTGAGCGAGTATATCTTTCGCGAGGGCGAGTGACTCCAGCCCAAAGCAGGCATATTGTGTTGACAGGTTTTTGATGACAACTTTAGAAAAAACAGCGTATTTAGCGAGCGCTGTGCATTCCAGTTCGGCTGTAGAGTTGTGCAGTTGCAGCCAGTAATGCTGCTCGGCCACTTTGTGCAACAAAAAGTTGGTGTGCATTCGTCCTTTTGCATCGCAGTGTGCAGCCATCGTGGTTTGTCCGACGGCTAATGCGTTCACGTCAGCGCTGAGCTGACCCTGCAAAAAAGTCGTGGCGTCGTCTCCAGATATGCAGAGCAAGCCAAGCTGATGCAGCGGCGCAATGTGTTGGTGATTGTCCGGTTCAATAGTGGCTAGTGCGGTAGCAAACGAGTGTGCATTAAATATTTCGAGCTCCGGTCGGTGCTCGTAAAATTGTTGCCAGAAGGAGTCTAAGGGAGCGTCTGCTGTTGGATTCATGCGGCTAATTTTACTGTAAAAAGTGATTAGGTGGGGTTTATTGTTAGTTGATAATAGCGGTAATCAAATAGCCTATGTCGCTTTGCCAGGTTAAATAAAACGGTGTCTTCGATGAGCGCGCCTGTGTAAAATGAGGCTAAATCAGGTTCGCGCCTATCAGCCCTAAGCGTTTTTAACGCCTGGCCATTGAAAAGCTTAGTCCTATTAAAGGTGAGAGATCAGTTATGGATACTTCGGAGCATGAAAAGATCGATCATAATCGAGCTATTTGGCATAGTCGACGCGGAATGCTCGAGCTTGACTTAGTGCTAGAGCCTTTTGTGAAGCTGCGCTATCCCGAGCTCGATCTCGATACGCAAGCCCGCTATAAGTACTTACTTGAGTGCGAAGACCAACAATTATTTGATTGGTTTTTGAAGAAGCAGGCTCCGCCTAGCGGTGAGCTTGCTCAAATGGTGAATGAAATTTTGGCCTATCAAGCCAGTCGTGAATTGGGTTTTTAGATAGTTCGCAGTGCGTTTAGCAAAGCGTCAAATAATACTGTAGCGTTATACACAGGCAAAGGATTGCTGGCATGGATAACAAAGTTTTTATTTTTACCCGCTCACGGCTTAGTAGGGTCTGTTTGATTGGTATTTATTGCTCGGCTTTTTTTGTAGTGATGGCAAAGGTTCCTGGCAGTTGGCAAGGTGCGCTTAGCATACTCATTTTTTTGCTGTTTTTCGTTCTAGATATTTACCGCTGTGGGTTGCTGGGAACTACTCGCCCTGAAGGTGTCAAACTTTACGATCAGTGCTGGCAATTGCTTCTCAATGATCAGTGGCAGAGAGTTGATTGCGCCGTTTATTATCGTTGTTTCTTTTTTTTGATGTTGCAGTGGCGCGATAGCTCGTCAATGCGGTCGCACTATTGTGTGATTTGGCGTGACGCTCTTACGCCCGCGCAGTGGGCGCTTTTGCGCATGTATTTAGTTTTGTTGCCGGCCACAAAAGGAAGTTGCGATTAAATTAATCGTGATAGTTTGGCGGAAATAGTACCGTGTTGTGGCCATGCGCATCGGTTTGTGGGTGATCGATTGTGAAGTGTAAACCGCGGCTTTCTTTTCGACGTATGGCCGATTCAATGATTAACTCTGCCACTTGAGCCAGGTTTCGCAGCTCAATAAGATCGTTAGTTACGCGATAGTGGCTGTAGTATTCGGCAATTTCACTGCGCAGTAATTTGACTCGATGTTGGGCGCGGGCAAGTCGTTTGTTACTTCGTACAATGCCTACATAATTCCACATAAAGCGTCGCAGTTCGTCCCAGTTGTGCGAAATGATGACGTCTTCATCTGAATCAGTAACTTGAGATTCATCCCAGTAGGGCGGCGCTGTTAGCCACTGGGTGGAGGTCAACTTGCCCAAAATGTCGTTGGCGCTTGCTTGGGCGTACACAACACATTCCAGTAGAGAGTTACTGGCCATGCGATTGGCGCCATGCAGCCCTGTAAAACTGGTCTCGCCAATAGCGTACAGATTTTCGATATCGGTGCTGCCGCGATCATCGACCATGATACCGCCACAGGTGTAGTGAGCAGCGGGTACCACGGGTATGGGTTCACGCGTCATATCTATACCTAGATCCAGGCAGCGCTGATAGATCGTTGGGAAGTGGTCGATGATGAAGTCTGGATCGCGATGGCTAATATCGATATAGACACAATCACTGCCCAGTCGCTTCATTTCATGATCGATAGCTCTGGCTACTATGTCGCGTGGCGCTAATTCGGCGCGCGCATCAAAATCAGGCATGAATTGATGGCCGTTGGGTAAAAGTAGTTTGCCGCCTTCGCCGCGCACCGCTTCGCTAATTAAAAATGATTTTGCTTGCGGATGGTAAAGGCAGGTAGGGTGAAATTGATTGAATTCCATGTTAGCCACGCGGCAACCTGCGCGCCAAGCCATGGCGATGCCGTCGCCGCTAGCTCCATCGGGATTACTGGTGTACAAATAGACCTTGCTAGCTCCACCGGTGGCTAGTACAACAAAACGAGCATGCAAAGTGATAACTTGTTGAGTGCTGCAGTCTAGGACATGCACGCCGGTGCAAACCGGTGTGGGTAAATCTCGCTCCACGATCAGGTCGATCGCAACATGATCTTCGAGGGTTTCAATCGATGGATGTGCGCCTAGGTTTCCCAGCAGCGTGGTAGATACCGCTTGTCCGGTGGCATCTTTAGCATGGATAATGCGGCGGCTGCTATGGCCACCTTCGCGAGTAAGGTGATAATCATTTTCACTCGGAGTATGGCTATCGCTATGGCCCTGGTCATGCACATTTACAGGGGCTGATGTGGCCTGCGCGGTTTCTTGTTGGCGGGTAAAAGGTACCCCTTGATCGACTAACCAGTCAATGGCATTGCGGCTATTTTCAACAGTGAAGCGCACGGCATCTTCGTCGCAAAGACCTGCGCCAGCGCGCAGTGTATCGTTGCAATGTGACTCGACGCTGTCGGTTGCATCGAGTACTGCCGCAATCCCACCTTGGGCATAGCGGGTCGAACCCTCGGCCAGGTCGGTTTTGGATATGACGGCGATCTTGGCATGGCCGGCAAGGGCGAGAGCAACGGTCGAACCGGCAGCGCCGCTTCCAATTACAACCACATCGTATTGACGAGTAATATTCATTGTTGAGAGTGTCTAAAGTCCGCGGTTGATAAATATACAAACTGGGCGTGCGTTACCCCGTTTGCTAGGAACGGCTTGCCACCCTTATTGGGTTGAAGACGCAGTGTTTGTTATGATGCATTGGCAGGTCATGGGCTAGCTATTACTGAACACCGACGCAGGGTGAACTCTATGGTATGTTAATGGTCACAGTCAGTCGAAACAATAGTGCTTGGGTTTTTCATTACGCCTGAGCGTTACCGAGTCTCTAGCCCGAGTCATTTAGATGACCGGCTAATGTGGCCGCTCGAGCATAGACAAAATGAGACAAGGCCACCTATTATACAGGCCCGAATGCTGGCCAGCCGTGATAAGTAGGTAGATGCGTGCCCTGTGCACATCAAAAAAGCCCGCAAGCCAGGTTTCGCAGGCATAGTCGCAAAGGAGCTAAAAGATCATTAAGTGGATTCATAGCAGCACTTGTTTCTTCGTCCTCGGTATGCGCGTTACCTCATGTTTGGCAAGCCGGTTGAACACTACCTTAGTGGTTGTAAGGCCATGAGTCAGACAGATGCGCAGTTGGTGGCTAGGGTGCAGCAAGGTGATAAGCGAGCGTTTGATCTGCTTGTGCTTAAATACCAGCATAAAATCCATAGTTTAGTGGCCCGCTACGTGCGCTCGGCCGAAGTCCAAGATGTAGCGCAAGAGGCTTTTATCAAAGCTTATAGGGCGATCAACAAATTTCGAGCAGAAAGCGCTTTCTATACGTGGTTGTATCGCATAGCGGTCAATACGGCTAAAAATCATTTGGTGTCGCGTTCGCGGCGCCCACCAGACACGGATGTTGATGTCGCTGAGTCGGATGATTATGCCGGTGCCAATGTGTTGCAAGATATCGAAACGCCCGAAGCTAGGTTGCACGGTGAAGAGGTAGCTGCTGCAGTGCGGCGCGCGCTGCAGAATTTACCCGAGGATCTGAGAACGGCGGTAACTTTGCGAGAATTTGACGGTCTGAGCTACGAAGATATTGCCGATGTAATGTCATGTCCGGTAGGCACGGTGCGGTCGCGCATCTTTCGCGCCCGTGAGGCTATCGATAAATCGGTGGGCCCGATGTTAGATTCTTAACGCTATGTGGCATTGGCCAGTATTTTCTTGAAGCCGTTATTTTTTATTATTAATAGAACTGGAACAAACCTATGAATGACCAGCTTGATTCTCAGTTATCTGCGCTATCTGACGGTGAAATGACTGAACTTGAACTTCGCAGCCTACTCAAGCAGCTTGAAAATTGCAGTGAGGCTGAGCGAGCCATCCAGCTGCAGAAGTGGAGCCGGTATCAGCTGGTTTCTGAGGCATTGAATGATGAGCGAGGCGGTCATGCCGCGCAGCCAAACTTTGCCACAGCCGTTGCCGAGGCAATTGTACTGGAGCCTTCACACGTGCAGGCAGACGCAGACGATTCGACAGAGTTTGATGCGCCGGGCATAGTTGCAAGCCCAGGCGGCGCACCTTTGTGGTCGCGCTTTGCCGTGGCCGCTACGGTGACCTTAGCGGTGATTGTTGGTGTTCAGCAATATCAATTAAATGGGGCTGCTTTAGGATCAAGCACGCTCGCCTCTGATGACACGTCGAGCTATGTGACTGCGCCGACCAGCGAAGCACTAGCGGTGCAAGTTAATGCGCAGCCGGTCAACGCCAATGTTGACCTTGCAAGCGATGGTCTGCGCGCACAAGAACGTTTGCATGAGTACCTACTTGAACACGCTAACCATGCTGCCCGTCAAAACGGACAGGGAATTGTTCCTTTCGCCAGAGTCGCTAATTTTGAAGAGGATTGATGGGTCGTTGCAATTCATCGCGAAAAATTAATGAACCATTTTCTTACTCAGCAGTGCGTCCATCTTATGATAAATAAGTCTGTATGATTACTTTCCCAATAATTTGTCAATCCCGCAAAAAGATTTCCACGCGTGTAGTTTTGGTACTGTGTGCGTGCGCTTTTATGGGCAGTTTTTTACTTGCTCCAGTATTAGTTGCCGCCGAAGATCCGGAGCAGTGGTTGATGGATATGAGCGACAACTCGGCGCAACTTAATTACAGTGGTAGTCTTGTTTATACACAGGGTAGCCGTATGGACACTATGCGCATTTATCATGGCATAAAAGAAGGCGTTCAGCACGAAAGGCTAGTGCATATGAATGGCCAGCCTCGAGAATTTATTCGGCGCGGCAATAGCGTTGTTTATATCGATGGGGTGAACGGTGTGACCAGCCTAGATGGGCAGGCCGGACGTGCTGGCGCCTATTTTTCCGAGACGGATTTTTCAAGCAGTTATGCTGCGCGATTTGCTGCCTTGCGCGAGCCGTATGAAGTGTCTTTTGATGGGCGCGATCGTGTGGCCGGCAGGGAGGTGGCACTGATTACATTGATGCCAAAAGATCATTATCGACATGGCTTTGAGCTGGCATTAGACAAGTCGACTAAATTGTTATTGCGCTCATTGATGATGGACGTCAACGGCAGGGTGCTTGAGCGGTTTGAATATACGCAAATTGATATTGGCAATGAAATAGCCGATGCCGATTTGGCACCTGAGGTGCTAAATAAGCTGGCCAGTAAGCCGATCGGACAGGCTCAAAAAGCTCCTCGAACGCAATCACGCCAACATGCAGGCTCAGCTTCTTGGCACGTTGGGTGGGTGCCGCCGGCGTTTACTTTGTCTGGTGACGCTCGAGTATCGGGGTTAGTCTCGGGTCACGATCGGCCCTTGATGTATAGTGACGGTCTGACAGCGTTTAGTGTGTTTGTTGAAGATAATGCTAATCTTGGGCAGCATTCGCGGCGACGCGGTGCAACGATGGCTCATACCCTTGTTAAAGAGGACAAGACAGGGCTTTTTAGCGTCACAGTAGTGGGTGAAATTCCACTAGTGGCAGCAGAAAAAATTGCTAATTCTGTTACGCGAGCGCAAGTGAAGTAGTTGGTCTGCTATTGGGTGAGATAAAAAAACAGACGGTACAGAGCCACCGACTTGAGTGGCTTTTTGATTATCACAGATGCCGGTCGATTTAAGAGGCCGAGTATTAACCACTTTTTACAGAGAGTACTCTGGGTGCGATGCAGACTTTAGAAACCGATCACGATCCATCGCCGGCAACGGTTAATACGCCGGAAGCATCGCCAGCTGAGGTTGTAGGCATGACTATAGAGCGAGCGTGCGTAGTGTCGGTTGAGCAAACATCAACGCCCGGACAAAGCCTCGTATGGCTGGAAGCATTCCGGCGTTCGACGTGTGGTGATTGCGCGGCACAGGATACTTGTGGTCAAGGGGTGTTAGGGCGTTGGTTCGCTCGAAAGCAACGCTACTATAATGTGCGCTGTCCTACTACTCGCGCCGGATTGCTGACCGTGGGTCAGTGGGTTGAGGTGGGCATTCCTGATGGCGTATTGGTCAGAGCTGCGCTGTTGGCGTATCTATTCCCAATTGCCGGCCTATTGTTGGCGGCTGTTGTTGCCGATTGGCTACCATTGGCCGATTGGGTTGTTGCATGCTTGGGTTTATTGGGCCTCGGGGCAGGGTTGCTAATTGGGCGAGCTTGGGGCGAGCGACTAGTGGCAAACGGTGCCGCCGAGCCAACTTTGTTGGAATCTGCAGTGAGCTGAGGCTCTAGCCGGCGTTTTTGCAACCTAGCCAGACGCCCAGACGGGCAGCCGGTGAATGCTTCTACCCGTTAAAAGTCCAACAATGTTCAGCAAACGCAAATAGCTTCGCTGTGGGGCTTGATATACAATCCCACGCAAATTCCCCCGCAGCGGTTACTGCCATTTGTCGGCCCAAAGATCTCAGGGTTGCAAGGCTAATTGCCTGCGAAATTCGTTATCGAAATTAGGCGCCTTGAAATCAACCTATCTATGCTACACATCCCTTTTTGCCCGCGTAGTTGCTTATCTTTGCCATTAGATGGCTTAGGGTTTGAGTCATTATGAATCCTGCTGATAAACGCATCCGAAATTTTTCTATCATCGCTCATATCGATCATGGCAAATCAACTTTGGCCGATCGTTTTATCCAAACTTGCGGAGGGCTCACGCAGCGCGAGATGGCCGAGCAAGTGCTCGACTCAATGGATATTGAAAGAGAGCGGGGCATCACGATCAAGGCGCAAAGTGTCACCCTGTACTACAAAGCTAATGATGGTGAGACGTACCAACTAAATTTTATCGACACGCCAGGGCATGTTGATTTCTCGTACGAGGTATCTCGCTCACTAGCCGCTTGCGAGGGAGCGCTTTTGATTGTTGATGCTGCGCAAGGTGTTGAAGCCCAATCGGTGGCAAATTGTTACACAGCTATCGAGCAGGGTTTAGAAGTACTGCCGATTCTCAATAAAATAGACTTGCCGCAAGCTGAGCCGGATCGTGTGGCACAAGAGATAGAAGATATTATTGGCCTTGATGCGATGAACGCATGCCAAGTAAGCGCAAAATCGGGCTTAGGTGTGGAGGCGGCTTTAGAGCATATCGTTGCCGATATCCCGCCTCCTCAGGGCGATCGTGACGCTCCATTGCAAGCGTTGATTATCGATTCATGGTTTGATAATTATTTAGGTGTGGTGTCGCTCGTGCGCGTGATGGAAGGTACTTTACGCAAGCGCGATAAAATTGTTGCTAAGACCTTAGGCAAGCCACATCAAATTGATGAGCTAGGCGTTTTTACACCGCATAAAACACCATTAAATGAGCTTGCGGCAGGTGAAGTGGGCTATATCGTTGCGGGCATCAAAGATATTCATGGCGCTCCGGTTGGCGACACGTTTACCCATGCTAGCACGCAAGATGTTGACGCATTGCCGGGTTTTCAAACGGTACAGCCCAAGGTCTATGCGGGCTTGTTCACGGTCAGTTCCGACGATTATGAGGCATTTCGCGAAGCGCTGGCTAAGTTGACGCTTAATGATGCCTCGTTGTTTTATGAGCCTGAGGTTTCAGACGCACTGGGTTTTGGTTTTCGCTGTGGCTTTTTGGGCATGCTGCATATGGAAATCATTCAGGAGCGCCTTGAGCGTGAATATAATCTCGATTTGATTACTACGGCACCAACCGTAATTTATGAAGTGGTTACCAACAAGGGCGAGACGATTGAAGTTGATAATCCATCACGCTTGCCAGAGTTGGGTAGTGTGGCTGAAATGCGTGAACCGATCGTGCGCGCAAATATATTGGTACCGCAAGAATATTTAGGTAATGTCATTACCCTGTGTGTAGAAAAGCGCGGTAGTCAAATCGATATGCAATTCTTGGGTAAGCAAGTTGCGTTAACCTATGAACTCCCTATGAATGAAGTGGTGTTAGATTTTTTTGACAGGTTAAAATCTTGCAGTCGAGGCTATGCCTCACTTGATTATCACTTTGTGCGCTTTGAATCGGCTAAATTGGCACGTCTTGATGTACTTATCAATGGTGAGCGGGTTGATGCATTAGCCATCATTGTGCATCGTGATTTGGCGGAGAGTCGCGGTCGTTCGCTGGTTGAAGCTATGAAAGAGTTAATTCCGAGGCAAATGTTTGATGTGGCGATTCAAGCTGCTTTAGGCGGTCACATTATCGCTCGCCAAACCGTTAAAGCTTTGCGTAAAAACGTAACGGCAAAATGCTATGGTGGCGATATAACCCGTAAAAAGAAATTGCTGGAAAAACAAAAAGCCGGAAAGAAACGCATGAAGAAAGTGGGCAGTGTTGAAATACCACAGTCAGCGTTTTTGGCTGTATTAAAAGTAGATTAGTTCGGTGCTGCTGTTAACTTGATCAAGCCTGAAGAACCTAATTACCACAAGCGTTAATTATCAGGTTGAAGTTTGTGTGACTAAATATTTTTTAAAAAAGGTAAGCGTATTTAATGGATATTAATTTCCCCTTTATTTTATTGTGCCTAGTGTTGGCTGGGACTGGAATTTGGCTGGTCGATTTGCTGTGGCTAAGCAAGAAACGCATGCCAGGTCAAAAAGAATCAGCTTTGGTTGAGAATGCCAAGTCACTTACGCCTGTATTAGCGTTGGTTTTTGTTATTCGATCCTTCCTTTATGAACCTTTTCAAATCCCCTCGGGTTCGATGGAGCGAACATTATTGATTGGTGACTTTATCTTGGTGAACAAATATACCTACGGTATTCGTCTGCCCGTTATACGCAATAAGGTTTTCGATATTAATGAGCCTGAGCGTGGCGATGTTATGGTGTTTTTTCCGCCGCACAAAGAGCAGTATTACATCAAGCGGGTAATCGGGCTGCCGGGTGATAACGTGGTTTACAGAAATAAAGTGCTGACGATTAACGGCGAAGTTCAGCAGCAAACACTCATTGATGGTGACAAACGTTCGCTGTATCGACAAAAATATGAGCTTTTGGGTGGTGTTGAGCATGAAATCCAACAAAATATCGCTGTCGACCGGAGTGATGATTTTTCGGTAACTGTGCCTTCTGGGCATTATTTTATGATGGGTGATAATCGAGATAACAGCGCAGATAGCCGATCTTGGGGGCCTGTACCAGAGTCTAGGATTGTCGGAAAGGCAGTGGCTATTTGGATGCATAAAGAGCCTGGTTGGAATCTACCTACCTTTGATAGAGTAGGGTCGTTCAATTAAGCTGCGATTGCTACGGGTGTAATGCTAAACTTTTATTGGGCAGGCCAAGCTAAACATGAGCAGAGGATGAAGCATGAGCGTTAATAGGTGTACAAGCCTAACTCGAGGCCGTTTAAAGGGCCGCCATGGGCAAAAAGGCCTCGGTATGATTGGGTCTCTGCTTGTGATCTTGGTGGGTGGGTTGCTGCTTACCTGTGCAATTAAGATGATACCGATATATTTTCAGAACTGGAATATTCAATCGATACTGAATGATCTAGAGCCTGAGTTTGCTGACGTTGGCACAGTAACTAAAAAAGCGATAGAGAATAAATTAGCCAAGCGGCTGAACATCGATATGATCAGTGCAATTAAGGTTAATGACATAGAGATTAAAAAAATAAAAAGCGTTTTTAAAATTACTGCAAATTATGAAAAGCGGATTCATATTATTGGCAACGTCGATATTGTGATGGTGTTTGACAATAACAGCGCAACCGTCCCCGTTCGAGGAAGGTGATGTGCAACAGTAAGTTGATACACCTAATGCAAATGCATCGTGACCTACGCGATGCAAAAAGCTTCTTTTTTTCTTCCAGCTCGGCACCCCAGCCTGCGCCTATTTATGTCTAATACAATGTCTAATGGTTTCGCTGCACTTGAAGCACTCATAGGGTATTCCTTCACTGATGTGAAACTTTTAAAGTTGGCTCTGCGCCACAAAAGTGCCGGCAAACCCAATAACGAGCGGTTGGAATTTTTAGGTGACGCCGTATTGAATGCAGTCGTTGCCGACAGCCTGTATAGACAGCACGAGGGCGCCGCTGAAGGTAAGTTGACCACAGCTCGTGCAATGCTGGTAAAAGGTAAGACTTTAGCGCAAGTGGGCGAAATGCTGAGTTTGCATGAATTGCTAGAGCTGGGTATGGGCGAGCGCAAGTCTTTTGCGCGCGCCAGGCAGTCGATACTGGAGGATGCCGTAGAGGCAATGATTGGTGCTGTATATCTCGATAGTGATTTTGATCGATGTAAGATTGTGGTCAACGGATTGTTGGCTGGCAGGATTGATGAAATATCGTTGCTGGACGAGGGCAAAGACGCCAAAACGCAGCTGCAAGAGTTGACTCAGGCTAAGCAGCTTGGTTTGCCGCGTTATGAGGTGGTTGCCACGGATGGTCCCGATCACAAGTTATTTTTTACCGTGGCTTGTCACATTGAACAGTATGCTCATACCACTCGCGGTGAAGGTCATAGTCGTCGCGAGGCTGAGCAACAGGCGGCAACGAATATGTTGGATAAGTTGCAGGCCTCCCCAAATTAATCGTTAACCATGGCTTTAAATATTATGAGAGTAAATTCAATCAAATTAGCGGCATTGGTGACTCGCTAATGACCGATGAAGATAAGCAATTTTGCGGGTATGTCGCCATTCTCGGTCGCCCCAACGTGGGCAAGTCCACATTGCTCAATAAACTATTGGGCCAGAAAATTAGCATTACCTCTCGCAAGCCGCAAACCACCCGGCACCGTATTATAGGTATCGATACGAAAGATGATTATCAAACCATTTTTGTCGATACCCCTGGTGTCCAGCGCAAGCATGACAGCGCTATTCACCGTTACATGAATCGGGCAGCAACGAGTACGATTGAAGATGTTGATGCGATTATTCTTGTCGTTGATCGACTCAATTGGACCGACGAAGATGAATACGTGGTGCAAAGCATTCGTCAGTCGAGTGCGCCGGTTATTCTGGCAATCAACAAAGTGGATCACCTAGTGGAAAAGAACCGGTTGTTGCCACACATTCAGGCGCTATCTGCCAAACTGGCTTGGGCTGATGTAGTACCCGTGGCGGCCAAAACTGGCTATAACCTTGAGCCACTGCAAGCAGCCATTCGAAAGCGCTTGCCTGCACGTGCTCATTTTTATGATGCCGAGCAAGTCACGGATCGCAGCGAACGATTTCTGGCAGCAGAAATCGTCCGTGAAAAAATTATGCGAATGATGGGCGATGAGTTGCCCCATAAAGTTGCGGTAGAGATAGAACAATATAAAACCACGAGTAAGCTCGTTACAATTAGCGCGGTTATATGGGTGGAGCGCGACGGCCAGAAAAAAATATTGATTGGCGTTAAAGGCGAAAAACTTAAACTGATCGGTAGTCAAGCGCGCGCCGACATAGAAGTGTTAGTTGATCAAAAAGTGATGCTCAAACTCTGGGTAAAAGTTAAAGGTAGTTGGTCTGATGATGAGCGCATGCTAAAAAGTTTAGGTTATGCCGACCAATGATAGGACTCAATGAATCGCGCTGAGAATGTCAAAGCATTCGTGGTGCACCAGCGCCAATATCGAGAAACCAGCAGTATTGTTGAGTTTTTTACTGAGCATGGGCTGTTAAGTGCTGTATGCCGCGGGGTCTATGGTAGCGGCAAAGCGGCCGGCAGATTAAGAGGCACTTTGCAGCCTTTTGGCGAGCTGTCATTAAGCTGGTTTGGGCGAGGTGAACTGAAAACCGTAAGGCAAGTAGAAACTATAAGCACCGCGCCAAATCTAAGTTACAGTGTGCTTTACTCGGGGCTATATTTGAACGAGTTATTGTTGCGTTTAGCACCCAGTAGCGAACATGAAAATGGACTCTATTTGCTTTATAAAAACACCTTACAGGACTTAGCCGCTCTGGCGAGTGATAGTGTAGATATCAATAGTTCGGTTGAAGCGATTTTGCGTAGGTTCGAGATACAATTACTTGAAGATCTGGGTTTTGCTATTGATTTTCAGCGGGAGTGGGGCGAGCACACGTCTATTAACGAGGAGCTGCACTATAGCTTCGACTCAGGGCATGGTTTTACGCGTTGCTGTGCAGAGGCTGCAGGAAATCGATTGCGCTCCATTCCGGGCTGGGTAATCATGAGAATACGCGAGGCGGATTTTAGTGATGCGCGGGTGCGTCGCTATGCAAAACAGGTTGTGCGCGAAGCGTTGGCTCCGCATCTTGGCGATCGGCCGCTCCGAACCCGAGAGCTTTACAGCTAAGGGGTAGCTCCCGAGTAAGATCTAAGCTCCAGGAGCTAAGAGCTAAGAGCTAAGAGCCAAGAGCCAAGAGCCAAGAGCCAAGAGCTAAGAGCTAATTAGCGAGGTCGCTTGATCGAGTGGGTTAGCTGCATTGCTCAGTGAATGATGCCGGCGGGCCATCAGATTTATATCCTCTACTTTGTTACCCGCTTAGCGTGATTGTCGGGGCAATCGGCATGACTTTCGTTATAATACGCCAATCATTGAAACCTTAATTTAAATAAGCGAGCGAACTTAGTGGAATTTCCCACCATCGAAGATTATGTCGGCAGCACTCCAATGGTGCGGCTACAGCGATTGTATGTCGGTAGTAATCAAATATTGCTTAAACTAGAGGGCAATAACCCCGCCGGCTCGGTTAAAGATCGGCCCGCGGTCAACATGATTCGGCAAGCCGAAATTCGTGGCGAAATTAAGCCTGGTGACACGCTCATTGAAGCGACTTCAGGCAATACCGGTATTGCATTGGCAATGGCAGCGGCGATAAAAGGCTATCGCATGGTGTTGATCATGCCTAGTCACATGAGTGATGAACGAAAATTGGCGATGAGTGCGTATGGCGCCAAGCTTATCGAAGTGACTAGTGATTGTGGTATGGAAGGGGCTCGCGACCTAGCCTTAGCGATGCAGGAGCGAGGTGAAGGTCGGGTGCTTGATCAGTTCGGTAATCCTGATAACCCTGCTGCGCATTACGAAAGCACGGGACCTGAGATCTGGGAGCAAACTCAGGGCACCGTTACACACTTTGTAAGTTCAATGGGCACTACCGGAACAATAATGGGTGTTTCGCGTTTTTTGAAAGAAAAAAATCCGGCAATACAGATTGTTGGATTGCAACCTCAAGACGGTGCGAGTATTCCGGGTATCAGGCGCTGGCCGCAAGCCTACCTGCCAAAAATCTATGATGCAGCTGGAGTTGACCAGGTACTTGATATTGGCCAAAAGGATGCCGAGCGCACAATGCGAGAACTTGCTGAACGCGAAGGCCTTTGCAGCGGTGTATCATCGGGTGGTTCGGTATTCGCTGCAATGCAGGTTGCAGCTACGGTAGAAAATGCTGTGATTGTTGCCATCATTTGTGATCGAGGCGATCGCTATTTATCAACCGGCGTGTTCAATGATGATGGTTCTCAGTAATTTTTTAAAAAGCGATGTAGGCTGAAAACATGGTTCAGGTTCGCCGTCTTCCAGAGACCAAGCAAGGCATATTTAATGTGGATGCGTGGCTTGCGCAGCTACCGGGCTTTGACGATGAAGCTGATCGAGAGCGCATGAAACTGGCTTGTGAGCTCGCTAAAAAAATACAGCCACAAACCCCAGAAAATATTAAACGCGAAAGACCCAGCTACCTTGAGAGCGGTCTCGAGATGGCAGCCATTTTGAGTGAGTTGCAGCTGGATGAGGAATCGCTCATCGCTGCGGTTGTGTACCCGGTAGTGGCTTCCAATCAGGTCAAGCAAAGCGAAATTGCCACGCAACTGGGGCAAGAAGTCGCCGACTTGATCGCAGGCGTGTTGCGCATGGCGGCCATTTCAGAGTTGCACAGTGATAGACAACCCGTTTTAGGCCAGCGTGGAGCGCAGGTCGACAATATTCGAAAAATGCTTGTCGCGTTAGTCGATGATGTGCGTGTTGGTTTGATTAAGCTGGCTGAACGTACACAAACTATTCGAGAATTAAAGAACGCGCCTGCCGATGTCCAGCAGCGAGTGGCTCGTGAGGTCAACGATGTCTACGCCCCATTGGCTCATCGATTGGGTATAGGTCATATCAAATGGGAGTTAGAAGATATAGCGTTTCGTTATTTACATGTTGATGCTTATAAAAACATAGCGGGGCTTTTGGATGAAAAGCGGCTTACCCGACAAGGCTATATTGAAAACGTTACCGAGCACGTTAAAAATGAATTGTTAAAAGCGGGCATAGAAGCCGAAGTTGCTGGTCGCGCTAAACATATATCTAGCATCTGGAAAAAAATGCAGCGTAAAGGGATATCCTTTGATCAACTTTATGATATCCGCGCTATCAGAATTATGGTTGATGAGCTTCGCGATTGTTATGCCAGTCTCGGTGTGGTTCATACCTTGTGGCGAAATATTCCTGGTGAGTTTGACGACTATATTGCCAACCCAAAAATCAACGGTTATCGATCATTACACACAGCGGTTATTGGCCCTGATGCGCAAATTTTGGAAGTGCAGATTCGCACGCGCGATATGCATCGTGAAGCGGAGCTGGGAGTTTGCGCGCATTGGCTATATAAGGGCACCGACGTTGACGCTAAGTCGCAGAGCTATGAGTTAAAAATTCAATGGTTACGCAAAGCTCTGCGAGCCAATAATAAGCAGGGCGATATAGGTGATTTGGCACAAGAGCTTAGCGAGGATTTTGCCAGCACGCGCATTTATGTGTTCACGCCGCAAGGGCATGTGGTAGACGTAGCAGCCGGCTCTACTCCGGTCGATTTTGCTTACCATGTCCACACAGAAGTGGGGCACCGATGCCGAGGTGCCAAAGTCGATGGTCGTATTGTGCCCCTCGACACCGTGCTCTCAAACGGGCAACAAGTTGAAATCCTTACGGGCAAAGAAATAAAACCTAATCGAGATTGGCTAAGAGCTGACTTGGGATTTTTAAGTTCTGGGCGGGCTCGAGACAAAGTAAAAGCATGGTTTAAAAAGCAGGCGCGCGGACAAAATATTGAAGACGGGAAGGCCTTGTTGGAGCGTGACTTCAAACGCATGGCCTTGACCAGCGTGGACTACCAAATCCTGGCAGAGCATCTGCATTGTAAAAACGTCGACGAAATGTATGCAGGCTTGGGTGGTGGGGATATTAGTGCCAGCCAGGTATTGCGCATAGCTGAGGATCTATTTGTTGCGGCTGAGGATTTACAGGTATCTTTATTCAAGCCCGTGAAACCCTCGTCACCGGCCGTACGAGATTCTGTGACAGTGGTGGGTGTGGGTAATTTAGTGACCCATATGGCTAAGTGCTGTAAGCCTCTACCGGGCGACGAAATTGAGGGTTATGTAACCTTGGGTCGGGGTGTGACTATCCATCGAAAAGATTGCCATGAATTTCTTATAATCGGCGCACACCACCCCGAGCGAGTGATTAGCGTGGCTTGGAATGAATCCGAGACTGATCACAGTAGCGAGCGTTTCCCTGTTGATGTGACTATCGAGGCATTCGATCGCACGGGTTTGTTAGGCGACATCACAACGTTGTTGGCAGCGATGAGGGTTAACGTTGTTAACGTCAATACCTATACCGACCGCGAGAGTCATACGGCCTATATGAAGCTCAATATAGAGATATTTAATTTCGATCAACTGGTCAACGTTTTGGGTAGGCTGAGCAATCTGCCCAATGTCATCAGTGCACAGAGAGAAACCTAGTCGTCGTTTAATCTCTTTAAACTCAATAATTGCGAGCGAGTGAGCTATTGATGCGGTATACCATTGCTGATTTACTTTATCTCATGGAGTGTTTGCGTGCGCCTGTGGGTGGTTGCCCATGGGACCTTGCCCAAAGCCCTTCGACAATTATAAATTATTCTATTGAAGAGGTTTATGAGCTTGCTGCAGCGATAGAGCAAAATGATACAGCTGCAGTGCAAGATGAGTTGGGTGACGTGTTGTTTCAAGTGATTTTTCTGGCACAGCTTGCCAATGAGAACAAAGAGTTTGAGTTTGATGATGTTGTGCAGGGGGTCTGCGAAAAATTGTTGCGAAGACACCCGCATGTATTTCCTCGTGGTGTGCTTTACCCCACCAACGACATAACGCCACAGAACGTGGCCATCGATGCAGAAACTGTGGCCAAAAATTGGGAAGCCATTAAGCAGCTTGAACGCAAAGATAAGCAGCTGGAGGGTTTATTTGCCGATGTGCCACTGGCGCTGCCCGCTATGTCACGTGCTGTGAAATTGCAAAAGCGTGCGGCCAGTATTGGCCTCGACTGGCCTGATATACACGGTGCATTTGCTAGTTTGAGCAGTGAGCTGAGCGAGCTTGAAACAGTTTTGCATGCAATGCGCCCGATGCCGTCCGGCGAGGAGGGCGTTCTAAACAGCGCACAGGAAGCCGTTGTTGATAACGATGCTCATGCCGAGTCACACCGAACTATTACTAAGCAGCGGTTAGCTGACGAGCTTGGCGATGTTCTATTTAGTTGTGTCAACGTTGCCAGAAAAGCAGGGCTCAACCCTGAGCAGTGCTTACGTCAAGCTAATCAGAAATTTGCTCTGCGGGCAGAGTTTGTTAAAAGCCAGCTAGATAGAGGCAACGAGGCATCAACTGGGTTAGATGATCCAGCAGATGCAGATTTATCGAGTAGTGTTGAAGCATTATGGGTGCAGGCTAAGCGACAGATATGAACATGGTTATCGGGTATTTTCGAATGGCCAGTGTTGAACCCATTGTGAGCAGTTGCTCAAACCGGCTATGTTGGTCGAGTGCTTGTTATCCGCTGGGGGAATGTGTATTGTTCGCTCATAAAGAAAGCCGTCAAGCTCACTAGAGTTGAGTCTATACGTTTACCAGCAGCCAGTTAAAACAATCTATGTGGTCACAAGCGAATGCAGTCGCGTGTCTTAAACCACGCTAAAGTTTACTGTTGTCGCCGTTTTATATTTTATAAGAGGTAGTTTATGCGCATCATTTTGCTCGGCCCTCCTGGTGCAGGAAAAGGCACGCAGGCTCAATTTATTATGGAAGAGTTTGGTATACCGCAAATCTCCACCGGCGATATGCTTCGCACAGCCGTTAAAGAAGGCTCAGAGCTTGGTTTAAAGGTTAAAGAAGTAATGGCTAGTGGCGGGCTGGTTTCTGACGAGATTATTATTGCCTTGGTTAAAGAGCGTATTCAAAAGTCTGATTGTAACAACGGTTTTCTGTTTGATGGGTTTCCGCGAACTATTCCTCAGGCGCAAGCATTAATTGATGCAGGCGTGCCGGTCGATAATGTATTAGAAATTTGCGTAGATGACGAAGCGATAGTCAATCGACTAGGCGGGCGACGTGTGCACGAAGGTTCTGGCCGAGTTTATCATGTAGATCACAACCCGCCTAAGCAAGAAGGCGTCGACGATATGACTGGTGAGCCGCTCATTCAGCGCGAAGATGATCAAGAAGCGACAATTAAGAAAAGATTGTCTGTTTATCATGAGCAAACAGAGTTACTAGTCGAATTTTATAAAACGATGCAGCCTGACACTGCAACCGCTATCCAAGCGCCGTCCTATTTTAGTGTCGCGGGTGTGGGTTCGGTTGATGAAATTAAAGCGAAAGTGCTTAACTGTTTAAAATAATAAGCGGTTTACTGACATCAAGTATGTTTTTAGCCTTTGATGGACTGCAATCGTGATTTGCCCTAATAATGTTGTCCACCGCGGTCAATAAATTGAGTTTTTATTTTTATACGGCTTTTATCGCATTTGGCAGTTTGATTGAGCGTTTTATCTAAAGCCCTCTCAATAGGTGAGTGAATTACGTAAGAAAATTGGTAGGCAATGCTCCATGGCTGTTTTTATCGCATGCTTTGCAACAGTTTTGGGTGAATATCTAAAATATAACGAATAAAAATTCTTTTTTAGACGTGCGCACCCTCTGATTCGGTTATTTACAATCAGTTTTATATCGCTGTTGAGTATAAACAGGCTTGCAGCGCTCAATCTGTTTTTATCTTTGCAAAGTGGGCTTGTTGTTACCCAAAAAAACCTTTCTAGTCAAAATCTGCCACCTCGGTCATTAAAAAAAGCATCTTTTTTTTACATTGGTGCGCGGCATTTTTTGTGCGGTGATCAGAATGTGTGGTTTTTTTAAGTAACACTTATTGTCTTAAATTGGGAAAAAAGAAAATAATGTTTTATTAATATTATTTTGAATAACTAACGATTAAATTGAATAAATTGTCTGTTTAAAGAGATAACAGAGTTTTTTTTTCCAAAACCGGCATAAAAATTCATTTTTTCACAAAAAAAACCTTGCAAGAGCGTGAATTTAGTTTACTTTTTAACTAAGATGAAGTGTCAGTTGTTAAATGTTGAGTTTTCTTAGAGAGTTATTTTTTATTCCCTTAGATTGCTTAAGCGCAGTATTTAATTTATTGGCTTTTGATCGATCAACGTTGAAATTGTATTTGTCTAGACAACAACATGTAACGTGAGGAGACTCAACATGGCAATGGTAAAAAAGAAGGCCGCGACTAAACGCAAGGCCAAGAAAAAAGTAGCTGCTAAGAAGAAAACGGCAGTGAAAAAGAAAACAGCAGCCAAGAAAAAGGTTGTAGCCAAGAAAAAAGCAACTAAAAAGAAAGTTGTGAAGAAAAAAGCAGCGAAAAAGGCAGTTAAGAAAAAAGCAGTCAAGAAAAAAGTAGCCAAAAAGAAGGTCGCTAAGAAAAAAGTAGCCAAAAAGAAGGTTGCTAAGAAAAAGGTAGCTAAAAAGAAGGTTGCCAAGAAAAAGGTAGCTAAAAAGAAGGTTGCCAAGAAAAAGGTAGCTAAAAAGAAGGTTGCTAAGAAAAAAGTAGCTAAAAAGAAGGTTGCTAAGAAAAAAGTAGCTAAAAAGAAAGTCGTTAAGAAAAAAGTAGCTAAAAAGAAGGTAGCCAAGAAGAAAGCTGTAAAGAAAACGGCTAAACGTAAGCCGGGCCGACCCCGCAAGGGCTAAGCTGAAAAACCCCTCCTAGTGAGGGGTTTTTTTTGCCTGCATAAAAGACGTGCATGCAAAACAGCCAATACTTGTTGTGAACATGCGTCATACGAAAAGATTGCCGACCTCTTGGATAGGTACTTCTGGTTGTTTTTAAGGACCGTGCTGCTCGAGTTTGGCAAAGTCCGAGGGATAATTAATATTAACGCCAATACCGCCGCCCGAAAGTGGCACAGTGCTGGTTATGAGTCGCTTTAGCCAGTGTTTCACTGAGAGATTGGCAGGCGATTCGCAGAACTCATCGAGTGTTTGTCGCATAGCCTGTATTGCAGTCTCCACCTCCAGCAGTAATAGTAGGCGTATATGATCACCATCGACTATCGGATAGGCCGCGCTGCTGTCTGTTTGGTCGAGATGTTTCGCCAGATCATTCACCAAACCCAGCGGTATGACGGGACTATCACAACTGCATACCATGATATGGCTAAGTGTGTTGAGGCCCTCATGATTAGTTCTTTTATCGTACCAGTCGAGCAGAGCAAAGATTCCCGATAACGGCCCGTTGTCGGCAGGTAGTACTGAATCACGCAATATCAGCGGTTGATGCTGAGTGTAATAAGGGTGGCGATATTTTTTTGACAGCTGCTGATAGCTTTGTAAATTATTATTGCAACTGATGGTTACCTTGCTTACCTGCGGTGCAAGTCTTCTGACAACATGTTCAGTGAGTGGTAATCCGCGCCATAGTTGCAGTCCTTTATCGATGCTTCCAAAGCGACGGGAGCGGCCACCAGCCAACACAAGTCCGGCGATCTTTTGTTTCGCAATGGGCGTGCTAGATAGCGTGGTCATGTTTGCTCGGAAAATTCGCTAGGTTTGTTGTTTTAATAACGTGGCAAAAGGCATTGCTTAGCTTGTGCGTCCAGCTTTTAGTGTAACATTTGAATCCTATTAAGGTTTGCTTTCCTTACTTACTCACACGGGACCCATTTTTTGAATATTCTTGCGCTGGAAACCAGCGGTACACACAGTCAGGTGGCACTGTTACATGACGGGGTTTTGCTTCAGCGCACGGAGCAAAAGCCATCGCACTCGCGAATCTTATTAAATCTGATTGAGGAGGTTCTCGAACAGGCAGGCCTCGATATGCAACGTTTGGATTGTATTGCGGTGTGTGTAGGTCCGGGTTCTTTTACTGGGTTACGAATTGGTATTGCTGTTGCGCAGGGTTTAGCGTTTGCCGCTCAGTTACCTATTGTGCCGGTATCTTCGCTCGCGGCATTGGCGTTAGATTTCTACACTGATCACAAACAAGAAACAGGCGCTGGCGCTATGGTTTTAGCCACTATCGATGCACGCAAGAGCGAGGTCTATTGCGGTTGGTATTGCAGCGAAAATGGCAGTGTCAGGCTCGTAGGTGAGCAGCAGGTAGTGCCGCCTGGCGAGTTGCCGAGGGCGCCAGACTTGTCATTTCTCAATAATCATAATACGACGTTGAGTGAATTGGCGGTGGGTAACACAGCGAGGTATATTGTCGGGTCGGGCTTGCTTTATCGGGCGCAGATGCCTGAGTGGGCTAGTACTCTTTTGAGTGTTGATGGCTGCTATGCGTCGCCGTCGGTAGTCGGGGTGATAGGATTGGCCGAGCATAAATTTATGCGTGGAGAAACCGTTAAGTCTACCGAGTTGCGGCCCATTTATGTGCGCGATAAGGTTACCGACTAAGGCAATTTGAACTGCTATGCTTTTATAGGCTTGATAATAAAGGGCGGCGTCTCGATGATAAAAACCGAATGTTCTGCGTTATGACTTAACACTTGGTGAATACTTGACGCTAGCTTTTGAACAGTGATTTTATTTAATGACGTTAGCGCGCTCTCGTTTTTGACCAACCGGGTATCTGCTTTAAATGGATTTCATCCAAACATTTTTTTTGGCCCTCATTCAAGGGGTCTCCGAGTTTTTGCCTATTTCGAGCTCGGCGCATCTAATTTTGCCGGCGCAGCTGCTCCATTGGCCCGATCAAGGACTGCTATTTGATGTAGCCGTGCATGTGGGCTCACTCAGTGCGGTTATTTTTTATTTTAGGCATGAGTTGCGCTCAATGGCGCGGGCTTGGCTCGCAAGCTTTGCGTCTATGCCTTTACTACTCAATGGCCGCTCGGGAGTTGGCGTTAAAAGCTGGGTAAAAGATCCTCAGGCACAATTAGCCTGGATGCTCCTTCTGGCTTCGTTGCCGACGGTGGCGGTGGGGTTTTTAGCGAAAGATTTTATTGGCACTCATTTGCGTTCAACCGCTGTAATTGCAACCACCACGTTGGTGTTTGGTTTATTGCTCGGTATAGCTGAGTGGCGCAGTAGGCGCAACGCTCAAGCGCTGCCGCTGAGTTTTAGGCTGGCTATGCTCATTGGTGTGGCTCAGGTATTTGCGCTGGTGCCCGGCACTTCACGCTCGGGCGTGACCATAACTGCAGCGGTGCTGCTGGGCATGTCAAAAAAAGAGGGCGCAAACTTTTCTTTCTTATTATCTATTCCGATTATTTTTGGCGCTGGTTGCCTGCTCAGTATCGAGTTATTTGAGCAAAATACGATCGTCCATTGGCCGCAATTATTTACCGCAGTGTTGGTGAGTGCGGTGAGTGCCTGGTGTTGTATTGCGTTATTTCTGCGCGTAATTGAGCGCATTGGGCTCATGCCATTTGTTTGGTATCGACTGGTTCTTGGCTTGGCGTTGATTGTGCTAATGCTTACGTCAGGCGCTTGAGCCTGCAGCGTGCCAAACCGCCACATTGCCCGTTTAGTGTCGCCGCAGTGTGCCGCGTTGGCATTGGAAGGGCTAGGCGGTGATCAGGCCCTTGCGCGAGCATCGACAGGCGCTATAATCGGGCGCACTTACTCAGCGCAGCACCGCTTTAAACGCGGCTCGAGGCGCGGACAAGTTTCAGTTGAGGACGGCTAATTGCCCATTTCGTCAGTTACCAATGGCTCTACCTATCTTCCCGTCCAGGGGCGAGAGGCGCGCTCGCGTCCGGCCATTGTTGAAATTGATGATAAAAGTGGCGAGGTAAGCGATCAGCGTGGTGAGGCACAGCGGCAATTTGCGGAACTAGATGCCGGATCTGAGCGCCGCGCTATCACATCGGTGAGTCAGCTTGATAGTCAAGAAAGTAGTCAGCGCTTTCGCGCCAGTCCATCCTTTGAAAACTTGTCTTCGGCACAAAGCAATGCGGTGCTTAGCTATTTGTCGACTCAGAGCTTGGGTTCGGCCACGGCGCCTGCCGGTAGCGAATTGATTGTTGGTGTCGATACCTTTGTTTAGCCACAAATACTTCGGGCATATTGTTGTTTAGCTCGTGCTGCTGAGTACCGATGCTTCGCGCCCAATCTCTGCTTGCCTCAGCAAGTTCGCCTATCAAATTTAGCTAGGGTCTAGCAGCCTTTGTTTATATGGCACCTCAGACAGGCCGCCTTGCATGGGCTAATTGTGCGGCTGCAAAGAAGTTATGGTTTGATAGGCTATTGATTACTACAATAGGCTTATCGATGTAATAAAAACTTGCCGTAATAAAGCGTGGCTAAACCTATAATCCCCTGCAGGAAAATGTATGACTATCGAGCATGACAAACAGGCCAACACAATGATTGAGCAACGCTCGGGCATTAATCGCGGGATTTGCAATTTTATTGATCAGTCGCCGTCGCCTTTTCATGCCACACAGAGTATGAGTCAACTATTATCCGAGGCGGGCTTTCAGTTACTGGATGAGAGTGAGTGCTGGGCACTCAAAGCGGGCGAAAAATATTACGTCATGCGCAATCAATCTTCTTTGATCGCTTGGCAGCAAGGGGTAGAGCCTGTGGCTGAATGCGGTTGGCGAATGTTGGGGGCGCATACAGATAGCCCTTGCCTGAAAATAAAACCGCAGCCAGATCTGCATAAGCATAATGCTTGGAGACTAGGTGTAGAGGTCTATGGGGGCGCGCTGCTGAACCCGTGGTTTGATCGAGATTTGTCGATTGCAGGCCGTGTGCATTACTCCGATAGCTCTGGAGCGATTCAAGCGGCGTTAGTTGATTTTAAATGTCCGGTGGCAACAATTCCCAGCCTGGCTATTCATCTAGATCGTGAAGCTAATACGGCTCGGACCATTAATCCTCAGCTGCATTTGCCGGTATTGTTAAGCGCCAATGCACAAGCAAGTGATGGTGATTTTCAGCAGTTGCTACTTGAGCAAGTTGAGCGTAACCAAACGGCAGACAATGGCGTGGCCGCGCAAAAAGTTCTCGATCATGAACTGTATCTTTACGATACTCAGTCAGCAGCCATTGTTGGTTTGCACGGTGATTTTATTGCCGCAGCAAGGCTGGACAACTTGCTCTCGTGCTATGTCGACACTCAAGCCTTAATTCATGCTTGTGATGAATCGGGGCCCGCTGCGGATTGGTCACTCTTAGTGTGTAGTGATCACGAAGAGGTGGGGAGTCAAACAGCCGCTGGGGCAGGTGGCCCATTTTTGTCACAGGTGCTTCAGCGCATTGAATCAGAGCCGAATAATCTGGCTCGAGCTTTATCTTGCTCCATGCTTATTTCTACCGATAATGCCCATGCACTGCACCCTAACTATGCCGACAAGCTCGATGCCAACCATGCGCCTCTTATGAACGGCGGCCCGGTTATCAAAGTTAATGCAAATCAGCGTTACGCATCAAATAGTGAGACGCAGGCCGTCTTTCGCGCTATTTGTAGTGCGCGAGATATTCCTGTGCAAAACTTTGTTATGCGCAGTGACATGGCTTGCGGTAGTACGATTGGTCCAATTACTGCGAGTGAATTGGGAATCAAAACACTCGACATTGGCTTGCCTACATTTGCCATGCACTCCATACGAGAGTTGGCTGGCACTCATGATGCACTGTTGATGCACGAAGCGCTCAAGGCGTTTTACGCTCGCTTGTAGGCTTAGTTTTTTATATACCTCCGCACTCGCCACTGCAAAATGCGATCGCGTCTCTTCCTCTGCCAGTTTGACGGTTAGATCATGCGTGTTTTATTGTTGTCTGCTTATGATGCATTGAGTCATCGCTATTGGCGCGAAGGCATGGTCGAAAATTTCCCCGATGTTGATTGGACCGTGTTGAGCTTGCCGCCACGCTATTTTAATTTTCGGGTGCGCACTAATCCTATTAGCTGGTTGTTAGAGCAGCGCGTGGCGCTAGAGCAAGACTATGACCTATTAATTGCGACCTCGTTGGTTGATATAGTGACATTGCGAGGTTTGTTTGCCAACTTAGCGCACGTGCCGCTATGGCTCTACTGTCACGAAAATCAATTCGCCTATCCGAGTTCAACGCAAACGACGAATAATAAAAGCGCATTACTTGAGCCGCAGATGGTGTTTTTATATGGCTGTTTGTGTGCTGATGCCATAAGCTTTAATTCCGAATGGAATCGCTCTACAGCTCTGGCGGGCATGCGGCAACTGGTGGCAAGGTTGCCCGAAAAATGGAGCCCCGCTCTACTGACTAGTATTGCTAACAAAGCCGACATCCTGCCCGTGCCGTTGCATAACGAGGGTTCACAACTTTTGTCCGCATCTCTGCTGGATACCGACCGTGCATCAAGCGATGAGTGCTCGCATAACAATTTTCCCTTGGCATGGGGTGCCGATCGACCTTGCCAACTCATTTGGAATCATCGCTGGGAATACGACAAGGGCCCAGAGCATTTATTGGCCTTAATCATTGCGTTGCAAGACAGCGGTTTGCATTGCACCATCCATGTAGTGGGCCAGCAGTTTCGACAATGGCCACAGAGTTTTGAGCAGATTAAGCAGTTACTCAGCGTTGGCGAGCATCCATCAAGTTGTTTACGCATGGGGCAATGGGGTTTTGTAGAATCGCGCATAAAATATGTAAGCTTGCTCAAGTCTTGTGATGTCGTCCTCTCGACTGCGCTCCACGATTTTCAAGGCATTGCTATTCTTGAGGCTGCACAGCAGGGTTGTTTGCCGTTGTTACCTAATCAGCTGGTCTATCCAGAGCAGTTCGCTGCAGCGTATTTGTATGACTGGCATCCAACACCTGCAATTAATGCTGATGCAATAGTAGCTAAGCTATGTCAATGGCAGCAACCTCAAGCAAGGCCACAGTGTCCGACACTTGACCATTATGCTTGGTCGCAGTGGCACGTAAGATACGATCAGAAAATGACGGCGCTCGCCGCCAACGCGCCTGCGGCTTAGCTAAAAAAATCTGCAAGTGATTCGTTGAAAAACCTTTCTACCAACTGGCAATTAATTTTTCTAACGTGCTCTTGCGCAGAATGCCGCGCATCGGGCCGAAATGGTCAATAACGTAGAGACCGTCACATTTATTGTTGTGCAAGGCATCGCGTGCTTCGGTCACCGTTGATTCAATGGCGATTTGCTGTAAAGATTGAACGGGTATGTGTGCTCGCTTTAAGCTTTCTAGCAGATGATCGATAGTGCGAATGTGGTTTCTCTCATCCATCGATAGTGCTTCATACCACTGCAAAAATTCTTTGCGTGTTATTAAATAATAGCGGTCGGTGTCGCGTTGCAGAACTACCGCCCGTGGCTCATCTTGAGAGATGCGTTCTAGCTGCTGCGCACTCACCACAGGGTCTATTTTTTCTATATTTCTATCACACACAGCGCTCAAGCTAATGCGGTTGAGAGCTTGCGCTACCGGGTGAGTACTAAGGTTTATGCCTTGGCTTTTTAAAACCGCAGCAATGGCTGAGTCTTGTCCAAAAATTTGGTCGGAGCATAGCGTGGCAATAACGATGACAATAATGCCCGGCAGTAAGGCCTCGGGTGTATGGGCCAATTCCAAAATCGCAATAATAGCGGCCAGAGGCGCATTTAATAGGGCCGCCATTACGCCGCCCATGCCTAACAGTGCATAGAAGCCGGTATCGGAGGAGAGCTCGGGTATCCAAGCGGCACCAAAAAAACCGAGACATCCACCTAAGCTGGCGCCAATAACTAAGCTGGGGCCGATGATGCCAATGGGCATACCCATGCCACTGCTGACTGCTGTTGCGATGATTTTGGCCAGGCACAACATCAATAACCAGTGCCAATGTGAGTTGCCAGCTAGCGCAGTATTAACGCTATCGTAGCCGATACCTAAAACGCCGGGTAAATATACGGCCAAACTTCCCGTTAACAAACCCGCTAGAGTAAATTTAATGAGCACCGGCCAGTGCTGCAATTTTTGTGTGAGTAATTGAATGCGCATAAAAAGCAGTGCGGCAAACCCACAGGCAAAGCCGAGTAAGGCTAAATAGGGGATTTCCCAATGTGAGCTCATGCTCATATCGGGCACGTTAAAGACGCGCGCATCACCAAAAATAATTTGCGAGAGGGTCGTTGCCGATATAGCGGAGAGAATAACGGGAACAAACCCGATGAGGGTGTATTCCATGATGATGACTTCCATTGCAAAAATAACGCCGGCAATGGGCGTATTAAATGATGCGCCAATGGCGGCGGCGGCGCCACAGGCAATGAGCGTGCGCATGCTGTTGTGCGGCAGATGTAAACGGCTCGATAGGAGGCTGTTCACTGCCGCACCTAAGTGCACGGCAGGGCCTTCGCGGCCACCTGATTGACCACTGGCTAGCGCAACGATACCGCCAAAGAATTGCACTAGGCCATTAGCAAAAGGCGCGCGCCCGTTGTGTTTGTGCAGCGTCACCAGCACATGGCTTAAACCCGTATAGTGAAGGTGTTTTGGCAGCAGTTGATAGACTAGGCCAAGCAATATTGCGCCGCCTAAAGGCAGGCCAAAGCATAACGCGGTATTGAGCATTTCAAAGCGGTCAGTATTGGTTGCGCTTGCGGTCGTTGCTTGGAGCAAAGCGCTAAGGCTAAACGGTATGGTCTGGTTCGGCGTATCAGCTAACGATTCAATGGTGTAGTGCGAGGCAGCTTCAATGGCTAAGCGAAATAAACTAATGACAATGCCGGTCAACAAACCTGATATAACACCAAGTACGGCGAGTGGTAAAACAGCATCATGTTCGCCTAAACGATAGCGAAAACGGTTGAGTATTGTATGGGTTTGTCTTGCTAAAATTTTTGTGGCTCCAGAAGTAAGAGAAAAAAATATCTTGTTAAATGGATCTGTACTATAGCCCGAGGCCTAGTATTTTTAAAATTAAGCACGCTAAAAATCTAGCCCGTCACGAACAACAAATGGCTTAGTGTGCAAGGTATTCATTATTGATTTGGGTGAGCGTTAAGTTGAAGCAAGTGATGCATTCTTAAGAGCTGTGAGCGACATAACCGTGATGCAAGTGCGTATTGATGGTTGAAGTATGCCGAGGCACAGAAAACATAACGAAAAAATAATTTACTTTAATATAACCCTCCAACTTATTGTAAAATATATTTAAATCTGGCTTGCTCAGCCTCTGAGGACGGGGCGCCCGGACACCGGGCGCTAAGGCGGCTTATGTAAGCTCAACGGGGGGCGGTTACACATTCTCTACATTGTGATAGATACGCTGCACATCGTCGAGGTCATCGATCATGGCAAGAAATTTTTCCAAACTCTCAGCATGCTCGGCTGCTACGGCCGTAGTGTTTTGTGCCACAAATTGAATCTCATCGATTTCAAATGCGAGCGTGCCAAAGGCTTCGGTAAGTGATTGCTTGGCTTTGAAGTACTCGGTATGCGGAACGAAGACCGTGATCATCCCGTCTTCATTTTCGAATTCGCCTACATCAACATCGGCCATCATTAAAGCCTCAAGCGCGGCGTCTTCGTCGTCGTGTTTAAAAACAAAGATCGCAACGTGGTCAAACATATGCATGACCGTGCCTTGGGTGCCAATTTTGCAATCATTTTTAGTGAAGCATAAACGTACATCATTAAATGTGCGGGTAGCATTGTCGGTGAGGCAGTCGATAATCACCATCGATCCGCCCGGGCCATATCCCTCGTAGCGCGCCACTTCGAAATCTTCGCCGGCTCCGCCCGATGCTTTGTCGATGGCTTTATCAATCACGTGCGTAGGCACTTGATCTTTCTTTGCACGTTCAATCAGGCTGCGAAGCGTCAAATTGCCATCGGGGTCGATACCGCCCGATTTGGCGCAGACATAAATTTCTCTAGCATACTTACTATAAACGCGTGCTTTGGCATCTGACGTTTTTGCCATTGAGTCTTTGCGGTTTTGATAGGCACGGCCCATCGTATATCTCCTGTTAAAGCGGTCGCTCGCGACCGGCATGGTTGGATTGAGTCAGCTTGCGAATAAACAGCCGCAGTTGAAGCTAGTGTTCGCCATTAGCCCGGCAGTGGCGACATACACTGACAAGAAAATCCACTTAGATCAGTTTGTTTTGGGCGTTTACAAGCGACCTGTGAGCGTGAGCGTGAAGGTATCGGTATTATCAATGCTGGCCGTGTCTTCTTCCTCTTGAAATATAGTGGTGGCAAAAGATGCGCCGACAGAAAAAGAATCGGCAATAAAGTAGCGAGCTTGTATGCCGTAGGTGTTTGTGTCGTTACCGTTGTTGGGTAATGATGCTGCAAAGCGGCCGCCTAAGCTAAATCGGGGCGTAAAATAGTAGTCCATGCTGCCATCTAATTCGATTACCGTATTGGCGCCTACATTTTCGCTGACTGAAGCTGTTAAATCACCCACAGCTGTTTTTTCGCCATCAACATCGATGACGCTTTTTAAGCTGATCGATGTTGTATTGAAATCTTTGTCCGCATCGTCGATATCTTTTTGAGTAAAGCCGACGACAAAAGACGTTGTGTCATTGATATAAAAACCAGCACCTAGCCCAAGGTTAGTTTCGTCTACACCATTGATCGAATTACTATTATAGGCGGCCTGAAAAATAAAGCGTTCACTTAAGATGTATTTTCCATCAACGCTCCAAGCGCAACAGCTATCATCGATTGACGATAGGGTTTCTTCATTGTTGGCAACAGACAGCGATATTGATGATGCTTTATTAAGAAATGCTGCCTCTTGATAAATAGCCTGTGCAGTATCGATTGTTTTAAAATAAAACGTATTGCGTAAACGATAAGTCTCTTGCTGCGCGCCTAAGTCAGCATCGCTGTGAAGGCCATCTAAATCAATTTGCACTTTATACGAGTCGGCGAAGCTCAGGCTGCTAAATGCAGCCAAAAGAGAAACATAAGCAGGGATGAGCCAGTATCGATTAGAGGATTTCATTATGTAGTTTCCTAAGTGAGGTTATTTTTTAATGGGCACTAAATAAAACTGGGTTTTCGAGGTTTGCGCGGAGCTGACACTTCGGCTGGTTTTCAATGGTTAAGCCAAAAGTTTAGCCAATGGTAAGGCGGATTAAGTCAGCTAATCGGTGAGTGGCATTCTATGATCTGGCCCGAGTGCGCGCAAGCATCAAAAGCTTGTGTTTTCTCGCCGATTTTGCGCATGCAGTCGATTGCCTTGAAAAATTCGTCTGGGTGCTGAAGGCTGGTCGATGCGAGACAGAATATTGTTCGCTTAGCCAAGTTACGCTGAGCTATTCGCGCAGTTTTGCACAGTCAATACACCAGGGGGCGGTGGGCACGATTATGAGGCGGTCCTGATCAATAGGCTCGCCGCAATCTTCACACAAGCCAAAGTAGCCTGCGTCGAGTTTTTTAAGCGCTTTGTTGATTCTAGCTAAGCTGGCCTTGCCGTCTTCGTTGAGTTGCTCAACAACTGGGTTGTTCTCAACCTCTACGGCCTGCTCCGCGAAGTCTTGGCTGTAGGGCTCTTCACGACGATACAAGTGTTTATTGGTGTGCGCGATCAGTTCCTCCACGCGTTGTTTTTTATTGTGTAGCAGTTCTCGAAACCTATCGTTATTGCGTATCACGGCAAACTCTCCACGTCAGTTTTAATGGCGCTGGGGCGGCGCATCTTCAACGAACGGGTTAATTCTATCAATCAGTTGTGTTGTCATCTTATGACGAGGATCATTTTGCAGTAAAATAAATGGAGATACAGGTGCTGCCACTGATTGAGCGGGTTAACAAAACTTAGCATGACAATTAACCATGTGCGGCAACAGATTGAGTAAATAGCCTGCAGGAGTAGCAAAATGGGCATGGATACAAATAAAGATGCAAAGGGCGATGGAAAAACCACCGTTAGCGAGCAAGTGGCAACGTTTGAGGATGAGCTAGCAGCTGAGCTCGTAGACCCCTCGCAAGACGACTTTGCTGGGCAATCTGCGCGCGACCCTATAATGTCGACGCTAGAAGGTCTCGGAGCTTTATTTGATGGGGTTAAGGGCGTATCAGGCGCTGCCTTAACCTATGCTGCGGGCAAAACACTTGATCAAGCTAACAGAGTCCTAAATAGTACGCCCGAGCAGCTTGAGCGCATGGGCATCGCCGGGCGGTCTCTGAAAGATTTACGTCAGGTTACTGGTGTGACGCTCGATGAATTAGCTGGCGCGATTGATCTAAAGAATCCGGATATACTCAAAGCTATTGAAGACGGCAGTGCGGCGTTGCCGTTTGAAATATTGCTGCGCCTGGCTTCATTCTACGCGCGTAATAATCCATTACCGTTTATTTTGAAATATGCACGAACGTACAACCCGCGCATTTCAAATATGCTGGAAAAAATTGGTATTGATAAACTCGTTATTGAAGCTGAGCGAGAAATGCAAATTGTACAAATTTATCGTAAGCGTGATGCGGCGAGGCAATTATCCGATGAGGGTTTTGAGCGAGTGCGACTATTCACCGATAAAGCGTTTGATATGGCGCTGCACTTTGCTGCAAGTGGTGAAGATATTTTAATGGACGACGAAATCGCCGATGAGCCGGTTGGCAATGACGACAGTAGGGCAGCCAAGGCAAAAGCCAATTATAGGGGCGGGGCTAGTGGCCCAACTTCTAAAGGGGAAGATCAATAAATGGATACTATCGGGCAACGCGCAGTGCCCTACGAATCGCCGTATGCAATGCAGCAGACAGATTTTGGCACGGGCCTGGCCAGTTGGCAAAGTTATTTTAGTCAGAGTAAGGAGGTATTGCATTTTGCGCCGGCTAATGGTCTGCCTGCTGCGACTTACCATTATTTTATTGAGCAATTGCTGGCTGACCATAGCGTGACAACATTAGACAATCGCGGAGCTTGGCCTAATGCGGGTAAGCCACATGGCCATGTAAACTGGCGTAATCATGTGAGTGATTTTCTTGCTTTTGCAGAGCACAATTACGACCAACCTATTCATTATGTGGGGCATTCGCTGGGAGCCACCATTGGTCTAATGGCGGCCATTCAAAAGCCCAACTTGTTTAAATCACTAGTGATGATCGATCCGGGGACAGTGCCACGCCTAGGCGGAGCTATTTATATGAAAGTAGCACCCAATTGGTTAAAGGATCGGTTGCCTTTAATTAAATCGACTCAGGCTCGCCGCGATGTCTGGCCTGATCGCGAATCTTTTATAGCTTATATCGCCAAGCGTTCAACTTACCGAGGTTTTACTCGTCGCGCGTTGTATGATTATGCACAAGGTGGCTTAGAAGAAAGTGCCGACGGGCTGAAGTTGCGTTTTTCCCCACTGTGGGAGGCGCATAATTTCAAAAGTACGGCCTATGTTTGGCCCTACTTAAAATCCGTCAAGGTGCCAACATTATTGCTAAGAGGTGAGCACTCTAATCTTTTTAGTCAGCAGCGTTATGATCAGTTGGTGAGTCGCTTTAATAACTGTGATACGAGTGTTTTACAGGTCCAGCAGTTAAATGGTCTAGGCCATTTGGCGCCGCAAGAAGGGCCGGAACAAACAGCTGAGGCTATTAAGCATTGGCTGGAAGCGTCCCGCTAGCCTGCAATGGTTCATAAGTTATGTGTGGTCGCTTTAATTTAATCGATAGCCCGCAATTACATGATGTGCTGCAGGCGCTAAATCTAGATAGGGCTTCCGTACCTACTAGGTATAATATTGCGCCCACCGAGCCGGTAATGACCATTTATCAGCAGTCACCAAGCATTGGTAGCCAGACGGTTTATGGGGCGCAAGACATGCGTTGGTGGCTGACCCCTCGTTGGGTAAAAGAGCCCTCGCAAAAATTTGCTATGTTTAATGCCCGTGCCGAAACGGTTGCAAGCAGCAAGGCTTTTGCTCAACCGTTTAAACATCAGCGCGCAATTATTCCGGCGAGTTCTTTTATTGAATGGCAAACGATAGCGGGCCATAAGCAAGCCTACGAAATTGCTTGCGAGCAAAGCATCTGTTTATTTGCTGCTATTTGGGAGCAGTGGCAGCAGGGCGATCATGAGATTTATTCGTGCGCGATCCTCACCACCGCTGCGGTCAGTCATTTTGAGGTTGTTCATCAGCGTCAGCCACTTTTGCTCGATATTGAAAGCGCTAAAGCTTGGTTGCAGCACGGGCAGTCGCAGGATGTGCTGACTGACTTGATGCGGCCACGGTTGCCTGTCGCATTGCTAGCCACGCCAATCACTAACTCGCTCAACAATGCCCGCAATAAGTTGCCTCCCGAACCTAATAACAACACTGTGTTAAGAGTGGAAGCTACTGCTTAATAGCGCCTGATTTTCGTCAGACCTCCCACCTGATGCATTTGTAAAAGCTATCGTTTTCATAAAAACAAACGATTTTAGTTATGTGCCTTTTGCCTCTATGCTTCTCCTCAATCGACATGCATTCACAATTCAGGAGAGTATCCATGACAATGCAAGATAAAAGTGGCCAGCGCGTTCCCGATGTAACTTTTCAAACGCTAAGCAATGAAGGTTTTGTCCCGCTAACTAGCGGCGACCTGTTTGCCGGTAAAACCGTGGTGGTTTTTTCTTTGCCAGGCGCGTTTACACCAACCTGCTCAAGCACTCATTTGCCGCGCTACAACGAGTTAGTGCCTGCTTTCAAATCGTGTGGTGTCGATAGTATTGCCTGTGTCTCGGTTAACGACGCCTTTGTTATGCAGGCTTGGCGCGCGGATCAACAAGCTGACAACATTGAATTTATTCCCGATGGCAGTGGTCTTTTTAGTCAGGGCATGGGTGCACTGGTCAACAAAGATGAGTTGGGTTTTGGCATGCGCTCATGGCGTTATTCGATGCTTGTGCGTGATGGTGTCATCGAGAAAATGTTTATCGAACCCAATGAGCCGGGCGACCCCTTTAAAGTATCGGATGCCGACACGCTGCTAAATTATCTCAATCCAACGGCAGTTCTGCCAAAGCGCGTTGCTGTTTTTACTAAACCTAATTGTGGATATTGCACCACAGCTAAACAAAAACTGCATGATGCAGGATTTAATTTTGAAGAAATTGAGCTGGGTAAAGGCGGGCACAGCCTTAGCTTACTAGCAGCAGTGAGCGGCGCGGCTACTACACCGCAAGTTTTTGTCGATGGTGAGTTGCTTGGTGGCGCGGAGCAGTTGGCAACATGGTTACAAACTATCGAAAGTACAAAGCTTCCAGCACAATAATCCTTGCGGATATTTTAAGGAAACGTATAAAACGTTAAGGCAATGTCACATCAAGTAAGAAGCGGCCTTGCGCGGCATGGTGTTGCGTCGCGTGAGTTATGTCGACCATATGCACGCCTGATGCTAAGCCATGACTGGGCAGCTTTACTTCGATAATATCAGCGACGATGGCTGTGTCGGCAATCCATCGGCCAGTATCGTTAATGATACGAACATGCGGTGGCGTAGCGCCTGGCGCGAGCCCGGGATTATGAATTCGCAGTATTAGATTGCTATCAAGCTCTGTCAGTGTGATCTGGAAGGCGCTTCCACCTGCGGGAATGGTGAATCCTCCGCTGGGGTCGGCGAGTAGTTTAATGCTATTGGCCATAATATCGGGTGGCTCGGTTGAGCGCGCGTTGCTAGCAGAGGTTTTTATAAGGTCTTCGCGTGTTTTGGGTTTGTACATTTCTGGTTCAGCCGTCGGAGCTTCACCCTGTTCATTGTCGGCTTGTGGCGTGATCTGCTCGGTTGATGAGTTAATCACTGCTGGCTCGTAGGCAAAGTCTTGTGGCGCCCGGTTATTAAAATAGAACGCAGCTAAAACTAGCAGGGTTAAAGCCAGAGGTAATCGTGCCGCGCGATAGATTTTGGTTGTTTTCAGCATTTAGTTCGATGCTTTTTGAGAAGTGTGCCGACGGCTAGCGATGCCGGCCATTGTCATAAATAGGATAAAGCTGGCCAGCCACGGTAAGAGAGGGATGTGGATAGTTTCAGGCGTCGATATTATTGATAGCGGATCTGAACCCTGCGCAACTTCAAAGCCATCATTAAAGGTATCACCATCGGTATCATAAAGGATTGGATCTGTACCAATCGCTATCTCCTGGGCATCAGTTAAATCATCGTTATCGTCGTCAAGATCACAGGCGTTACCTTGGCTATCGCCGTCGCTATTGAGTTGACTGTTATTGTCGGTGGCAGGGCAGTTATCCAGCCCATCAAGGAGAGCGTCTTCATCCCGATTTATGGCCATGCGCACACCTGAACCAGGTACGGTGCAAGTGAACGTTAGTGGCCCTGCAGAAGCCGGTAGCGCACGGAGTGCAGCCTCACTGATGCTGTTGCCTGTATCGTCAACAAATGAACCGTTAGCCTGCAGCAGCCAGCCCCGCGCTTGGCCATTCAGCGAACCTTTGACTATCAAATCGCACTCATTGGTTACGCCGCCAAGTATTAACGAGGTGAAACTTGATTGGGCTCGGTTAATTAGTAGATCAACGCGGGAATTGACCGATGAAGCATTATTGGCGGTAAGCGTCACTTGCTGGCCAACTATCGGCGCTAAATCGGTTGGAAATGCCAGCATAAACTGTTCGACATCAGCTCTCATCTGATTGGGTGTGCCATTTTGATCGAGCAATTGTGGGAATACAGGGGCACTTAGAAAATGGTCAACGGTACCAATGGAGCCATCATGTAAAAAGCCTGCGCCACGAATTTGGTCGGTGCCAGGGCCGCCGACATGAGAAGTGCCAAACATCCCGACTTTTTGGTACAGATTGCGCAGGTGTGAGATCTTCATGTTTTGTGGTTCACCCTCAACCGATTCACGTCCGTCCGTGCCAAAAAAACCATTGGCAGGGTCTAGCTTATGGCAGCCATCGCAATTAAAAATTTGATCGCTTGTGGGGCCAATAAAAAAACCTGCACCATTGGCTTGAGCCGGTGTGAAACTATTATCGAGGTTGGCAACAGGGTTGGGCGGCAGGCGCAACTCTAAAATAAAGTCAGTAAATTGCTGCATTTGTGAGGGGCTAATCGTACCGTGTTTGCCCAGCAGTCCTTCAAAGGCCAAAATGAAATTGTTGAATGAAGCTTCCTCACTGCAGGCCGCCCCATTGGGTTCATTACACGGGTCGGCGCCGAAAAAGCCATCAACTCGATCGCCGCGCCAATGCATGGCTCCGTGAGTTGCCATGCCGCGCAGGGTTTGAGTGGTCATCGGGCCCTTCATTGGGTGAAAAGGGCGCGGTCCAAATTGTGGACCGATAAATCCAGTCGCGCTGGGCTGATTATTAGTAGCCGAAATGGCCTCGTCAGGATCACCCAAGTTCCAAGCTAGGTGGTCAAGGTCGCCGAATACATGGCAGCTGGCGCACGATGATTCACCATTGCCGGAGCTCAGCTGTGAATCGTAAAGAAAGGGCCGGCCATTTTTAATGAGTGCCGGCTCCGGATCAGACAATAAATGTGTGGCCAGTGTCGCGCCCGAATTTAAATCAATTTCAGCAATACTATGATCGAAGCGCTGCATAACATAAAGTTTGCCATTGGCTTCGTCTAACGCTAAGCCACTGGGGCCGCCTGCGGTATCGATATAATCGCCACTTGCAGCAGAGGGGTCGAAATTGCTTGAAAAATTAGTATCTTCTATTTCGGCTGCTGTAAACACGCCAATTTTGCTAGAACCAAAAGCGGCTAAATAAACGGTGTCGCCGGTGCTATTGGTGACTATTTGTAATGGGATCGCCAACGTATGTGGGCGCATAGCAGCAATGTCAGCATGCGTTTGAGGGTCGTTTTCAGTATGGAGTTTAGCGTAGTCAATATGTTGGTTTAAATGCTTAGGAGCTACATTTCCTGTGACAGGATCAATGACAGTGAGGCGAGTTTGAGAGAGATTACCTTGTACGGTGCTACCCCCAAAATCACCGGGGCCTTCGAAGCGAACGTCATTGGGTGATTCATGGTTGGACACATAAAGTTTGCCGGTAATAGGGTTTACAACCATGTTGTACAGTACCGTGCCTGCCCCTGCATATTCCGTGAGATTGAGATCGCTGGGTGAGGTGGTGTTAGCATTGAAGGAAAAAACATCTTTGTCTGGAAGCCCTATGTTCACAACGGCGCTCCAGTCACGACCGACGGCGTCAAGCCAGCTATTGCCGTCAAATTTCACGATTAAACCGGTTTCCGGTGCGATGCCCGAATTACCGCTTGCTGGGTCATTGGTGAAGGGGCCGGGTACACCACCGGGTGCACCGGCTTGGCAGTTTGAGCCGCCAGCCATTTGAAAGCCGTTGCACACTGAGACTTCACTGACTGTTGTGGTGCGGTTGCCCGACATAAATGCAGCCACATAAATAGTGTTGCCGTCGGGGCTCACAGCAAGTGCGCGTGGTGTATCTGAAAAGGTCGTGACAATGCGTTGCGGTATGCCACCGATGGCTGTATTCAGGCCCGTATTACTGGCATCGAAAATCCAAACGTCTGCGCGCCCAACATCGGGGGTTGTTAGCTGCGGATCGCCAGCGCCGACCACACCGTTTAATGATGAATGCGTGCGATGTTGCCCACGGTGGGCGGCGCTAATAAATACGCGATCAGCGTTTGTGCCGCCAAAAACAATATCGCGCGGTTCATCACCAACAAGTAGTGTTCCAGCAACTAGCGGCGGTGTTGCGCCAACATCTACGATGCTGACGCTATCTGACAAGTGGTTTACTACCCATACTTCGTTATTGTTGCGAGCCGCAACCGCAACCGGTTCCATGCCGACCGGCACCGAAGCGACATGAGATAACCCTTCATTGGTCACAGCATAAATTTCTAGGCGATTATCGGGGGTGTTGACTGAAAACAACTTGCTGCCATCGGGCGACATGGCTATGGGCCTTACATGACCGCTTTCGAACAAGTGGTAAGAGGGCTGTGCACTGAGTGCTGAGGCGAATATAAGACACAATAGGCCGCCGAAATTCGTTAACAATTTGGATTTTTGCAGCATATTGTTATCTCCAACCCTTTGTTTTTATGTGTATTTCAGGTTCTGTTGCTGTCTGGGTATTAATTTTTTGTTGGTTGAGTAACGTAAAAACGTGCCAACTTTCTATTGGTTGACAGCTTTTTTCCTACTCAAAATATCACCCTGTTCTATGGCAATGCAGCGTTCTTTTTATTAACTGCTTAATATTTTAGCACATGAGAATTAGCGCGTTTTTACCGTGTTGGCAGTGTGTCGTGCGCCTATATTGCCCTTGTAACCTTTGCTTAAGCGCCAAAAAGCGAATATTGGATCATATGATTTAGAGGCCTTTTGCAATGGTTTGAAATAAATCAACATAAGCCATTTTTGAGCCTAAAACGTCTTGCGTAAAATGAGGGTTGGCCGAGGTTTTGACAATAACCAACGACTTTTCAGGGTTGGTATAAATGTATTGGTTATAGATACCCGAGGCAAAAAAATCATTGCCGTAGGGTTCGATGGGGATCCACCAAAAATAAGCATAGCCAAAGGCTTGGCTCGATAATGGGTTGTCATCGCCAGGCATTAAGTGCGGCGCATGCGGTTCAGTCGATTGCTTGACCCAGTCGGCAGAGATTATTTGTTGCTTGCCCCATTGACCATTTTGTAAAAATAGCTGGCCGAATTTGGCGTAGTCGCGCAAGGTCACGTTTAATCCGCCCAGTGCTAATTCCATGCCATCGCTGTCTATTAGCCATTGGGCTTCGTCTTGCGCGCCTAGCGGTTGCCACAGCTTTTCTTGCATGTAATCGGCTAGAGATTGCTCGCCAATAGCCGCTCGTAAGACCATGCCAGCCACTTGCGCGTCCATGCTGTTGTATTGGTTAAATTCACCGGGTTCTCTTTGCGACGTCAACTTGCTGATGAATTCGCTCATTACACCACCCATGGCGTAATTTTTTTGAAAGCGATTAATGTCCGATTTTTTATCACCGTAGTCTTCGTTAAACAAAACACCTCCGCTCATTTCTAGGCAGTCGGCTAACGTGGCGTTAGCATAACCACTATTCTCAAGCTCGGGTAGATACTTCACAACGGGGTCATCTACACTACCTATCAGTTGATCATCGATGGCAATGCCAATTAACGCTGAAGTGAACGACTTTGCAATCGAAAAAGAAATATGGGTGGTGTTTGCTTGCATGCCCTGCCAGTATCGTTCGTAAACTGTTTTACCGTTGCGGAGTATTAACATGCCCGTTGAGCCGGTTTGTTGCAAAAATTCTTCGGTGCTGTTGGTTATTTGTTGGCTGACAAAAGAGGCTGGTAGTTCAATTGTTTGTGAAGATTCTGCAAATCGGTACGGCGTACTCGACGGTGCAATAAGATTAACGGGAACGCGTTCTCCAATTGACATGAAGTTCCTTGCGATTTTATCGGCATCGGCCAGTGTGGCCAATGCATAAACGCGCTGCATAATGGGCGCGTATTGAAGGATCAGTGCCGCACTAACAATAAGGCCAAGCAGTAGTATTGCCGAACGAAATTTGGAGCGATGACTTTTCATTGGGTGTTTGTTCCCGCTAAAAATTCTTTGGTTGAGAAAAAGTGGCTGCTTCGTTTACTCACCGATTGTAGTAGGTCTAAGAGTGTACTGCGTTGAGGTGAGTGAGACAAACGCGGATTACTAAGAGGTATTTTTATATAAGCCCTTGCAGGCTTATTAGTGCCGCGGGGCCGAGTTTGCTGCCTATTTGTAATTAAATTCGTGTTATAATTGACCAGCCGAGACGCCGAGGGAACTGTATCCGCTATGTTACGCGGAGGGGATAGTCGCAGAGTCAAGGCCCGTGGTGGCGGGCTCTAGGTGGGAATATCTCACAGGCATCGATGGAAGTTCGGCACTAAAATAGGCCTCGCAAAAAAATTTTGCCAATATTTTCTTTTATAAGGCAGTTATATGTCATTCAAACAAAAAAATTGCACCATGCGTGATAAGACTATTTTTGATGGTGTGGTGTTTAAGTTTTTTTTTAAATATTTCTACCGTGCTTGGTTCAAGCTCTCGGGCTGGCAAACCACTAGCGATTTGGGCGACGGTGCTGGAGTGACTATTGCCGCCCCCCATACATCCAATTGGGATTTTTTCTATGCATTAGGCGTAGCCATTCTATTGGATATTAAAATTTATTTTTCGATTAAAAAAAGTTGGTGCGAGCTGCCGATAATGGGCTCATTTATGTTGTGGCTGGGTGGCATACCCATTGACCGCTCAGCATCAGGCCAGGTTGATCAAATTAAAACGTTTGTTAAGCGGCATAAAAACGAGCGCATTTTCTTTTTGTTTACTCCTGAAGGTACTCGTGGCGGCGTAGCCAAATGGAAAACAGGCTTCTATCATGTGGCTAAAGATTGCGGGTTGCCTATTTTTCTAGCCAAGGTAGATTATCGTGACAAAATGGCGGGTGTTTTTCATACCTTTCAGCTTACCCAGAGCAAGGCTGATGATATTGATGCGATGCAAGAGTCTTATAAAAGTGTTTGCGGGCGCTACCACGAGAAGCAATTCCCAGCTTATGCAGGGCCGCTGCACGATTTTTCACAGCACGAAGCGCGTGTCATGCAAGCACTGTATTCATTGCGCGGTATGGCAACACAAGCCGAAATTGCGGCTAAAGCTAAGTTTGAAGAGCTCTCTACCGAGATGCTCGACTTCTTAATTGATAAAGGCATCCTTGAAAGGCAGCAGCAGGTTGTTGACGGCAAAAGCGTCACAATATACCACTTAACACTGGCGGGTAACGGGTGTTTACTCCATTTGCGGCCTAGCCTTGCCTAGCCCTATATTTTTTAGT
Organism: uncultured Pseudomonadales bacterium; assembly: GCA_905478995.1. Taxonomy (GTDB): domain Bacteria; phylum Pseudomonadota; class Gammaproteobacteria; order Pseudomonadales; family UBA7434; genus UBA7434. The sequence goes on along the minus strand of CAJQKT010000022.1, from coordinate 4,422 downwards.
GCTAACAAATCCACCGCTCGCCACCGTGTTAATCAACCTATGATACTTCGCAGTTAGCGTCGGTATCTTTTTGTTGAATAGTCCACATCTCAAAATACTTGCCGCCTTGGCTTAGCAGTTGGGCGTGGGTGCCTTGTTCTATAATGTGGCCTTGTTCAAGTACTACAATAGAATCTGCATCAACAATGGTCGACAATCGATGCGCAATCACGACACTAGTATGTTCGCGGGCAATCTCTGCAATCGCCGCCAAAATACTTTGCTCTGACTGGCTGTCGAGCGATGACGTGGCTTCGTCAAAAATCATAATAGGCGGCCTTTTCAGCACCGCCCGAGCAATCGCGACGCGCTGTTTTTCGCCGCCCGACAGTTTGAGTCCGCGCTCACCAACACGCGTTTTTTCCCGCTTGGGCAGGCGTTCAATAAAATCGTACAAGTGCGCCATGCGAATCGCTTCCCAAACGTCGTCATCACTGGCATCCACTCGGCCATAGCGAATATTGTCGAAAATACTGGCGTTAAATAGCACGGTATCTTGGGGTACTACACCAATAGCTGCACGTAAACTAGATTGACTGACAGAGTTAATGTTTTGCCCGTCAATAAAAATACTGCCGCTAGTGCAATCGTAAAATCGAAACAGTAATTTCATAATGGTCGACTTGCCCGAGCCACTGCTGCCTACAATAGCCAGCTTTTGGCGTGGCTCAAGTACAAAGTTCACCTTGTGTAATATTTCCCGCTCGGGTTGATAGGCGAAGCTCACGTTAGCGAATTCTATTTTTGCATCATGCGCTGCCAACGATTTAGCTTGAGGTGCGTCTTTTACTTTGGGCTCTATTTTTAATAGCGCAAACATCGCTTCAATATTGGCCAGCGAACTTTTCATCTCGCGATAAACGAAACCTAAAAAGTTAAGAGGGACAAATACCTGTATCATCATGGCGTTAATCAATACGAAGTCGCCAATGGTCATGGTGCCGTCTACCACATTAGCGCCTGCTAAAATCATGGCCAGTGTGGTGGCGATGGCTATGATGAGTGTTTGGCCTGCATTTAATGCAAACAGCGTAAGACGGTTGCGGCGGCGCGCATCTTCCCAGTTAGCCAGTTCAGTGTCGTAGTGGTCGGATTCATATTGTTCATTGGTAAAATACTTCACCGTTTCAAAGTTAATTAAGCTGTCAATTGAGCGTGTGCTGCTGCGCGACTCTGCTAGGTTCACCTCACGAATAAAGCGCGTACGCCATTCCGTGGCAACCACCGAAAAGCCGATATAGGTGACTACGGCAACAAAAACAATGAGCGCGAAAGCGGGTTCGTAGTTCCATGCAAGCAGGCCGATCACCAAACCAAATTCGAGGAATGTAGGTACAATATTAAAAACCATGAAGCGCATTAAAAAGCTAATGCCGTTAACGCCGCGCTCAATGTCGCGTGATAAGCCGCCGGTGCGGCGATCTAAATGAAAAGCCAGGTCAAGTGCGTGCAGGTGCGCAAACACTTTATAGCCTACGCGGCGCATAGCACGCTCGGTCACGCGTCCAAATAAGGTGTCGCGTAATTGGCCAAACAGTACGTTGGCAAAGCGCACTATGCCGTAGGCAAGTAATAGTGATAGCGGCAACACTAAGAGAGCGGTTTGGCTGGTTTTGGTATCGAGTTGATCAACAATATCCTTGAGCACAAAGGGCAGCCCAACACTCGCCAGTTTTGCGGCCACTAGGCAGACTAATGCGATGGCAATACGCGCCCGAAACTCTAGAAGGTAGGGCAGCAGGTCGGTCAAGCTCGACCAGCTTGCTGAAGTAGGCGTTAACTGACTGCGGCTAGGGCGCATAAAGGAGCCAAGTGATTGGAACGTTAATTAAGAGCTGCAATTAGGTTTTGTATAACAGCATGGTTTCGGCGCAGGATTTGCTCACATTACTTTGATGGCATTACTTAGTCACACTGTTTAGTCACATTATTTGGCCGCATTATTTGACGGCAGGGTAGATCAGTCTAATAGAACGGAATTGACCACTGGCAGCTTAGCTGAAAAGTGCGCCAGCGCCCAGCTTGAAGGAGCGCAACAATAAACCTTATTACGAGTTTTTTTGCCTATTGGGTCACGAGCGTGGCAAACTATCATTGGATTTTTTGAGATCAACTATGCAGGCGTCTGTCTTTTTTTATGCAAACTGATGAGCAGTCGTTGCAGGGTGAATTAATAGTGCAAGATCGCGTTGCGGTGATTTATGAGCGCTCTGAAACTGCAGCGTCAGATCGCAAAATCATTCATATTGATATGGATGCCTTCTTCGCTTCGGTTGAGCAGCGAGACAACCCAGAGTATCGCGGCAAGCCGCTTATTGTAGGCGGGCAGCCGCACAGTCGTGGTGTGGTTGCGGCCTGCAGCTATGAAGCGCGTGTATTTGGCATTCACTCGGCCATGCCTTCGAGTCAAGCCTATCGTCAGTGTCCGCAGGCTATTTTTGTATCGCCGCGCTTTGATGCCTACCGAGACGCATCGCGATTAATTCAGTCTATTTTTCAGCGTTACACCGATAAAGTGGAGCCGTTGTCGTTAGATGAGGCTTATTTAGATGTAACTGATCGGGCCCGCACCGAGCAGCGGTTTGCCGGTTCAGCACAGCGCATTGCCAATGAAATACGCCAAGTTATTTTTGATGAGCTTAATCTCACTGCATCGGCGGGTGTGTCGTATAACAAGTTTTTGGCTAAGCTTGCTTCGGATCGCAATAAACCTAACGGTATTTGCGTAATAAAACCGGGTGAGGCGGAGGCCTTGCTAGCTCTTTTGCCGGTGCGTAAATTTCATGGGGTAGGGCAGGCCACCGAGCGTAAAATGAATAAGCTGGGCATTGCGACCGGGCAAGACTTAAAAAAATGGCCGCAGCACGAGCTAGTTGATGCGTTTGGTAAACAGGGTTTGTACTACTTCAATATTGTGCGAGGCATCGATCATCGCTCAGTGAACAATAATCGCGAGCGCAAATCGATTGGCGCTGAACGCACCTTTCAAAATGATTTACAAAATACGCATGAGATGTTGGCCGCGCTCGAGCTCATTTGCGATACCTTGATTGAGCGCATGAAGGCAAAAAATGCCTATGCAAAAACGCTCACACTAAAATTGCGCTATGCCAATTTTGAGGTGGTGACGCGGAGCATTTCACCCAATGGTGGTTTAAGCGATAAACAAAGCATTACACGCTTATTGCCAGCGCTGTTAACAAAAACCGAGGCTGGCGAGCGAGCGGTACGTTTGCTGGGGTTAAGTGTTGCGCATTTACAACTAGACGTTAGCAGTGCTGCGGCTAGGGGGGCTGATAACGCGAGTGTAGTCGAACCAGCCCATGATAATAGTGATGGCAGTATCGAGATCCAAGCAGTTAATGTTTTTTACACCAGCCAGTTAAAGCTCCTGTAATACGCAGCGTATAGGGCCTAGGGTTGGCGTTGCTGTGCAAGCCTGTGAGCATCGCTAATAATATTGAGTGACTGTAAATAAACGTCGATACCTGCACCGGTTTTATGCGCATTTTCGCTAATGTAGCGGCGCCATTGCCGCGCGCCGGGCATACCATTAAATAGCCCTAATATATGCCGAGTCATATGATTAAGCCGCGAGCCACGGCTCAGTTGCTGCTCAATATAAGGCGCGTAGGCTGTCGCAATATCGAGACGTGATTGCAGCGGTGCTTGTTGGTCGCCAAAAATATCTGCATCGACCCGCTCAAGCAGGTAAGGGTTTTGGTAGGCTTCGCGCCCAATCATCACCCCGTTAAGCTGTTTTAGTGCGGCGCGGCAATCCTCAAGTGTTTTGATGCCGCCATTTAAAATAATTTCTAAGGCATTGAAGTCGCGCTTAAGTTGAAAAACCATGGGATAATTGAGCGGCGGTACTTCGCGATTTTGTTTTGGGCTAAGCCCCGAAAGCCAAGCTTTGCGTGCGTGTATGATAAACGTAGAGCAGCCGGCCTCTCGATTGATGGCTACAAACTCACTCAAGGCCGCGTAACTGTCGTTGTCGTCAACGCCAATACGGCACTTGATGGTGACCGGAATACTCACCGCATCGCGCATGGCTTTTATCCCGTTGGCAACGGTGTGGGGCTCGTTCATTAGGCAGGCACCAAAAGCTCCCGACTGTACACGCTCGCTGGGGCAGCCTACATTAAGATTAATTTCGCCATAGCCTGCCTGCTCGCAGAGCTTAGCGGCATGGGCAAGGTCTTTGGGGTCGCTACCACCGAGCTGCACGGCAAGCGGGTGTTCGGCGGCATCATGGGCGAGGTGGCGCGCAACATCGCCGTGTAAGAGTGCGCCTGTGGTTACCATTTCGGTGTAGAGCACTGTTTGACTTGAGAGCAGCCGCCAAAAATAACGGCAGTGACGGTCAGACCAGTCCATCAT
>CAJQKT010000021.1 GCA_905478995.1 uncultured Pseudomonadales bacterium | reverse complement strand
AATAGAGAATAGAGAGTTATAGGCGCTGTAGAGTGGATAGTAGGGTCCTCATGGACGATTGAGTCAATCAAAGGATAGTTTTTAATATGAAAAAGGTATTGGTAACGGGGGGCGCCGGCTACATTGGCAGCCACACCTGCATTGAACTGCTGGGCCAGGGCTATGAAGTAGTGGTGGTTGATAACCTATCAAATAGCGACCCCGAGGCGCTGCACCGAGTTGAGCAGATTAGCGGCAAAAAATTACAGTTTGTTGAGCTGGATATCCGCTCGGCAGATGCACTAGAGCAAGTGTTTCAGGCGCATGATTTTTTTGCGGTCATTCATTTTGCGGGGCTCAAAGCAGTTGGCGAGTCGGTAGCGCAACCGCTCAAATATTTCGATAACAACATTCATGGCTCGCAAGTACTGCTAGATGTGATGCAGCGCCATCATGTGTTCAATATTGTTTTTAGTTCGTCAGCTACGGTTTATGGCGACCCTGAATCGGTGCCTATACAAGAAAGCTTTCCTCTTACCGCATTGAACCCCTATGGCCGCACTAAGCTAGTGGTTGAAGATATGCTGCGGGATCTTGGTGCATCGGATAGCCGCTGGCAGGCGGTATTGCTGCGCTATTTTAATCCGGTCGGCGCTCATCCCTGCGGCTTAATTGGTGAAGATCCCAGCGACATCCCTAACAACTTAATGCCCTATATTTCGCAGGTCGCGGTTGGGCGCTTGGCGTCATTGTCTGTCTTTGGTGGTGATTATCCTACTCACGACGGCACCGGTGTGCGTGACTATATTCATGTGGTTGATCTTGCTAAGGGGCACTTAGCGGCGTTAGAGCATCTTCAGCTTGAGCCAGGTGTCGTGGCTTATAACTTGGGGACAGGTAATGGGTACTCAGTACTTGACATGGTCGCGGCCTTTGCCGCCGTGTCGGGTCGAGATATCCCGTATCAAATTGTCGATCGGCGAGCAGGTGATTCAGCCGAATGTTATGCCGACCCGTCACTGGCCAAAAGTAAGCTGGGCTGGGAGGCCGAGTTGGGGCTGGATGCGATGACTCGCGATAGTTGGAATTGGCAGTCTAAGAATCCTGGTGGGTATGCGTCTCCAAAGCCATAAGCAGGTTTTTCAAGGCACAAAAAAAGCCCCGCACAGCGGGGCTTTTTACTAGGTGAATCAACAAAGCTTAAATCTTTTGGCTTTGTCCACGACCCATTAATTAGTCGTCCATTGCGCCCAGCAAATGCAGCATAGAGACAAACAAGTTATAAATGTTCAAGTACAGCGATACTGTGGCGCGTATGTAGTTAGTCTCGCCACCGTTAATAATGCGGCTGGTATCAAACAGAATTAGACCAGACATAATCAAAACAATACCGGCCGATATAGCCAGTGACATTGCAGGGATAGCAAAGAAGATGTTGGCGATACTTGCGACAATGGCGACAATCAAGCCAATCATCAAAAAGCCGCCTAAGAATGAAAAGTCCTTGCGCGTGGTCAGTGCATAGCCTGACAAGCCAAAGAAAACCAACGCGGTGCCGCCCAGGGCCTGAGTGATTAACGCTGGACCATTTGGCATCGCCAAATAATGGGTAAGTAGCGGTCCTAGGGAAGCGCCGAGTAAGCCGGTAAAAGCAAAAACCACCCAAATACCCGATGCGGAGTTTTGCGTGCGGGGCAATACGAACCAAACGATGCCAATAGCGGCTATCGACATCATCAGTGATGTGCCGCGGCCAATACCTAATGCCATAGACCCTGCAGCAGTCGCTGCGCTGAACAATAGTGTCATAGCGAGCAACATATAGGTATTTTTTAATACCTTATGCGTCTCGATTGATACGCCAACGTTGGCGCTTCTGGCTTCAAATAACTGTCGATCTTGCATTGTGTTTCCTCTTACGGTTCTCAGTATTTCGAGTTGTGGTGATGTTGCTGGCTTGTGCGCTACTGTATCAGTCTAACCCACTTTTCTAGTCTTAGTGCGTAACTATGGTTGATACGATAAACCCAATGATACGGATTGGATAAGTAAACGCAAGCCTTATGCTATGTATAGCCATGGAACGCTCAGCTTAGGCTCGAAGGCACTGTATTGGCGCATTTTAAGCCGCATTGGCGGTTTTTTTAGCTCTTCAGGTGGCACCTTACGGAGCAGTATTTCGACCCTCAATGGCTTGGTTAAGTTTCATCATGGCAAAATTTAATCTACTGGTGAGAATTTAATCATGCTTCTGCTGTCCGAATCTCGAATCGAGCCAATTTGCCCGCGCTTGAGCGAGCCGGTGGCTCAGATCACGTTAATTTTGTGCGTTCTTTCATTAGCGTGGCCACCTAATGGGTCTAATTAGATTACCCTGTACCTCGTTTTTGATCTTGGCTTTTCAGCAGGGCGGGGCACTCGTGGCCAGATCGTTGAGCAGAGTTTGGTGCAGGTCTTTAATTTTTGTTTTTGGGCTACTCCTTTTATAGAGTCGGCTAGCTACATTGAGTTTGTCATAGGAGTATTCTGTTGGCTGTTTTACCACCTAATGGTTCTAGTTCGTCACCAGTGCGCAGTGTGGCCGCTGGTTTGGTGCAACTATTTACGCTCGTGGTATGCCTAGCGCAATTCATCAGTATTAGCGCTGTTGCGCAAGAGCGTGAGCGCCTAGCCATCAAAGCGGTGCTAAGTGCTGGGGTTGATAGTAGCCATATGCGTGCGGAGCTGTTAAGTGAGCATAGCTATTTGGTTGCTGGGCGTGTGCTGCCGCTTGCGCTGCGTTTACAGCCTGACGCAGGCTGGCATACCTATTGGCGCAACCCTGGTGATACAGGCTTAGAGGCGCGCCTCAATTGGCAGCTTCCTGAGGGGTTTCGCGCCGGGGAAATAGAGTGGCCTATTCCACAAAGAATTGATTATGCC
>CAJQKT010000020.1 GCA_905478995.1 uncultured Pseudomonadales bacterium | reverse complement strand
TGTGCGGAATTCACTGCGCTTTTACCGCTCTGTTTTGGGGTTGCTCTAGGGCTGTTGTGCGCCGTCTTATTATTCCCTTTAAGTTGAGATAATCAGCCGCGCTTAGTGAATTTCAAAAGATCGTTTTTATGGTTATAAAAAGAATAGTTGGGCATTTTATCGCGCTCATGGTGGCAGTCTGCTTGATGGCTTTTACCGACTTAGACGCTGTGGCATCTGCCGATGATTATGTCGGGTCGCTTCAGTGCGTGGGTTGTCATGCTGAAGCGTTTGAGCAATGGAGCCACTCCGATCATTTTAAGGCTATGGCCGAGGCCAATGAGCGCACGGTGCTGGGTGATTTCTCCGATGTGGAAGTAGACTTTCACGATATCCGCAGCCGATTTTTTATACGCGATGGCAGTTATTTTGTAAGTACCATTGTTGCTGATGCTGCATCAGGCGAAGAGGCAGTGTCTAAGGGGCAAGGTGTTGTACGGCGAGATTTTCTTATTCAATATACATTCGGGCATTACCCATTACAGCAATATCTGATTGAACTGTCTAACGGTCATATTCAGGCGCTTAGTATTGCCTGGGATAGTCGGCCAGCGGGAGAGGGCGGTCAGCGCTGGATGCATCTGCAGCCCGATGAAATGATCACCCCAGAGCATCCGTTCTTTTGGACGCGACATTTGCAAAACTGGAATAGTCGGTGCGCCGAATGCCATAGTACGCGGGTTGATTTAGGCTACGACGCAAAACTGCGCAGCTTCGATACCACATGGTCTGAGATTAACGTCGCCTGCGAAGCATGTCATGGTCCGGCTAAAGAGCATGTAACTTGGGCTGCAACTAGCTTGAGTGAAACGCTAGAGTGCACCAGTGCCGGCGAGTTTAATACGCCCGCTGAGCCTAGCGGCAGTAAAGGCTTTGCTATTGATCTGAGTAGCCGTAACCAGTTTATATTTGAGCCCGGTGACGCCATTGCCCGCAACGTGGGCGGTAAAGGGCAGCAGCAAATAGAAGTGTGCGGTGGCTGTCATTCGCGACGAGCAACGCTGACCAGCCCAGAGGCTGCTCTTGATGGCATCACCAGTGGTATAGATGGCTATGACGATCACTATGGCTTGAGTCTACTTGACCAAGGACTTTATCACGCTGATGGCCACATCCAAGACGAGGTCTTTGTTTTGGGGTCATTTTTGCAAAGCAAAATGCATTCGGCGGGAGTAACATGCAGCAATTGCCATAATCCCCATAGTGGGGAGCTCAAGGTCCCGGGTAATGCCATTTGCGCACAGTGCCACAATCCCGCAGTATTTGATGAGCCTGAGCACCATCACCACCCGCTGGCCTCAGAGGGCGCTCAATGTGTTAGCTGTCACATGCCTGCAAACACCTATATGCAGGTGGATTCGCGTCGCGATCATGCTTTTTCAATTCCGCGCCCCGCAGCGTCGAATGCGTTGGGCGCACCTGATGCGTGCAGTGATTGTCATCGCAATTGGACGGAGTCAGAGGTCGCCGCGCAGTATGTTCGCTTGTATGGCGATGAGCGCAAAGATGTTTATAGCGAAATAAATGCGCAGGCTCGCCAGCTTAATGTCACCCAGTTACCGGCCCTATTGCAGTTGGCCCAAGAGCCATCGGTCGTAGCAGTCAGGCGCGCGACGTTATTAGCGCAGGCAGGTAATTTCCCTGCGCGGATTACCCTCGACGCCTTGCAGGATGCTCTCGATGACAAAGATCCTTTGGTGCGTCGAGCAGCTGTTGATGCATTAGCCTTTTTAGGGCCAGAGCAGCGCTTCGAATTGCTGGATAAATGGGTTGAGGATCCTAGTAAAGTCGTGCGTATGTCGGTGGCTAGGCAATTAGTCGATCGAGCCGGTAACTTTGGGTCTCAAAACCTGCAGCCAGAGGGGCAGCGTATTGAGGAACTGATGCGCGAATATGAGGCGAGCTTGAGGGGCGTGCAGTATACGCCCACCGGTCAAATGGCATTGGCAGACTACTACAGCCGGCGCGGAGCTGTTGACAAGGCTGAGCAAGCATTGACTGAGGCGCTCTTGATTGAGCCAAATTATGTACCGGCATTGCTCAATATGGCTGATTTTTATCGTTTGCGCGGTGCAACGATGCAAGCAAAGGGCATGTTGGATCAAGCTTTGTTAATAGCGCCCGATAGTGCCGCGGCGCAGCACGCACTTGGCCTTTGGCTGGTGCGGGAGAAGCAAATGCCTCAGGCATTGCCGGTTCTGGAGCAGGCTGCGCGGCTTGATAGCAGCTCGCCTCGATACCTTTATGTTTTTGCCGTTGCGCTAGAATCGGCGGGTGAAAGTGACCGTGCTATCGCAGCCTTAATAGAAGCAAACGAGGGCTGGCCCTACCAGCCAGATGTATTGTTTGCGCTGATTGGCTATTTAGAAAAATATGGGCGGGAGCAAGAATTAACGCCGTTTTTGGCTGATTTGTCCCGAATTATCCCGGGGAATCGTCAGGTGAATGATTGGATTCGGCGCTATATTCAGCAATAGAATGGAATCATGTGGTGTGCAATGCCTCTGATAGCAGGGGCAGACGAATATGAATGATATTCAGTCAGAAAAGTGGCTGATGCACCTTTTCTGATGTTTTTTAGTTGACATGCGCAAACCGGCGCATATACTCGAACATGCTAGAAAATTGTATTTTATTTATGCCGCTGTTCGATCTTCTCTAAGTAGTGTCTCGTCCTGTAGTTTATAAGTAAGTCGTATTTCCAGCACAACCGCCCCTCGGTAAGGCAAAGAACAGATTATTCTGCGATACGCTGAGCGTTGGGGCATTTCGTTATTAAAGAAAATTGGTATTTAAATATGTCTGAAACAACTACTGGTACAGTTAAATGGTTTAACGAATCTAAAGGATTCGGTTTTATTGAGCAAGAGTCTGGCCCTGATGTGTTCGCGCATTTCAGCGCAATTGCAGGCGACGGCTTCAAAACTTTAGCTGAAGGTCAAAAAGTACAGTTTACTGTTACTCAAGGCCAGAAAGGACCACAAGCTGAGAACATCGTAGCGATCTAATCGCC
>CAJQKT010000019.1 GCA_905478995.1 uncultured Pseudomonadales bacterium | reverse complement strand
GCTAAAAATTGCATCAATGGGTTGGCCTAGTTGCTCTTCAATTATTTTTTGAGCGAGGGTGCCATCGAAAGGTTTTACCTGATCTTGTAGTAGAGCGAGTTCATCAGCAATATCTTCAGGTAACATATCGCGACGAGTTGACAGCAGTTGGCCAAACTTTATATAGATTGGGCCAAGGTCTTGCAATGCTAAACGCAGGCGCGTGGCGGCAGGCAAGGCCTGCAGATCTTTATTGCGCAAACCGATGCCGCATAGCCATAAGCCTAGTCGCGCAGGTTTGCTGAGTAAGTGTGAGGGCAACAAATCAGTTAGCCGATACCGCGCAACAGTGCGTAAGATCGTCAGCAGACGTAATAATCCAGCCATTACGGTTGATCCTTGTGCGTATGCGATGAAGATGCGGTTTTTGCGAGTGACGCGCTATTGGCTTGAACCCGCTCAATGCGCATTTCGAGTTGACGTAGTCGTTTATAAAACGCGTCTGTCTCTGATTTTTTTGGCACCAATTGCGCTTCGTCGAAAATAAAACTATGCAGCTGTTGTTGTAACTGGGTAGAAAACTCTTTGCCCAGCTGCATCGATTTTTTGGCAACTCTATTGGCTAGGTGCGCCGGCACATCACCCACAAATTCGGCTAGCCTTGCTTCCCAATCAATATCTAACTGCCCGCCTATGTCGCCTAGCTCCATGAGTATACGGCTGTCACCTGTGATGATCATCGAACTATTAATTAGTGCTGCGGCTTTATCTTCCACCGCGGCAAGCTCTATCCAACTTTGTAAGTCGCCCGCGAGACCTACATCTGCAGCGCCCTCATAGGTATGTAGTACGCTACATTGCTGTCCTATACATACGTAGGACACTATGCTCGGTGCGGTGCATTCAAGGCGAATAACTCTGCCTTCAAAAGGGATAAGCTTTTGAGGAATTGTTGCGTCAAATTTGAGTGCGGCGTTGAGTGCTCTCTCAAGTCCTGCGTACGCAGCTAGGGTTAGTGTTGGGTCGCGCATATTTTTCGCTTTATTGAGTAAGTGCGCTTGCCTTTATAGCGCAGCTGATTGATATTTGTGTCGTTTTTCTAATTAACTTTAATGAGAGCTTTTAGCCCTTCGTTGCGCAATGCAGTGCCACAATGCCACCCGTAATATTGTGGTATTCGCAAGTTGCAAAGCCTGCATCGGTAATCATATTTTTGAGTGTCTGTTGGTCGGGATGCATGCGAATTGATTCGGCTAAATATCGATAACTTTCGCCGTCGTTAGCGACTAATTTTCCAATTGCGGGTAGTAGTTTGAACGAATAAAGGTCGTAGGCACTACTGAGCAATGGGTTGCTAGGTTTGGAGAACTCGAGCACAAGCAACTTGCCGCCAGGCTTAAGCACACGAAACATTGCGCGCAAAGCCAAGTCCTTATCGGTGACATTGCGCAGTCCAAAGCCGATGGTGATGCAGTCAAAATAATCATCTGCAAAAGGTAAATACTGAGCATCGGTTATGGCATAAGCAGTATTGCCTGTGCAGCCTAAATCGGTGAGGCGATCACGGCCCAGCGCCAACATAGACTCGTTGATATCGGCCAACACGACTTCACCATTATTACCTACAAGGCGGCTAAATTTGGCCGCTAAGTCACCGGTGCCACCGGCTAAGTCAAGCACGCGCTGCCCTGGCCGCACTGCCGACATTTCTATGGTGTAGCGCTTCCACAAACGGTGAATGCCCAGTGACATTAGGTCGTTCATGACATCGTAGCTATTAGCTACTGAGTGAAATACGTCAGCGACGCGTGCAGATTTTTCAGCCACGGGTACTTGCTGGTAGCCAAAATGCGTATTTTCCTCGCTGGATGAGTCGCTGGCGGGTTTGTTCTGTGTCTCAGGCATGGTGGACTTTTAAATAATGGTTGGCGATGGGGTTAAGGCGGCTGTATTGAGAGCGGCCTATAGTTGCTCAGCACTCTTTCACCGGTAGGCTACAAACTAGGAGCGCTCGCGATTATTGTACTTGTCGGGGAGGGTGGGTAACAGCAGATTTTAATCGAATATTGCGGCCTGATTACTCGGCGGCGCGTTATTTTGCGCTGTGGGACCCGTTGGTACTCGTGATGGCCTGCTTAACTATGGACTAGTCTATACGAATAACCTGAGTAAGCGGATCGCGCGTTTTTCCCGCCGCGTGTATGCGGTTGAGGTAGTCTTGCCAAAAGACGGTGTGTTTTTCACCCAGCTCCTCTAAGTATTCCCATGAGTAAATGCCGCTACTGTGGCCATCATCAAAGTTGATTTGCAAGGCATAGTTGCCAACCATGCTGATAGATTCGATCGCGGTATTTTTTTTGCCAGCTTGAAGTACAGCTTGTGACGGGTGGTGGCCACGCACCTCAGCTGAGGGTGAGTAGACGCGCAGATATTCGGCATCAAGCCAAACCTGTTTGCCGTTAGCGTAGCGCAGTTCGAGTTGGCGCGACGTCTTATGCAGTTCAATCGCAGTGGGTATCATATTACTAGGTGGCTCATAGGCTAAATTTCGCGCGACCTAAGCCGCGCCTTGTCGTTGAGCGGCTTTTGGGTGTTTAATGCCTAGTTCCGCTGTCGTCGTGCCAACAATAAACGAGAGCATTGTCAGAGGATAAATCGACTCAAGTCTTCGTTGGCGGCAAGTTCGTTGAGATACTTGTCGACGTAGTCTTCATCTACCTCAATGGCTTGTCCGCTTTTGTCGCAAGCTTCAAACGAAGCCGTTTCTAGCAGTCGCTCAAGTAAAGTGTGTAGCCGGCGCGCACCGATATTTTCGGTGCGTTCATTCACCTGCCAGGCTAGTTCAGCCAGCTTTTTAATACCGTTGTTGGTAAACGACAGGCCAAGCCCTTCGGTTGCTAGCAATGCCTGGTATTGTTCGGTCAGCGAAGCGTTGGGTTCGGTGAGGATGCGCTCAAAATCGTCTGGCGACAGGGCTTGTAACTCAACACGAATAGGTAGGCGCCCCTGCAGCTCAGGGATCAAATCTGAGGGCTTGGCTAAGTGAAATGCGCCTGAGGCAATAAATAAAATATGATCAGTTTTAATCATGCCGTGTTTGGTGCTTACGGTACTGCCTTCAATTAAGGGTAGTAAATCGCGTTGCACGCCCTCACGTGATACATCACCGCCGCCGCCGGTTTGTTGACGTTTGGCCACTTTGTCAATTTCATCAATAAAAACAATACCCGTTTCTTCTACGTCGCGTAAGGCGTTGGTTTTTAATTCGTCCTCATTAACCAGTTTGGCGGCTTCTTCGTCACACAATAATCGCTGGGCTTCTTTTACCGATAGTTTTGTGCGCTTTTTCTTGTTTTTAGACAGGTTTGAAAACATACCCTGCAACTGGCTCGTCATTTCTTCCATGCCTGGCGGCGCCATAATTTCAACCCCAACCGGCTGGGCGTTGACTTCAATTTCTATCTCGCGATCATCGAGATCCCCCTCACGTAATTTCTTGCGAAATAATTGCCGCGTGGAAGTTTGCTTTTCATCAGGTTCGGCATCGCGCGCTGGTGGCAGCAGGGCATCAAGAACCCGCTCTTCGGTTGCTTCCATCGCGCGAACTTCCACTTTTTTCATGGCGATTTCGCGAGTGTTTTTTATTGCGACGTCAACTAGATCGCGTATTATTGATTCGACGTCGCGACCCACATAGCCCACTTCAGTAAACTTGGTGGCTTCAACTTTTATAAAGGGGGCTCCGGCCAGTTTAGCTAGGCGCCGAGCGATTTCAGTTTTTCCGACCCCGGTAGGGCCAATCATTAAAATGTTTTTTGGCGTGATTTCAGTGCGTAATTCTTCATCGAGCTGCATCCGACGCCAGCGATTACGCAGTGCGATGGCAACGGCGCGCTTAGCATCGCCTTGCCCAATAATATGTTTATCAAGCTCGTGAACAATTTCTCTTGGTGTCATGGACATAGGTAGGTCAAATTTTTAGTAGTGAGTGGATGATTTTTTCTAAGCATTTTTAGTGCAATGGCCCCGGCTACTTGCAGGAGTTAGCCCAACACTTCAATTGTATGATTGTGGTTGGTGAAAACACAGATATCGCCAGCAATAGACAAGCCCTTTTTAACTATCTCAGTGGCGCTCAAGTCGGTGTTGTCCAGCAATGCTCGCGCAGCGCTCTGGGCATAAGGGCCGCCCGAACCGATTGCAATGAGGCTATCCTCAGGCTCAATAACATCGCCATTGCCGGTAATGACCAATGAGTTATTTTCATCGGCAACTGCCAACAAGGCTTCGAGTCTACGCAATGCTCGATCAGTACGCCATTCTTTGGCTAGCTCCACCGCTGCGCGAGTTAAATTTCCTTGGTATTTTTCAAGTTGTGCTTCAAAGCGTTCGAATAGTGCGAAAGCATCGGCAGTGCCGCCAGCAAAGCCGGCTATTACTTTGTCATTATAAAGGCGGCGCACTTTACGTGCATTGCCTTTCATAACGGTGTTGCCCATCGACACCTGCCCGTCTCCACCAATCGCTACTTGGCCATTACGGCGTACAGATAGAATGGTTGTACCTCTATATTGCTTCATAAATTACTCCGAACGCGCTACCGTTGTTGGGTGTTTTGTTTAAAGCGACTGTTTGCATCTACAATTTTTGCTGTTTCGCTACTGCATGCCGCGCGACACGCGCAGCAAATGTTATTTTCAGTTTAAAGTTTTTCGTTAACTGCTCGATCATGGTGGCTAACTAGGATTTTTCTTCAGATCAGTGGGTGCGACGCATTACCATCGCTTCAATGTCGTTGCTGATGATGACGCTGCGAGCGCTAGACATTTGGCTGCGTGATGTAAAAGGGCCGAGCAATACACGATGCCATTTTTTCCCGTCGGCATTAGTTACTGCACCAACGCTAGGATTTAGTCCCAGTAGGGTGAGTTCGACAAGTCGCTGTTCAGCTTGTGCTGCTGTCTTAAATGAGCCGGCCTGAATAATGTAGCTCAAATTATTTTTGTTCGCACTTTTTTGATTGCCGGTATTGTCGTTCTCTGAGTAGTTGGGCGGGACTTCCACCTCAAAATCTTTGAGCATGGCATAAAAGCTGAATTCCGGTTCATGACTGGGTTTGGATCGCTCGGATGGAGTCGGAGTATTAGCGCTATGCTCAGGTATTTTGGTGGGCATTTCAAGTTGTGCTAGCGAGTAAATAGCGCCGATAAATAAAACGGCAACAATGCATGTAGCTAATACTCGGTATTTACCGATCGATTTATCTATCGTCCCCTTTGCCTTCTTTTGGCGCTGACTAGCTCCTTTTTTGACTCGAGGCTTGGTTGTTGCCGCACGGCTGGTTTTTTTGCGCGTGTTGGTTCGCCGTGCGCCGCCACTTATGATGGGATGGGCGAGGCTAAAAAGATCAAGTGTGAATTTATATAGGCTCATTTTGTTACATTTTTTGCGGCGCACTTACACCGAGTAGCTGCAAGCCATTGGCGAGTACTTGCCGTGTTGCCTCGGCAAGACACAGGCGCGCATTGCGTAAAGTGTGATCGGCAACGAGGAGCTGCAGATTTTTATCTTGATTGCCGCTGGCATACCAGCTGTGGAGTGCAGCAGCTAATTCGCGCAGATAGTTTGCAATGACGTGCGGCGCTAGTTCTGAAGCAGCGCTAGCCAATTTTTCAGGAAAGCTAGCAAGTAATCGCGCCAGTTCAATTTCGTGCTCTGCATTTAATAAGTCAAGGTGCGCGAGTCCTTGTTTTTTATCCCACGGCTCATATTTTTGCATGGCGTTGGCAATAGCGCTGCAAATTCGGGCATGCGCATATTGAATGTAATACACAGGATTTTCGTTAGATTTTTGCAGTGCTAAATCAATGTCGAACGTCAGTTGAGAGTCTGCCCGGCGAGCCACTAAAAAGAAGCGCGTGGCGTCGGTGCCGGTTTGATCAATAAGGTCCCGCAATGTGACATAGCTACCTGCGCGCTTAGAGATTTTAACCTCTTCACCATTTTTCATCACGGTGACCATCTGGTGCAATACGTAGTCGGGCCAATTTTTAGGGATGCCAATATCGAGACCTTGCAAGCCGGCCCGAACACGCGTGATCGTACTGTGGTGATCGGCGCCTTGTTCATTAACTACCTTTTTAAATCCCCGCTGCCACTTGTCACGATGGTAGGCCACGTCGGGTACGAAATAGGTGTAGCTGCCGTCTGATTTGCGCATGACACGATCTTTGTCGTCACCAAAGTCGGTGGTTTTTAGCCACAACGCATCGTCTTTTTCATAGGTGAAGCCATTGTCAGTGAGTTGTTCAAAGACCTGCTCGACTTTGCCCTCCGCATAGAGTGCGGACTCTAATGAAAACACATCGAAGCTAACATCAAAAGCTCGCAGGTCACTGTCTTGTTCTTGGCGTAAGTATGCAACGGCAAAATGTCTAATGGCTTCGTCATTGGTGGGATCGGCTGCGCCTTTTACATTGCCAATAGATTCGCCGTTCATATAAGCTTGTGCCAACTCGACAATATAACCGCCGCGGTAGCCATCGGTTGGCCAGCGCTCATCGTCTGGCCCGATACCTTGGCAGCGCAAGCTAACCGAAGTGGCTAAATTGTTAATTTGCTGCCCGGCGTCGTTGTAATAAAACTCGCGTGTGACTGCCCAGCCTGTGGCCTCAAATAGACGACAGATGCTATCGCCAACGGCTGCGCCTCGACCATGGCCTACATGCAGTGGGCCGGTAGGATTGGCTGAGACGAATTCAACTTGAACCGCCTGCGCGTTGCCTTTTGAATCTTGCCCAGCGCTATTGTGACCATAGGTGCTGGCTTGGCTCAGCACTGTTTCAACAATTTCCATTTGAGTGGCTTGTGCAAGGAAAAAATTGATGAAGCCTGGGCCGGCAATCTCGATGTGTTTTATACAAGTGTTGTGCGGCAGCGCGGCGATAATGTTTTCGGCGAGCTCGCGTGGCTTTACGCCAACTTGTTTGGCGAGCGCCAAGGCGATATTACTGGCGTAATCACCATGTGTGGCGTCGCGCGTTCTATCGAGTTTGATTTCTGGAATCGTTAGCTCGGCAAATTCGCCGCTGTCGACAAGTGTTTGCAGCGCTGCTTTCACAAGCTGTTGGATGGCTTCTTTCATGTGATGGAATATTCAGGCTATCAGTGGTTTGTACTATCTTCATCGGCGCGCCCCGAAACGGGCGGCTCCGGACTGTTGTGCTAATAATGCCAAAGTGCGCGGCTAACATGTATGCGAAGTTTTAGGCTTACTTTTCAGCGGTTGCATTATCGCTGTTGTGTTGCAGCCATGACAAGCGACCTCTTTGGGCCATAGTACAAATTAATACGATCTTAGTTGGGCAAAGTGGCCGGGAGACGGCAGCCATAATTATGTGAGCGCCGCCGGACCGGTTTGCGGGCAAGAGGCCTAGCAAGATAATGCATTATGACCGTCAGCAGTTTAAACAGATTCCTGCGGGTCGACATCAATACTCCAGCGCAGGCCCGAAGGCGTTTTGCCCGTAGCAATAGACATTAGCGTGGCTTCTAATAAGCTGTGCAGCGGCTTGCGATGTGTCGATTTGAAGAGTAATTGTGCGCGATGGCGTCCAGCGCGCCGCTCCATCAGTGCTGGCATGGGGCCAATGGCCTGCACATGGGTGCCGGCTATCTGTGCGCTGAGTGAGCGTTGAATGCCATGTAAAAAGCTCGTTGCATGTTCTGGGGTGCGGCTATCGGCCCGTAAAAGCGCCATATACGTGTAGGGAGGCAGGCCCAGTGCATGGCGTTCTTGTAGCATGTCTTCGCTCGCACGTTTAAAGCCATGCTCGGCCCATGTTCGCACCAATGGATGGTCGGGTAAGTGCGTTTGAATGAATACTTTACCCGGCTGTGTGCTGCGACCGGCGCGACCAGCTACTTGCTCCATCAACTGGAGGGTTTTTTCCGCACCGCGGAAGTCAGGGTTATAAAGGCCTTGGTCTACATCAAGCATGACGACGGTATCTAACGCCGTAAAATGATGGCCTTTGGCGAGCATCTGCGTCCCCACCATAATCAACGGACGCTGCTCGTTGATGCGCTGAATACTGTTATCCAGCGAGCTTTTACTGCGAGTTGTGTCCCGGTCGATACGTAAAATTTCGGTGCTCGGAAAAAGCCTAGCTAGGGTTTCGGTACTGCGCTCGGTGCCTTGTCCGATATTCAACAGCTGAGCGGATTGGCAGCGCGGGCAATGGCTCGGTATAACTGTGCTGAAATCGCAATGATGGCAGCGCAAACGCCGCGCGCGCTGGTGCAAAGTTAAGCGCGCATCGCAGTGGTTGCAGTTGGCGTACCAGCCGCAATCATGGCAAATGAGCAATGGAGCAAAGCCGCGACGATTGATAAATACCATCGCTTGCCGCCCAGCCTGCAGTGTATCGGCAATAGCTTGGATGGCGGTGTCACTCAAACCTTCATGCAGTGGCAACTTACGGATATCAATGAAGGTCACGCTGGGCATTACGGCGCCGCCGGCGCGCTGCGTTAGCACGCAATACTGATACTTCTTTTGTTGCGCGTTGTGTAATGTTTCAAGTGACGGTGTAGCCGAGCCGAGTATGACGGGAGCTTGCTCAAAATGACCGCGCATAACGGCAACATCGCGCGCCGAGTAGTGCAGGCCATCTTGCTGTTTGTAGGAGTTGTCATGCTCTTCATCAACAATAAACAGACCTGGGCGAGGGCAGGGCGTGAACACAGCCGACCGAGTGCCAATAATAATGCCCACTTCCCCATCGCGCGAGGCTTGCCACGCTGCGAGCCGCTCTTTGTCGCTGAGGCCCGAGTGAAAAACAGCGATCTTACAATCGAATCGCTCAACGAACCGGCCAATGGTTTGCGGCGTTAGGCCGATTTCGGGAACTAGCACTACCGCTTGCTTACCCTGCGCTAGGGTGTCGCTAATGGCTTGGAGGTAGACTTCGGTTTTACCACTGCCGGTAACGCCTTCGATAAGTGAGACCGCGCCTTGACCTTGCGATGCCCTGATTTGCGCGAGTACCGTGGCTTGCTCCTCGTTTAATGTCAGAGGGTCGCGGAGCTTATTGCCTTGCAAGACGCTGGGGCAGTCGTGCGGCAGGTATTCTTTTTGGGTTTGATACAGCAGCTCCTTTTTAAATAATTGTAAAGCGGCTTGCTGCGCATGACCGCTCTGAAGTAACTCGCGATCGCTCGTCCAGCGCTCAGGCTCGCTGCGAAGCATATTGAGTAAGGCTTGTTGCTTGGGTGCGCGAGCTAAGGCGGTGGCCGGCAGGCCTTGGCCATGCGTGCTGATTTGCCAGCAGCGCTCAGTATAGGCGCCGCCAATCACAGGTTTTCTTAGCGCATTGGGCAGCATATTAAACAGCACGTCGCCCAGCGGGTGGTGGTAATAATCAGCCAGCCAATGAGCCAGCTTCAACTGTGGGGGCTCTAATGCGGCGCGGCTGCCCAGTGGTTTGATCACGCATTTTAACTGCGCGATAGCCAGTGCTGATTGAGATTGGTGCCCTGCAACAATGCCGACGACCTCTCGTTTTCCAAAAGGCACTAGTACACGGCTGCCAAGAGGGTGGCATTGGATTGAGCCACCAGCGACAGGCAGGTAGTCGAATAGCCGATATAAAGGCGATGCGATGGCTACCTGAACGACAGCGGGGTTGCTGGTGGATGGATGACTCATCAATGCTACAGGGCTACTTAACAGTGTGCGCGGTGTTGACCATAATAGCTTTTTGGCGCGACAATTTTATAGGGATTCGGTGGCTTACAATCACCACATTGGCTGTGCATAGTACACGTCGATTGATTGTGATGCCCAATTAGAGGTCCCAGCTTGGCGGTCTGTACTCAATTGGGTCGATCTTTCGTTGTTATGGTCTTGCTTGATAGCTGTTATCTGGTAGAATCGCCGCCCCATTTGCGTCGGTCGCTTGCAAAGCTGATTGGCGCCTGTGGCACCTTAGTCATATTTATTGGTGTTATTTGGGCTCAGAAATGAGCCGTGTAGCGGCTTGAAGCGCTCGATGGGTTTAATTTTATTTAAATTTAGTTGCATGATTAGCGAGTTGAAAGAACGATGAAAGCAGACATTCACCCTAAATATGATGCCGTCACTGCTACTTGTAGTTGTGGTGCTGTGCACGTAACGCGCTCAACGCTGTGTAAAGATATCCATTTGGATGTTTGTGCGCATTGCCATCCGTTTTACACGGGTAAGCAAAAGACTCTTGATGCTGGTGGTCGAGTTGATAAGTTCAACAAGCGTTTTGGTAACCGCTCTACCAAAAAATAACGCTTTGAGCGCGTTAACGCCCTGTTACCGCGCCTATGGTGAGCCTATAGCTCACGCAGCCTCCTGCGGTTGTGCTTAGCAAGTGGCGTCGAGCTAGCTGTCAAGGGGCGTGATGCCCCGAATGAGCCTGGCTCGCCGCTTTCATTGGATTGTGCCGGACACCTTAAAATAGTTCTTCGTGCAGCTCGGTTTGCCCAGATGTCTTTAGTGACTCTGAGCTAGTTGATATCTCAGGCGCGTATTCCTCCCGAAACTTCTCAAATAGTGTCTGCGTCGTGGTTGTTGTCGGGGCCATGCCGGTCATTCGATCAATTTTTATGGCTTTTAGGCCGGTTGGCTGTTTGCGTGTTGCCACTGGAACATCCTTCAGGGCGCGTTCCATAAAGGTCATCCATATAGGCAGTGCTGCGGAGCCGCCAAACTCACGCCTGCCCAGCAATTGATTGCCATCAAAACCTAACCATGCGGTGGCCACCAATTCCGGGTGATAGCCAGAAAACCAGGCGTCTGTTGGGCCGTTGGTCGTTCCGGTTTTACCTGCAATATCGCTGCGCTTCAGTGCTTGGGCTCGGGTGCCGGTTCCACGTCGAATCACGTCTTGTAAAATGCCATCCAAAATAAACGCGACGCGCTCATCCATGACTCGCTTGGCGTAGCGCGCCGGTTGAATGGGATAATGGTTATTTGGCTGCGGCTCAGCGCTTTTTGCAGGCCCAGATGCAGCCTCGGGAGTGAGTTTTTCTGCGCCTGCTGCGTCGCCGATTAGCTGCTCAAGCGATTCGGCTTCCTGGTCTATTACCGGCTCGCTTGAATGCGCCACTGCTTCGTTAGCTGACGTGTTACCAAGCGTATTTTGGGTGTCATTGTCGGCCGCCTGCAGTTCGCTGAGGCAGTCATCGCAGGCTAATGCAGGGTTGGCCCGAAACAGCACGTCGTCGTTGCGATTGCGAATTTCTTGCACGATATAGGGTTCAACATAGTAACCCCCGTTGGCGATAGTGGCATAGAGCCTGGCGACTTCAAGCGGTGTCATGCTGTAGCTGCCTAGTGCGAGTGATAGGTCGCGCGGTAGCGCCCCTGCACTAAATTCGAACCGCTTTAGGTAGCTAATGGCGCGATCAATGCCCATTTCGCGCAGTAACCTAACCGAAACAAGGTTGCGAGATAGGTATAGCGCGCGGCGTAATGTTGTTGGCCCGTAGAATTTACCACTGGCGTTTTCAGGGCGCCAAGCAGTTTCTAGCTTGTCGTCGCTAAAAACAATGGGCGCATCATTAATGACGCTTGCGGCGGTATAGCCCGTGTCGAAAGCGGCGGCATAGATAAAGGGTTTAAAATTAGAGCCGGGCTGGCGATAGGCTTGGGTGGCTCGATTAAATTTACTCTGCTGAAAATCATAGCCGCCAAGGATCGAGGTAATAGCACCATCGTAGGGGCGCAATGCCACTAAGCTGGCGGATGCGGTAGGCAGTTGCGTGATGAATACTTCCTCCGGCTCATCGGTCGCACTTAAATTAACGCCGCGGGGTGTGCGAATGCGAATAATGTCACCGGTTGTAAGTAGCTGGCTTAGGTCGGTGATCGCTGCGGCGCGTCGGTTTTCATCAACATATTCTCTGATTGGGTTGGTCGTCGGACGCCACTTCATTTCGGCCACATTACCATCGTTAGATAGAAGTTGGAGGGTCTGTTCGTCACCGTCAAGGGTGCTTATCACGGGCCCAATGGCGTGAATAATGACCGGCTTCATACCTCTTATTTCGGATAGCTGTTGCAGTTCATTAATGGCCTGCTTGTCTGGAACGCTGCCGAGGCGCTTTTCAGGGCCGCGATAGCCATGCCTTTGGGTGTATTCATTAAGGCCGCGAACTACAGCTTGTTCGGCGTCTCTTTGTTGGGCGCTGTCGATTGAAGTGATAATTTTAAGGCCTTCAGAATAGGCGGCTAGACCAAATTTTTCTATTGCGACAGCGCGAGCCATTTCCGCAGCATAGCCGGCATCAAGCTCTAATTTCGGGCCATAGTAGCTCGCGCTGACAGGCTCCTGAGTTGCCTCTAGCCAGGTGGCCTCATCGATTGATTTGAGTTTGAGCATCCGACCAAGAATCCAGTTGCGTCTTATTAATGCGCGCGAGGGGTTGTTGACGGGATTGTAGAGCGAGGGCGCTTTGGGCAAGCCGGCTATCATGGCAAGTTGCGCCAAGCTTAACTCTTCGATGCTTTTGCCGTAGTAAATAGCTGCTGCTGCTTGAACGCCATAGGCGCGCTTACCTAGATAGATTTTATTGACATAAAGCTCAAGGATTTCATCCTTGCTAAGCAAACGCTCTATTTTTAATGCGAGAAAAATCTCATTAAATTTCCGAATAAAGGTTTGCTCACTGCTTAAAAAGAAGTTTCGTGCTACCTGCATGGTGATTGTACTGCCGCCGGTTCTGATTTTACCACTTCGTAATAGCTCTGCAGCAGCGCGTAGTAAGCCGGCTATGTCTACACCGCGATGCTGTAGGAAGCGATCATCCTCGGCGGCGAGAATGGCATGCACGAAATCCTTGGGTACGCTCTCCATTTTGACAGGCGTTCGGAATTTTTCGCCAAATACACCAATTAGTTCTCCGTTTTGTGAATAGATTCGCAATGGTATTTGGAGGTTTGCCTCACGCAGCACATTAACTGAAGGTAGCTTTGGATTAAGGTAGAGATAGACTGCGCTGCCCAGTAATATAGCTCCTGAGCCACTCATTAAAATGAGGGCAAGCAGATATTTGATAGCGGTAAGGTTTCGAAGCATTTTTGATCAATTCATCGTTTATTTGGGCGAATGTCGCACAAGCATAGCGAAAAGGTGAATTTGAAAATAGGTAATTTTCTATAAGCCTACGATTATCGGCTAAGCTTACGCCTATAATCTTAATTCGTTAGGTTATTCAGTCTGATAGCTCGTACAAAGTTTGTGCGACGTAAGGTGTTTTCAAGCAGTTTTGACTAGTAGTTAGATTGGCGGGTCATCCAGTGGCTGACGTTTATACCTCAAAAAGAGTTATGGCGCTGCTCTAATCTGAAAGTGGCATCACAAAGTGGTCGATAGGCAATATCCATTGCGCCATGATAGATTCATAATGTTAGATAACCAAATAGGAACACTACTGACGTGCTAGGGTTTGCCAGAAAGCAGCAGAACCGGATGTTGGGTATCGACATCAGTTCAACCACAGTTAAATTGCTCGAGCTTAGTAAGCAGGGCGATCGTTTGAGGGTCGAATCTTACGCGGTGAGTCCATTACCTCCTAATGCGATTATTGAAAAAAATATCAATGATCCGGAAAGTGTCGCGGAATGCTTACGCCAGGTCGTTGCGACGTCAATGACGAAGGTAAAGAGCTGTGCGGTGGCAGTTGCCGGATCGGCAGTTATTACCAAAATGATCATCATGCAAGCGGGTTTGAGCGAAGAGCAGCTCGAAGCGCAAATTCTGTTAGAAGCCGACCAATACATTCCCTATCCCCTCGATGAAGTGGCCATCGATTTCGAAGTGCAAGGCATCTGCGAAGATGATGAGACTTCTATTGATGTGTTGCTTGCCGCGTGTCGCAAAGAAAATGTGGACTTGCGCGTTGATGCTTTAGAGTTTGCTGAGCTAACGCCTGCAGTTGTCGATGTAGAAGCCTACGCAGTGGAGTCGGCTTTTGACCTATTTGCCCGCAATGCAGGGCTCGATCGCAATGCAACGGTTGCCGTTGTCGATATTGGCTCAACCATGACTACCTTGAGCGTGTTGAGCGAGGGCCAAACCATATACACGCGTGAGCAACTTTTTGGCGGAAAGCAGTTGACTGAGGAAATCCAGCGTCGCTATGGCATGACCGAAGAAGAAGCCGGTTTCGCAAAAAAAGCCGGTGGATTGCCAGATGATTATGCCTTAGAGGTGCTTAGTCCGTTTCAGGAGGCTGTGATCCAGCAAGTTACACGCTCATTGCAGTTCTTTTTCTCTTCCAGTCAATTTGATGAAGTTGATCATGTGGTGTTGGCTGGTGGTGTGGCTGCGATGGATGGTTTAGCAGCGTTGGTGGAGGATAAGCTGGGTAAGTCAACGTCTGTAGCCAACCCGTTTTTGAATATGGAGGTTGCATCCAAAGTTGATGCTGCGGCGCTAACTAACGATGCACCGGCAATGATGATTGCCTGTGGCTTGGCGCTGAGGAGTTTTGATTAATGGCAAAGATTAATTTACTCCCATGGCGTGATGCCAAGCGCGAGCGTTCCAAGAGAGAGTTTTTTTGGAATGTAGGTATTTCAGTATTGTGTGCCGGTCTTGGTGTGGTTGTGGTTTTTTTGATGCTCGATACATCATTGAATAATCAAGCGAGCCGTAATAGTTATTTACAAACACATATTGATCGGCTGAATACTGAAGTCAAAGAGATTGCACATTTGAAGGCGGCGCGCGAGCAGTTGATCGATCGGATGACAATTATTCAAGGCTTGCAGGGTAATCGCCCGGTTATTGTTCGAATTTTTGATCAGTTTGTTGAGACACTTCCTGACGGTGTTTACTACACCCGCTTAAAGCGCTCCAATGAGAGTGTGGAGATTGATGGTACCGCCGAGTCTAACAATCGGGTCTCCAGTCTTATGCGACGCTTAGATGCGTCTGATTGGTTTTTTAACCCTAATTTAACCTCGGTAGTTGCCAATCCTGCATTTGGCGATCAGGCAAACAACTTCGGCTTGACGGTATCCTTAGTGACGCCGGGCAAGGTCAGTGAGGACGAAGAATAATGGCAATTGCCGAGAAGCTTCAGGGTTGGCGCGATGCCGCCTCCGAGATTGAGCTCGATCAAATAGATTGGGAGGAGCCGGGCACTTGGCCTGCTCTAGTCAAAAGTGGCTTGATGATTTTAGCTGTTCTCTTAACGGCTTTGCTTGGCTATATTTTTGTTGTGAAGGCTCAGTTAGATGGCCTCAACTCTGCTGAAGGTGAAGAGCTCGCTTTGCGCGCAGAATTTCAGGCCAAGGCCTTTGAAGCGGCTAACCTCGCTGCGCTCAGAGATCAAATGGCGGAAATGAACCAAATGTTTGGCGCTTTGGTGAGTCAGTTGCCTAGTGACACCGAGGTGCCTGGTTTGCTTGAAGATATCACTGCTATTGGCTCTTCCAACGGGCTGGAATTTAATAGCATTGAGCTGCAAGAAGAAATCTTGCAAGAGTTTTACATAGAGCTACCTATCGATATTCTTGTGACTGGTACCTATCATGACCTGGGTTCTTTTGTCAGTGGAATATCAGGGTTGCCACGGATCGTGACCTTGCATGATTTTGAGATGTTACCCGTTGAAAGTCGGCCTGGTGTTATGCAAATGAGTATTATGGCAAAGACTTATCGTTATAAGGAAGAGGGCTGATCGTGCGGGTAATCAATAATAAGCTGGCGGCGCTTCTGATAAGTCTAGTACTCATTGCTGGCTGCTCTTCTAGCGATACGTCAGATATTGACAAGTTTATGGCGGATAATCGAGACAAGCCTAGTGGTGTAATCGAGCTAATACCTATATTTAAACCCTACAAAGCTTTTCGTTACAACGCCGCCACCAAGCGCTCGCCTTTTGAGGTGCCGGTTAATGTTCGCGAAATAGCATATCTCTCGCTATCTAGCGATGTGAATCCGGACCCAAAGCGCGTTAAAGAGCAGCTTGAGTCCTTTAATATAGAAGGGATCTCAATGGTTGGAACCATTGAGCGCGCGGGCACTTTGTGGGCTTTGGTCGATGACGGCAGTGGTGCGGTGCATCAAGTCTTGGCTGGCAATTTTCTCGGTAAAAACCATGGCCGGATAGTTAGCATTTATCCCGATTCTATTTCTATTATCGAAATCATTGGAAACGGCAAAGATTCTTGGATTGAGCGTCCCAGAACTTTGAATCTTAAGGATGATAGCTGATGTTATTTAATTTATTTATTACTAAGGCACTAGCAATGAGCAATTCTTCAGGCTTCCGTCAAATAGATGCGGCCAAGGGTGTAACACAAACGCCTTCAGTTTTCGCATATTTCATTATTGGTGTTCTGCTGCTAGCCACAAGCAGCGTCTTTGCGGTTGAGCTCCAAAAAGTTGATTTTCAGTCGGAGTCGAATGGCAAGCTGCAGATTAATCTACAGTTTGATGGGGTGCCGCCTGAGCCAAGTACTTATAATATTGAGCGGCCAGCACGCATTGCACTCGATTTGCCGGGTGTGGTGAGTGGTTTAGAAAAGAAAAAATATGCACTGACTTTTGGCAATGCCAGAAGTATCGTTGTGTTAGAAGCGGCTAACAGAACACGCGTGGTGGTTAATCTTGTTGAGCTGTCCCCTTATAAAACGTTTATTGAGGGCAACACTTTGCGCATTGAAATTGGTGGCAGTGACGTTGCTGCACCATTCCTGGCGCCTGAAAATTCAATTGGACAAGCCGATGTGGCGCGTCCTGAAGGGCAAGTAGCCATATCTCATATTGACTTTCAGCGAGGTGACGCTGGCGAGGGGAATGTGGTCATTGAGCTTTCCGATGATAACGTCGATGTTGATGTGCGTTTGGAATCGACTAGCATTATTGTAGATTTTGCGAATGCAGAAGTTGCTGAGAGTATGCTGCGCGAGTACGACGTTACCGACTTTGCAACGCCAGTGCGTGATTTTTCAGTGCGACAGAAAGATGGCGGCACGACGTTTGAAATTACGCCCAAGGGCGAGTATGACTACCTTGCCTATCAAGCCGATAATATTTATGTATTGAGCGTGAGGCCATTAACTGAATTAGAGGTCGAAGAGAAGAAGCGCGCCTTTGCTTTTACTGGGGAAAAGTTATCGCTCAATTTTCAGGATATTAAAGTACGTTCTGTGTTGCAGTTGATTGCAGATTTTACAGAGCTTAATTTAGTTACTAGTGACTCGGTGAGCGGTAGTATCACTTTGCGCCTTGAAGACGTGCCATGGGATCAAGCGTTAGAGCTGATCTTGAAAACCAAGGGTTTAGATAAGCGTCAGATCGGCAATGTATTGATGGTCGCGCCTGCTGCCGAAATTGCTGAGCGTGAGCGCCAGCAAATTGAAACGCAAAAGCAATTGCTCGAGCTTGCTCCTTTGCAAACTGAATTTATCCGCATTCGCTATGCTAATGCTCGAGAGTTATTTAAACTTTTTGATGTTGATGAAAGCGAAAACTTTGAAGGTGAAAGCGGTGCTGGCTCAACAGGAAGTATACTGTCGCCGCGCGGACGCGTGGTGGTTGATGAGCGCACTAATGCGCTGTTAATTACCGATACAGCTGAAAAGATTGAGGAGTTTAGACGCCTCATTACCAATATTGACGTGCCTTTGCGACAAGTTTTGGTTGAGGCGCGTATCGTCATTGCCAATGATAATTTTGACGAGCAAATTGGTATACAGTGGGGCGGTGGAACAGCCGATCAGGGTAGTGGTGATCGTTGGGGCGTGACAGGCGGGTTAAATTCGCTGTTGAACGAAAGCGGTGCAGATGACGATGAGCGCACCAGCGTATTTGATTTTGTTAACGGTGCAGGTTCACTGCAGTTCCCTGATTCTAATGTCGTTGATCTGGGCATTACTGATTCTCTAGGTACGCCGCAAAGCTTGTCGATCGGCTTTCTAAGTGACAATGCTTTTTTAGCAGCTGAATTGAGCGCTATCGCAGCAGAGGGCCGCGGCGAGATCGTGTCGCAGCCCAAGCTAATTACAGGAGATAAGCAAGAGGCCGAAATTAAAACCGGTGAGGAGATCCCTTATGTTGAGTCCTCAGCAAGCGGTCGATCTACGGTTAAGTTTCGTGAAGCGGTGTTGAGCTTGAAAGTTACGCCGAGTATTACTCCTGATAATCGCTTAATTCTTGATTTGATTATTAAGCAAGATAGCCGTAGTGACGATTTTGTTTTCGGTGAAAATAATTCTCAGGTTCCGATTATTTTGAAAAATGAAATTCGCACGCAGGCCCTAGTCGATAATGGCAAAACTATTGTACTGGGTGGAGTTTTTCGCGAATCGGAGCTTGAGCAGGAAACTAAAGTGCCGTTGTTGGGCGACATTCCTTTCGTTGGCCGTCTTTTTAAACGCACCCAGGTAGGTAGGTCCAAGAATGAGCTGCTTATTTTTATTACTCCTCGCATCCTCACGGATCGTGTACTTGACTGATTTTCCTGCCTTCTGTGGCAGGTGTGGTCAGATCATGCTTAACAATAACTAGGCGTGTTCTGAACCATGAGACCAGACTTTATTTTCTTAGTAGGCCCTATGGGCGCCGGTAAATCCACCATCGGTCGTCATTTGGCTGGCCTGCTCGGTCAGCCGTTTATTGATACTGACGAAGAGATTGTGCAGCGCACTGGTGCCGATATTCCCTGGATATTCGATGTTGAAGGTGAGGACGGTTTCCGTCAGCGTGAAGCAAAGGTGCTTCAAGATATTTGTGCGGGAGCGCCGGCGGTCGTTGCAACTGGCGGAGGTATAATCGGACTTGACCAGAATAGGGCATTGTTAGCTAAGCATGGAACCGTGGTTTACCTACATGCTACGCTTTCACAGCAGTTGGCTAGAACAGGCAAGGACAAAAATAGACCCTTACTAAACAATGGTGATCCTGCGAGCATACTTAAGGCGCTTATTAAACAGCGTGAACCACTTTATAGAGAGGTTGCTGATAAAGTCTATCCGACTGACAATCGTAACCCGAGAGTGGCGGCCCAAGAGATAATCGCATCTCTAGATAAGGGCGCCGGTTAGCACAGGGCCTGTAACTCGAGCGTTTAATTTTCACGTTAATTTGATGACACTTGAAAATAATGCCCGCCTAGCCGATATTGCGAGATCTAATCAGATTGCGCTCTACATTAATAAAAATAATGATAAATAGTCCCCCGATCTCCAATGGGAAACCATTCGTTGGACTGTAAGCAGTTATCATTGTGGTACAGTATTTGGCTGTGTGATGTTGCTTGTGGAGCAGTTCCGACATGAATATAAATACTCACGAAGATAGGCTTAGTTTGTCGGTTGATCTAGGTGATCGCAGCTATCCGATAATTATCGGCGCGGGCCTTTTAGATGATAGCCAGCTGGTCCAGAGCTATTTAGGTTGCGAGCAGAAATTTGTGGTGACAAACGAGACGGTTGCTCCGCTTTATTTACAGCAGCTGCAGCAGTCAATTGGTGATGCCAGTAGGCTTGCCCATATTTTACCTGATGGCGAGCAATTCAAAAACCTGGCATCAATGGAGCAGATCTATAGTGAGTTGCTAGCGAAAAAATGCAGCAGGGATGTGACGTTAGTGGCTCTTGGTGGTGGGGTAGTCGGCGATATGACCGGCTTTGCTGCAGCCACCTACCAGCGCGGCGTAAGTTTTATTCAGGTGCCAACGACCCTTCTGGCGCAGGTGGACTCGTCAGTGGGTGGAAAAACCGGGGTTAATCATCCCGGAGGTAAAAACATGATTGGTGCTTTTTATCAGCCTCGTGCGGTTTTGATTGATACAGATACATTGGCGACCCTGCCAGAGCGTGAATTTCGTGCCGGTCTTGCGGAGGTCATCAAGTACGGACTGATTTGCGATCAGGAGTTTTTGGCCTGGCTGGCTGCCAATATGTCAAGGCTTGTGCAGCGTGATGCGGCTGCGTTGCAGTTTGCTATTCATCGCTCCTGTGGCTGTAAGGCTGGCGTGGTTGCCGCTGATGAAACCGAGTCGGGTATTCGCGCTATTTTAAATTTTGGCCATACCTTCGCGCACGCTGTCGAAACAGCGACACATTATCAGCAGTGGTTGCATGGAGAGGCTGTTGGTTTTGGCATGCTGGTAGCGTTGGATTTCTCCCATAGATCGGGTTTTTTGAGTGCTCAAGATTTTCAGATGGGTGCTGAGGTAATCCATGCTGCCGGATTACCTAGTAAGGCTCCGGCTAGTATTGAGGGTGCGCAGCAAATTTTAGATTTTATGGCGGTTGATAAAAAGGTGAAGCAAGGGAAATTGCGGCTAGTGTTGTTGCGCGAACTTGGCGGCGCCTTTGTTACGGCAGATTTTGATGCGGACTTACTCGAAAAAACTATTCAAGATTACCTGTAATGACATCATTAGGCGCATGGACTTTTAAATTGACAGGGGGCGTGGCCATTGCGGCTTTTGCTCGGTGGATGCGTTAATAATTATGCCGACCCCAGCTACTTTAGATCCACAGCGCGAGCAGCGCCTGTATGCTTTGCTGAGTTATTACCAGCTAGAGCGAGATCCATTCTCTGATCAAGGCATGAGCGGCTTGTTTTTTGCCGGTGGTGATCGAAAAAATACGGTTGAGGCATTGCTGCATTTTTCGCGTTATGGAAGTGCACCGATGTTTTTGTCTGCTCCGTCTGGATTTGGCAAAACAACATTGCTTCATGAATTTGCTCAAAGAGTTGAGCAGGATATCAACGTAGCTGTAGTGGGCATTGAAATGCTGCTGACTTCGGCACACCTTAGTGAAAAGATTGTGCAAGGTTTTGGTCTGAAATCTTCAGCGGACCGTAACAACCTAGAAATACTGAAAGAGTGGCTGTTTGAGCAGCGTGGGCGTAATCGTCAAGCTGTTCTCTGTGTCGATGACGCTCAGCACTTGGGTAATGACTTCATATTACAGCTGCTCACTCTAGCCGGCGACACATCACTGGCCTTCAAGCTGATTTTTTCTGGTGAGCCTAGCTCACGAGTGGCGCTGGAAGACGCGGTCGAGCAGCACGGTATGCTGTTTAATACGCTAGAGCTTATCGAGTTCAATCAGTCACAAGTTAAAGACTACGTGCAATACCGGATGGGTGCGGTTGGCTATCGCGGAGAGTGCCCTTTGACCAGTATGCAGCTGCAAGCTGCGGCTTTGCGAAGTCGGGGTAGTATTGCGCAATTACATGACATGGTGCGCGACTTCCTCATAGCAGGTATCGACGGTGATCCAGCCCGCCAGAGAAAGGGGTTTCCAGTTTCTAATCTGGTTATCGCATCGCTGGTGGCAGCTGTGACCATCTATTTTGGTTGGCGCAGCCTGGACGTTGCTTCGCCGATGGCAAGCAGGCCCATAGCGCTTGAGAAAGCACCGTCGGTTGAGAGCGGTACTACGGAGCAAGTTGCTGAAGGCAGTGATGCAGCGGTCGCAAGCGGCCAAGTCCGTCAAGCAATTGTCAAAGCGCCATTGTTATCTGGCATGGATGCAGGCTCCTCCAGCGGAGCTAACGATAATTCTGTGACAGCAGTATCGGTGAGCGCCGTTGAGGCTGGCGGCACTGCAGAGAGCGTCCCTGCAAACATCGCTATAGCCAGAGAGTCGTCAGGAGCCAGCGATAGGGCGTCTGTGCGTGGCGATGGCAAAGCGATTATGTCGCCGTCTAACGTTATTGACGCTGCGATGCTCGACCCTGATGCGCAAGAAGCGCCGTTCGAAGCCTTACCTGGCAATGATAGATCGGCTTTTGATGGTGAAAGAAGTAAGAGGCTTGAGGCGGTCCGGCAGGTTAACCTTCGGCTGCAGGCCTGGTCCAATGAAGGCTACGCGCTGCAGATCTTTGGCACTCACAATGAGCAGCGCGCTAAAAAGCTTGTTGAAGAGTATTTTGGAGAGGCGGATCTTTTATTTTACGAAACGCGCCATAATGGTAAGCCGTGGTTCGTGGTCATAAACGGCCCTTACAGCGGTCGGCAGACGGCGCAAGAGAGCATTGCTACGCTGCCTGAAAGCCTGCGCCGGTTGCGGCCTTGGCCACGCAATATCGCCAGCATTAAAGGCGATATATCGCGTTATGATGAGCTGCTGAACACCCGAAGATAGAGCGCTGTGAATTTTTGGGTGGTCACAACGGTTGCCGGGGCCTAGGCGATTGAGCGTAATCTTCGCTGTGTGGGCTGGTTAGTTGAGGCCTTGCTGGCGAAATATTAACCAATTCGCATTGTGTATTTGTTCACAATTCATGTAACGTGTAGAATGCGCTTCCGCTTTTTCAGCTGCACTCCATAATTGATGGGCCTGTGTTGGATAAGTGTCTGTAAATTAACGAATTTTTCTCGTCTGGAAATCATCTATGGGAATGGGTTTGTATCGCCCCGAAGAATTTCGGGATAACTGTGGTTTTGGTCTTATCGCTCACCTTACAGGTGAGGCGAGTCAGCGCTTGTTGGCAACGGCCATCGAATCGCTGACTTGTATGACCCATCGAGGCGGCATTGCTGCCGATGGCAAAACAGGTGATGGCTGTGGCTTGCTTTTGAGTATGCCCGATGCGTTTTTTCGTGCCGAGATAAGCGCGCAGTTTTCTATTGAATTGCCTGCTCGCTATGCGGTGGGCATGTTCTTTATGGCGGTGGACGATAGCGCTCGCGAACAACAGCAGTTAAAGATCGCAAAAATTGTAGAAAGTCAGCATTTCAATATTTTGGCTTGGCGCGAAGTGCCCAGCGATCAATCGGTTCTGGGTGAGATCGCTGCCGATAATATGCCTGCGATCTACCAGTTATTTATTGCCCCTGCAGACAATCGGCCTAATTCTGATAGTGCGGAGTTGCAGCAAGAGCAAAACTTGTTTATTGCGCGGCGGATGATTGAAAAATCATTGATTGATGCTAATCAGTTTTATGTATGTAGTTTGTCTAGCAAAGTCATCGCTTACAAAGGGCTTATGATGCCGGTTGATTTGGCTGGATTTTTTCCTGATCTTGCCCATTCGAAAATGGCAGCTTCAATCTGTGTATTTCACCAGCGCTTTTCAACTAACACGCTTCCTCAGTGGCATTTAGCGCAGCCATTTCGCATGCTCGCTCACAACGGTGAAATCAATACTATTCACGGTAATAGAAACTGGGCGGAAGCGCGTCGCAGAAAGTTTCAAACCGGCTTGTTTGGTGATCGTTTGGCCGATGTATGGCCGGTAGTTAATCGCAGCGGCTCGGACTCATCTAGCCTCGATAATATGTTAGAGCTATTAATGTTGGGGGGTGTTGACCTATATCGTGCAGCGCGTATGTTAGTGCCGCCTGCATGGCAGAATATGGAGACGATGGACGCTGATTTGCGTGCATTTTATGAATATAACTCCATGCATATGGAGCCCTGGGATGGCCCTGCTGGGTTGGTAATGACAGATGGTCGCCACGCAGTATGCATGTTAGATCGAAACGGTCTTCGCCCTGCTCGCTATGTCATCACCAAAGATAATTTTATTACCGTTGCCTCTGAAGTGGGTACTTATAATTATGCATCGGCAGATGTTGTCGAAAAAGGGCGCATTGGCCCTGGTCAGATTCTGGCTATCGATACGGTGCGAGGTGAGTTGTTGCATACGGCTGATATCGATTCGCAGCTTAAGCAGAGCCAACCTTACAAGCAGTGGTTGCAAGACCAGACGGTACGCATAGAGGGTGGCTTAAGGCCCGATAAAAAGCGCAAGGCGATGCCGGCGATCAGTCGTGAAGATCTAATAACGATGATGAAACTCTTTCAGATTTCATTTGAAGAGCGCGATCAAATTCTGCGACCATTGGCTGAAACAGGCCAAGAGGCCACAGGCTCAATGGGAGACGACACGCCAATGGCGGTGTTGTCGACGAAAGTCAGATCTGTTTATGATTATTTTCGCCAACAATTTGCGCAGGTAACCAACCCACCAATAGACCCTTTGCGCGAAAGTATCGTGATGTCTCTAGAGACCTGTATTGGTGCTGAGCGGAGTGTGTTCACAGAAACCGCTGAACATGCACGCCGTATTATTTTGGCCTCACCGGTGCTTTCGCAGGCGAAATTCCTAACAATAAGCGATTTAGGTTCGCTTGATGCTTATCAATCCGTAGCCAGTGATTTTAAGACACACGTTATTGATCTTAACTATACGCCCGAGCAGGAAAGCTTGTCGGCTGCAATTACTCGTGTGTGTGACGAGGCCGAGCATGCAGTGAGCGATGGTGGTGTTATTCTGATTTTGGATGATTCTCAGGTAGGGCCAAACAAATTCCCGATGCACGCGTTGATGGCGACTGGTGCGGTGCATCATAGATTGGTTGCCACTGGTATGCGCTGTGACGCCAATATTATTGTGCAAACGGGCACCGCGAGAGACCCGCATCACTTTGCAGCACTTATCGGTTTCGGTGCCACGGCAGTCTTTCCTTACTTGGCTTACCGCACTCTAGATGATTTAGTTGAGACCGGAGAGCTATTGGGTGACCCTGAGCAGGCTTACATCAACTATCGCAAAGGCATTAACAAAGGCCTTTTGAAAATTCTTTCGAAGATGGGTATATCGACAATTGCCTCTTATCGAGGGGCGCAGTTATTTGAGGCGGTGGGCGTAGCAACCGAAGTGATAGAAAAATGTTTTCTTGGCGTGGCTTGTCGTATCACTGGCGCTGAATTCACCGATTTTGAAGATGATATGCAGCGCCTTGCCGTGGACGCTTGGAAGAAGCGTAAACCAATTGAGCAAGGTGGGCTACTTAAGTTTATTCATGGCGGCGAGTACCATGCTTTTAATCCTGACGTTGTGCAGGTATTGCAGCAAGCAGTTCAAAGCGGTGATTATGAAATATATCAACGCTATGCCGACGGCGTAAATAAACGTCCAGTGGCGACGCTGCGTGATTTATTAGCGGTTAAGACCGGCCAGGACCCTATAGCTATTGAAAGGGTTGAGTCTGTCGAAAGCATTCTCAAATGTTTTGATTCGGCAGGTATGTCATTGGGCGCGTTGTCGCCTGAGGCACATGAGTCGCTCGCCACGGCGATGAACCGAATGGGCGGGCGATCTAATTCTGGTGAGGGTGGTGAAGATCCCGCTCGCTATGGCACCGAGCGCAGCTCTAAAATAAAGCAGGTTGCATCGGGCCGCTTTGGCGTTACTCCCGCTTATTTGGTTAATGCGGAGGTTCTGCAAATTAAGGTCGCGCAGGGCGCCAAGCCTGGCGAGGGAGGCCAATTACCCGGTGGCAAGGTTAATAAGCTGATTGCGCGTTTAAGATATTCAGTGCCTGGGGTCACACTTATATCGCCGCCGCCACATCACGACATTTATTCAATTGAAGATTTAGCGCAGCTCATTTTCGATCTTAAGCAGGTTAATCCGAGCGCCTTGGTTTCGGTGAAATTGGTATCAGAACCTGGCGTTGGCACAGTGGCAGCCGGCGTTGCCAAAGCCTATGCCGATTTGATTACCATTTCGGGTTATGACGGAGGCACAGCAGCTAGTCCGTTAACTTCTATCCGTCATGCAGGCTCGCCGTGGGAGCTCGGCCTGGCTGAAACACAGCAAGCACTTTGTATTAATGGTTTGCGTGACAAGGTCCGCGTTCAGACTGACGGCGGACTGAAGACGGGACTTGACGTTATTAAAGCAGCAATTTTGGGTGCCGAAAGCTTTGGTTTTGGTACTGCGCCTATGGTGGCGTTAGGCTGTAAGTATTTGCGCATTTGTCATCTTAATAATTGCGCTACAGGTGTCGCAACACAAAATGAGCGCCTGCGTGATGAGCATTACATTGGCACAGTTGAAATGGCGATGAATTTCTTCCATTTCGTGGCACGTGAAACACGCGAATGGATGGCATTGATTGGGGTTGAGCACTTAAAGGATTTAGTCGGCCGCACCGAGTTGCTTGAAGTCTTACCGGGCACAACCGTGAAACATGGCAAGCTCGATTTTTCTGGAATGCTTTTTAACGACGCAATTCTTGAGAGTACTCCGCGTACCTGTCAGCTACCTAGCAATACACCTTTTGATAAAGGTAAGTTGGCAGAGCGAATGGTGGTTGAAACCGCAAGCGCTATTGCTAATCGCAGCGGTGGTAGTTTTGAATTTGATGTAACTAATTGTGACAGATCTATTGGTGCTAGATTGTCCGGCGAGATTGCCAGGCAATATGGCAACGCCGGTATGGTCGATACCCCCATTCAGCTTAATTTGACCGGCAACATAGGCCAAAGTTTTGGTGTATGGAACGCTGGTGGTTTAAACATGACGCTGCATGGCGATGCCAATGATTATGTTGGTAAGGGTATGGCGGGTGGTGAGTTGATTTTAATGCCGCCGCAAGATAGCCAGTTTGAAGCGCGCTTTGCGCCTATTATGGGCAACACCTGTCTGTATGGCGCCACTGGGGGCAAGTTGCTTGCTGCCGGTCGTGCGGGCGAGCGCTTTGCGGTTCGTAACTCTGGCGCGCAAGCAGTCGTTGAAGGTGCGGGTGACCATTGCTGTGAATATATGACCGGCGGTATGGTTGTTGTGCTTGGAAAAACCGGCAATAACTTTGGTGCTGGGATGACCGGCGGCTTAGCTTATGTGTTAGACGAAGAAAATCAGTTTGTTGATCGCTACAATCACGAGTTGGTAGAAATTTGCCGCATTAATACAGAGAGTGTTGAGGCATATCGTGGTCACTTGCGCAGTACCATTCAGCATTTTGTTGATGCAACTGGAAGTAAGTGGGGGCATCACATCCTTAGCAACTTCGAAGACTATGTGCGCATGTTTTGGTTAGTCAAGCCGAAGGCGGCTGACCTAGAAGGCTTGCTCGAAAGCGTGCGCTCACGCGCCGCTTAAATATGAGTTGATCTAAGTAGGGGCGCTTGAGTCTCGTTGGAATTATTGTATGACAGATCGTTTAAATAATGTTTTTCAGTTTGTGCAAGTCGGTCGCGTTGACCCGGCTAAAAAAGCCATTGAAACACGTAAAACTAACTACGTAGAAATTTACGAAGCGTTCACACCGGTTGAAGCGGCTGATCAGTCGCATCGGTGTCTTTCTTGCGGCAATCCTTATTGCGAATGGAAGTGCCCTGTGCACAACTATATTCCCAATTGGTTAAAGCTTATTGCTGAAGGTAATATTCTTGAGGCGGCTGAGTTGAGTCACCAAACCAACACGCTGCCTGAGGTTTGTGGCAGAGTATGTCCGCAAGATCGACTGTGTGAGGGTGCGTGCACATTAAATGATGGCTTTGGTGCGGTCACGATTGGCTCTGCAGAGAAATATATTAACGACACTGCAATTGCTATGGGGTGGCGGCCAGACCTGTCCGATGTTGTTGACTCGGGAAAGCGCGTAGCCATTATTGGTGCAGGACCGGCAGGGCTAGGGTGCGCAGACGTTCTTGCCAGAGCCGGAGTTAAAGCGGTTGTTTATGATATTTATCCAGAAATTGGTGGCTTATTAACGTTTGGAATACCTGAATTTAAGCTAGAAAAGCACGTAATGAAAACGCGCCGAGAAATTTTCACGGGTATGGGTATTGAGTTTAAATTGAATACCGAAGTCGGTGAAACCGCTTCAGGCATGGCAGATAATTTTGTTAGCATTCAGTCGTTACATCAGGAATTCGACGCGATTTTTATGGGCATGGGGACGTACACTTCAATGAAGGGTGGCTTTCCTGGAGAAGATTTGCCTGGTGTTTATGAGGCGTTGCCTTTTTTAATATCTAATGTCAATAAAAATCAAAATTGGCAGAAAGAAGGCGATCAGCATATCAACTTGGCTGGCAAGCGAGTGGTTGTTTTGGGTGGCGGTGATACGGCGATGGATTGCAATCGCAGTTCCATTCGCCAGCAGGCACGCTCGGTTACATGCGTTTATCGCCGCGATGAAGTGAATATGCCTGGTTCAAGACGTGAGGTAGCTAACGCGCGTGAAGAAGGTGTTGAATTTTTATTTAATCGCCAGCCTATAGAAATCGTGGGTGACGATCAGGTTGAAGGTATTCGTGTTATTGAAACGAAACTGGGCGATCCTGATGCTAGTGGGCGGCGTGTCCCTGAGACTATCCCTGGAAGCGAGCAAGTCATCGAGTGTGATGCAATATTAATAGCTTTTGGTTTTCGACCGAGTCCAGCCGATTGGTTTGCAGAATACGATGTGAAGCTCAATGATTGGGGTGGGGTGGTTGTGACTGATGAATCGCCAGAAAATTCGACACCTCAGAACGCTGCTTATAAATTTCAGACGAGCAACCCTAAAATATTTGCTGGTGGTGATATGGTTCGCGGCTCAGATCTAGTGGTTACTGCAATCTGGGAAGGAAGGCAGGCTGCCGAAGGTGTATTGGACTTTTTAAAGCTGTAAATTTCGCTTGGAGCGGTGTGATCGCCGGCCTCAAATGAATTGTTAATGCAGTGCTCCTTGTGGCTAACTTTTTTATGTCCATGGAGTTTATTCAAAGCGTCTGCCTTTGGAAGTTAGTCATCAAACGATCACTTAAAAACACGCTTTCTTAGAGCACCCATTTTTTGCGCTCCGTGACCCATCGAATTAGAGATCCTTATGTTTCCTGTGTTAAAAAATGATCGCTTAATAAAGTCATTATGGCGCGAGCCGGTAGACCGAACTCCCGTCTGGATGATGCGGCAAGCAGGGCGATACTTACCTGAGTATCGAGCAACTCGAGCTAAAGCCGGTGATTTTATGACGCTCTGTCAAACGCCTGAGCTGGCATGCGAGGTCACGATGCAGCCACTAGCGCGTTATGATTTCGATGCGGCGATTCTATTTTCCGATATTCTGACCATACCGGATGCAATGGGCCTTGAGTTATATTTTGTTGAAGGCGAGGGACCTAAATTTAAACACCCGCTGACAACGGCTGCCTCAATTCATAACCTATCTTCAGACGTTATGAATGAGTTGGCTTATGTTCCAAATGCAGTGGCGCTTATTCGACATGAGTTAAACGGTAAAGTGCCTCTTATAGGTTTTTCAGGTAGCCCATGGACCTTAGCAACTTATATGGTGGAAGGGCAGTCGACGCGAGAGTTCAAAAAAATTAAAGCTCTGCTTTATGAAGACCCTGCCTTGTTACATGTGCTTTTACAGACCCTTGCCGATGCGGTGACCCATTATCTGCTGGCACAAATCAAAGCAGGTGCTCAAGTGCTGCAAATTTTTGACACATGGGGAGGGATTCTGAGCGATTCGGCTTATCGAGAGTTTTCGTTGCGCTATATGCGTTTGGTCGTTACTGGCATTAACTCAAATTTGACTGAAGCGGAAAGAGTGCCCATTATTTTATTTACTAAAGGCGGCGGCGGTTGGTTGGAAGATATACAAGATACAGGCTGCGATGCAATTGGTCTAGATTGGCCAATTGACATAGGCCGCGCGCGCGCACGAGTGACTGACGGAGTTTCTTTGCAGGGCAATATGGATCCAGCTGTCTTGCGATCAACGCCTGATGCGATAGAAGCCGAAGTCAAAAAAGTACTGGCGAGCTTTGGTAGGCACTCTGCGGCTAGTGGGCATGTCTTTAATCTTGGCCACGGCATTACTCCGGACATTGACCCAGAAAATGTTGCCGTATTCGTCGAGGCGGTAAAGAATCATTCGCCTGCCTATCACAGTTAAAGCGCTCGTATTGCTAAAGACGATGATCCATTGAAAATGAAGGCATGCTTTCCTCAGGTCTGCCAACAACTTGTGCCGGAACCCCTGCTACTGTCGTATGCTCAGGTACATCTTTCAAAACAACGCTGCCGGCGCTAATCTGTGATCCTTCTCCAATATTAATGTTACCTAAAACTTTACTGCCAGCCCCAATCAAAACCCCCGAAGCTACTTTAGGGTGACGGTCTCCAGACATTTTACCGGTACCGCCTAATGTTACTGATTGCATGATTGAAACGTTATCGCCTATTTCGCAAGTCTCACCAATTACAATTCCATTTGCATGGTCGAGCATCAGGCCTCGGCCAATTTTTGCTGCTGGATGAATATCCACAGAAAAGCATGATGACATTCTACTTTGCAAAAATAATGCGAGCTCTTGTCGGCCGTTGCCCCAAAGATAATGGCCTATGCGATGAGTTTGTAGGGCATGAAATCCTTTGTAATATAAAAAAGGCGTGCCGCATTCAGAGCACGCTGAATCTCTATCCCGAATGGCGGCTACATCGACAGCGGCGTCCAGTACCAAATCAGGCTGTGCGGCGTAGGCATCGCTAATCACATCCATTAGCGAAAGCGCTGAAGCGGTTGCCGAGCCTAACAGGTTTGAAAGGTGGTAGGCAAGCGCGTCAGCTAGGTTGACGTGGCTCAGCACGGTCGCATGCAAATGGCTGGCTAATATCGGTTCGCTCGCCGCCTCACGCTGCGCTTCACGTTGGATGCAGGTCCATATTTCAGCAACGATGGTTTCGCTCGCTGGGTCTACTTTATTACTATGCTGGGGCTTTGAATTGGTCATGTACCAGAGTTTCTCGGCTGAGTTAACCTTAATG
This sequence comes from uncultured Pseudomonadales bacterium, assembly GCA_905478995.1. GTDB lineage: Bacteria > Pseudomonadota > Gammaproteobacteria > Pseudomonadales > UBA7434 > UBA7434. The sequence continues at coordinate 20,224 of CAJQKT010000019.1, read as the reverse complement.
GTCGGACGGCGCTGATCCTTACTTGTGTCGGTAAGCTTTCTATCTGCGCCTTGCTGAGGCAATAATCTACGCTTAGTGCGCGATTTTTTTTGCCCGCCTTTCAAGTTTTTAAATAATGCTTTAAGTAGAAAGCAGCTGCCATAGTGCCTGCCCGCTGCGATGATACTTAGCCTCGAAGTCTGAGATATAGTGATGATTATCATGGTTCATCTCACTAACCATACTTGTAATGCCAGCGATTCCCAGCGACACCTTGAATTCTTCGGCATATATTTTCCAATTGGATCTTACCTCAAAAACACCGCCAAGTTGAATAATATCTTTAAAGACCGGAGATCCGTGCCACCGTCGCTGGAGGTGCTGGCTTTTTGGCCAGGGATTGGGATAAAGGAAGTAATGTTTGTGCAATGCGATTCCGTCGTTGCTCGCGAGTCTTAGGAAGTCAATTAAATCCGCTCGAACAAGGCAGTAGTTGTCAATTTCGGAGGGGTCTTGCTCACCCTTATTGTTCCTGCTCTTGCTAAGCCTAGCTGCAGATTTATCGATACCAATTACAAAAGCGTCCGGATTGTTTCTCGCCAACTGGAAGGTGCTTCTTCCATTGCCGCAGCCTGAATCAAAGATAATTTTTTCACGGTTGATCTGCCGCATCGCACTGTCATAGTTATCTGTATTAAATTTCGAAATCGGCTTTCCAAAATTAGTTGCAAGATGTTTGGTGACAGTAGACTCTAGCCGCTCATGCACGCCTTCCTGTGCGCTAGCTATAATACGAGAGGGCGTCTGGTCGTAGGTGTTACTATTCATCCGGGAAGTGTCTTAAGCATTTTGAGAGTGTCGTTTTGGTGAGTAAGCTTACTGGTTGCTATAAAATAATTCTGCTAAGAAAAAGCGTTACGGAGCGGCATTTATAAATCAATGATTAAAGTGTTATTCCTTGCTGGCCGAGTTGCTATTGGAATCTATCTCGAGTTGGCTAATAGGCGCCGGTTTCGCAACCCCATAACCTTGAAAAGCGTCAACACCAAGGCTTTTTAGAGCGGCAAGGATTTCCTCGTTTTCCACATATTCGGCCACTGTTTTTAGACCCATGGCGTGGCCTATATCGTTAATTGACTTCACCATTTCAAAATCGATGGGGTCGCTCAAGATGTCGCGGATGAACAAGCCGTCAATTTTTAATATATCAATGGGTAGTTTCTTTAAGTAGGCAAACGACGACATGCCAGCGCCAAAGTCATCAAGGGCAAACCTACAACCTAAGTCGCGAATGGCTGTAATGAAGTCACTAGCTCTGAGGAAGTTCGATACAGCGGCTGTCTCTGTTATCTCAAAGCAAACTTTATTCGGTGGGATGTCAGAATTCTGGAAGCTGTGCTCAATAAAGTCAGTAAATGTGTCGTCGCAAATAGACAACCCCGAAATGTTAATCGACATGTACTCAAGCTTTTCCATTGAGGCTGGGTGTTCTTCTAACCAGCTTAATGTCTTTTGAATTACCCACTTATCGAGCCTGGGCGTAAGGGCATAACGCTCCGCTGCATTGAGGTAGACCGTTGGCAAAGCAATTTCACCATCTTCTTTTTTGATGCGCGATAATATTTCATAGGAGTCTTTTTGGTCTGAGTCCCCGCTAGCTATTCTTTGTTGAAAAAGCATAATTCGATCAGCATCTATTGCTTCCATTAATTGGTTCGCATATAAAATTGCCGAATGCTTTTCTACAATCTCTGTGTCGTCACCGCTAAAAATCGCAGTTTTGTTTTTCCCGCGCTCTTTAGCTGTGTTGCTGGCCGCCATGGCCGCTGAAAGTAGGTTGCTGATTTCAACTGCTTCGCCGTTAACTGCAACAATACCGACACCGGCGCTAATTTCAAACGACTTATCATCGTACTTAAATTCAGTGCTAGTGAAGTTGGCTAATATTAGTCCGCAAATTCGTTCTGCTGCCTCAACTGTGCAATGGCGCAGCAGAATCCCAAATTCATAGCCTTCAATTCTGGCGATAACATCGCTGGGCGCGCGCACTTTTTGCTGCAATATGGTAGCGACTTGCCGTAAAAGTTGGTCGCCAATTTTATGACCATAGCTCTCGGCGACTATATCGAATTGTGCTAATGAAATGTGACATAGGCAGTGTTCTGTTCCATGGCTTTTTGAATCGTCTATTGCAAGACGAACCTCATGCTCAAAGGTATCACGGTTGCTCAAGCCTGTTTGTAGGTCATGGCTCGCATGAAAAGAAAGACGTTTTTCAATGGTCTCTACTTCGGTACAGTCACGGAAGACCAACACCGCACCAATGTTTTCGCCATTTTCTCCAATTATAGGCGCTGCCTGTTGCTCTATGGAATGAGCAATTTTTCCGCGATTCTTCAAGCTCGTTATGGACGCAGACCGCTGTATTTCATTTGTTATGATTGCTTTCTTTGTAAGATCAACGGTGGGAATGTATGAAGTGGAATGATACGTTCGGTAGTATTGGTTAAGCGGCTTTCCAAGTATCTCTTCTTGCGTGCACTCTAAAATTTTAAGTGCCACAGGGTTGATATAATCGACGATGCAATTTTTATCAGTTGTTATCACACCATCAGTAATTGAATTGAGTGTAATCAAAGCACGATTTTTTGCAGCAGTCAGCGCAACTTCTTTTTCTTGAAATTGCTTCTGACTAATAAAAAAGTACTCTCTACGCAGTGCAGCATTACAGCGCTGTATAAGCAGTTCAGGCTGGATGGACGCGTTAAGATAATCGATAGCGCCAGCTAGGATCATCTCTTTTGCGTTTGATGCGCTGTTGTTTGCGCCCACTATTAAAATAGATTGCTGCGGTTTTTTTGTCAGCAGTTGTGTTAGTAGTTGCTGAGATGGTGTGTCAACTAAATTCTCATCAAGTAAAATAAGATCAAAGTTTTGTTGCAAGAATATCTCTAGAGCAGCATTTTCGTTCTTCACATGGGTTAGTGTAAACTGAGATTTTAAGGCCCCCGTGATTGTCTCTGCTTGGACAGCTTCTGGCGTTATGGCGAGTATACTCGGTTTTGATGCAGCATCTTCTTGGCTTGATAATAAATTAGCTGTAATCTCGCCCAGTCGTTCCAGTTGATCTGTGTGAGCGCTGCCATCTGCGCCTAACGCTTTTGCCGTCGCATCTGTAATATTTTTGGTATAGGTCGAAAAGAGTAATAGTATTTTTGTGTGCGGGTTGGTCTCCAGCATATTTGAACGAACAAGTCGTATCAGTTGCCATGCATCAAGTTGTGTTAAATGGATGTCAGTGATGATTAAATCATATGGCGCTTGACTAAGTTTACGGATGGCGCTGAGCGCATCAGCGGATTCGTCAATGCAGTTAAAGCCTTTCATTGCTAAACTCGCATGGATCTGAGTGCGAACGTTAGACGCCGAATTGATAACGATTATTTTTTTTTCGCTGACTGAGGCCATTAAATTTCTGCCGTTAAGATTGTTATTTAGATTCTTTAGGTGTATGTACTAAGTGCGGTGAAGGGTTTTCTCTTTAAAGGCCATATTTTATTTAGAGACCTGGGTGCTCTTCGTTTCAATGGAAGCATAGCTCTTTTTGTAGTAAAAAAACAACAGCTTACATCTGTTTTTGTAGTGCGCCATGCTGCTCCATGTACAGCTCAATCATCAGTTCAAGCTCGGCGAGGTCTTCGGCGTTAAAGCGATCTTCGGAATATTTAAATTCTTGACCTAGGTCGGGTAGCACGTGATGATCTCGGCGAGCCTTGCTAAACCATTTTTGAGTTTTTTGTGCTGACTGTACCGATGCGGTGGCATTCTCGGCTAGTCGCACACCTGCTTTATCAGCCATCAAGTCCCATGCACTAATGGCTCGACCTCCCATTAAATCGCTGAGCTCCTTATCAATACCGATTAATTCAGCAAGGTTTTGATTGGCTACGAGAGAAAGGCCTGCCGAAAGCACCAGGTGCTGTGCTAAATCTTGCCGCGCAAAAATGGTATAGGGCTTTGGGGCCGAAGTGAGGGCGTTGCCTGATCGAGATTGCAATATATTGATTAGCTGGTCGCCGCCATATTTTTTGGATAAAGCCAATAGCGCACCGCGATTTTCGGCAATTGGATCAAGCGTTTCATTGCTCCGTTGCTTGGCGAGTTTAAAAAGTTCGGCCATGACGTTGACTAGCGGCCCGCGTGAAGGCAGCGTTTGAATTTTCTGATAGTAAATTTCAATGAGTTGCTGCTCGTTTGCTGAAAGCATTAGCGACTGATAGCTATTGAGAACCGACGCGCCCTGAGTGGGCAAAACAAATTCAACCATAAGCTGGTGATTGAATATCTTGAGATTGCGAAGGTTTTTCCAGCTCTCTCTTGCCAGTGCAGTGTCAGGTCGCTGTATGGCTTTTTGGTAAATTGCATCGGCTAGTTTTCGGCTAAGGGTGCTATTGAGGTCAATATCTCCGAGCGCCAATGTATTCGTTTGAATCCATTTTTTCGGATCGTCGTTAGGCTCTATAATTAAATGCCAGCGCAAATTGATCCATTTTTTTTCAATATGGTGGCTGAGCCACCGCGCCGCTGGTGATAGTAATGTGGGAATGCTTTTCTGATACTGTCTGTGAAACTCTTGCCAAATGGTTGATGCTGGCAGTGTTGCAAAAATTTTGGCTTCGCGGCTTTCTGCAAGCTCAACTTTCAGGAAGCTATTTGCAGGTATATCTACCTGAAGAGGGGCGAAGTGCCCGATACCCAAATTAATATCCCGCTCGCTCAAAAGTAAGGTTTTGTTTTTAGATAAATCCGATTGCCGGCTAAAATCTAGAGCCAAGCTTTTGATTCTTTTTATATCATTTAAGCTCGTTGATTCGAAAGCTGTGATTGCTGGCGTTTCAGCCAGCAGCAAGCTCAATATAAACCAGGCAAGAGCAAGTGCTGCTAGTGCTAGTGCTACTATAGTACTACTGAAATAAATAAGCGCTTGTAGAATAATTTTCATGGGCAGGCGGTTTAAGATTGATAGTGAGCGAGTTTATAGGCCAACAGCCAGGTCTTCAGTGATCGTGGCAGGGAGGAAAGAGCATGCTGCGGTCATTCCTTTGCACTTAGCACGGCGATACCTTTTATCTGTGCAAAAACGTGCTGACCTTCCTGTAAAGACAAATCCTGTAATGATTTACGGGTGATTGCAGCAAGAAGGGTTTGTTCAAAACATTGCATTGTTATTAATGTTTTATTTTTTTCATCGCACGCGATTTTCGTAATGGTTGCAGGAATGATATTAAGTATACTGGAATCGCTCGCTTTACTCAGTGCAATGCTCACGTCTTTCGCATAAATTCTCAATCGTATGGGCTGATTTTGGCTTATATTGGATGATCCTGCCGAGCAATAAATGTTGGGCTGGGTGCCCACAGCGGCGCTTATGAGGCCGTGAGCATTATCAATAAAGGCTACGCGGCCTTCTAGTATGACTCCGGTACTATGATTGGCGCTGAGTGAGAATGCTGAATTGCTCAGCGCGTCTGCAACCGCCATACATTGGCTCGCATGTCCATTGGCAATAGGAATGACGTCATCGGCCAAGCGCATAAGTTCATCAATATTATGCGTGACGTACAAACAGGGTACCTGGGCAAGCTTGTGTAGTTTTTCCAATGCGGTCAGCGTGCTCTCTCGACTCTCTTCATCTAACGCGCTAACGGGTTCGTCAAATAGTATCAGTTCTGGGTTGGAAAGAAGTGCTCGGCCAATGGCCACGCGTTGCTGCTCTCCGCCAGATAGCTCCTCCGGAAATAATGAGTATAACTGCGAAACATTAAATTGCTCCCCAATCGACTCGAGCGTATTCTGGGGTGCAAACGGTCTTTTATTTTTGGCGCCTCTCTCTTTTTTTGTGTGCGCTCGTTTGATCGCATAAAGAAAATTATCTTTGACTGTCAGGTGAGGAAGTAGGGTTGAAGATTGAGTTACGTAGGCGATTTTTCGTTTATGTACTGCTACAGCTTTTCCGCTTTTTTTAAGCCATTGATTGCTATTAAAGGTGATTTGGCTTGGGCGGTTGGGTTTGCTAAAGCCCGCAATCATGTTTAATAGCGTGCTCTTTCCGCTACCGGTTGGTCCGTAAATGGCAGTGATGCGACGGGCGTCAAATTGTGCACTAACATTGAGTTTGAATTGGTCTTGCGCGCTGTGTATATCAACTGTTAGGCCGCGATGTTGGTCTGTTTTTGGCAGTTTGCTGGATGCATGGGATGCTAACCGAGTCATGATTTTTTACCGTACGCTATTAAATAGGAATATCGCTGATATATGGATTAGTTATGTTCAGTGTTCGCTGCGCCCCGATAATTGCGAAAGCCTGTGCTGTATATAACGATTAAACTCAGGAATGAGAATAATAGTAGTAGGGCAGCAATCGTATGCGCACTACTGTAATTAAGCGATTCAACATGATCAAAAAGAACAATGCTCAATACCTGTGTTTCACCAGGAATGCTCCCACCAATCATTAAGACAATGCCAAACTCACCTGCAGTGTGACAAAAAGCCAATGCTGCGGCTGCTAACGTGGCGCGGCGACTGAGCGGCCAGACGACGCTAAAGAAGCGATCCACTGGGCTGGCGCCTAGAGACGCTGCACTAAGCAAGATTATTCTTGGGATCTTTTCATAGCTACTTTGTAACGGCTGCACGACAAAAGGTAAGGAGTAAATGATAGAGCCGACTACCAATCCTGAAAAAGAGAAGGCTAAGTTGCTGCCAAATAATGACCGCCATGTTTGCGCCGCCCAAGTGTCTGGAGCAAAGGCGACTAGTAAATAAAAGCCAATAACAGTGGGCGGTAGTATCAGTGGTAGAGCAATTAGCGCTTCAAAGAAAGGCTTAAGAGCATGGTGGCTGCGAGCCAGCCACCATGCAAGTGGAATGCCCAGCAGCATCAAAAACCCCGTGCTCACCATCGCTAATTTAAAGGTGAGCCAGACGGCTGCAATATCATTAATGGAGAGGGCTTCAAACATAAAGGAGAGAAATCATTGCTAACAACTATCGATCAATATTAGTTTTATAATGCCACATCGCTTGTCTCGTAGCCATTACGCCTGATAATGGCAGTGCCAATATCTGATTGTATAAATTGTAAGAGCTCAAGTGCGCGATGGTAGGTTTTTTTGCTGGTAGCGTGCATGGGGTGATCGGCGGGTTGAATTCTCCCAAGTTGTATTACCGATTGAGCGAGTGAGCCATGGTATTCGGCAGGAATTGAGCAATATTGATAGTCTATTGCTGATGTTTTTATTCGCAGTGCTTGTGACATGCTGAGTATGACACTATCTGCATCAGTCTTGTCAAACAGCTGTTGAGCATGCGCAATATTTCTGGCATAGACGATTTTAGTGGGTTCGGTGTCAGCCAGAGCGGGCTGCAATTTATTTAGCAATGCTTGGCTGGCTTGGCCATATGGCGCAGTGCGAGGATTCGCAATGACAAGGCGCTGGGTATTTGCAAGCAGTTGATTGAGTGCGGCGCGCTGCAGATCGGTCGGCATCTTCTCTTGGCAAGCTGCAGCTAGATCTGGAGAGAGTTTGTTTTTTGTGACCCATATGATTTTGCCTATGGCGTAGGTTTGCAAGCTAGTGGGTATGCCTAGGTTTTCTTGTAATAATAAGGTTGGTCTTAGTTGGTCGGCTGAAAAAAACAAGTCAAAAGGTGCGCCGTTGTTTATTTGGCTAAACAGCAGACCTGTTGCCCCACTCGAAATTTTTATTACCGGCTGCGACTGGGCTTGCGACGTGCGCGCAAAGGCTGTGAGTAATTCCTCAAGGGTATGTTTAAAGTTTGCGGCTACGGCTATACGCAAGACCACCGGATCTAAGCCGGTTGAGTTGATAAGCCCATTGTTACTGCCGGCATCAACCGTATTGGCAGATACTGAATATCTATCGTCGATGCTAGAGGCGTGTGCCGGCAACACGCTAGTGGTGATGAAAAAAATCAAAGTTGCTTGAAGCAGTATTGTGTAAATAATCTTGCGACCTAGTTATTGCGGCTGGATAAATGGTTGCGCACAGAAGTTGTCTGCATCGGCTCCTGCAGGCAATATTAACGTATAAAGCAGTTGGAGTCGTACAGGCGGTACCGCTTGTTTTAGTTAGCAGGGTTTAATCGGGCGCTGGAGTTCTAGCAAAGCACCAAACTTCACATGAAATAGCACCGGCATCGAGAAGGCTTTGAGCCGCTGCATTGGCTGTGCTGGTTGTGGTGACCACATCATCGAGTAAGGCGACGTGCTTGCCAGTCACCTCGCACGTTGCTGTGAACGCTCCTCGTAAGTTGCGGGCTCGTTGCCGTCGAGACAGACCTTGTTGGGAGTGGGCGTCGCGGAGTCGCTGGCAGGCGTTGAGAGCGAGTGGCAGTGATAATTGGCGACACAGCGGTTTGCCAATTTCAATGGCCTGGTTGAATCCGCGTTGACGTAACCGCCGCTGATGTAGTGGAACCGGCACGACTAGGTCAACGTGACTAATGGGAATGGACGCGCTCGATTGCCTCGAAGGATCGGCGCCATAGAATGTTTTAATGGATCGCGCCATTTCATCGGCAATAATGCGCGCCGCGGGCAGTTGCATAGAGTGTTTTAGGCTATTCACCAGTCGCGCGCTATGCGATGCGTACACATTAGCTGCTATGCAGCGCTCAAATAGAGGTCGTTGGCGAATACACCACGCGCAAAAAACGCTACTTGTAGCTTCTGCGGTTAGCGGTAAGGCGCATCGGGCACAGCTTGAAAGCACTGTAAGCCTTTGATTATAAAGTGCTAAGTGACACTCTTTACACAGTGCTTGGGTCGTCTGGCTGGGTCCATGACAAATGTGACATCGTTCAGGAAGTAGCCACTCCATGCTGTGGCGTCTAAACGCCGCTCCGTAAGCGCGAACAAGATGTTCGAATTTTCTGTTAACCATTTTCATCCTTGAAAGTTGACAGCAATCTCTAGCGCACTATTATATCTGGCGGGTGAAACCCTGTGAATCCATATCCATGAGGTTTAGTAGCCGCAATCATTTTAGAGTGAGATTTTTTGATGAGTCAGACCAATACAGCTGCTCCATCCGCAATGACTGAGCACTCGCTTTCTGCTGCTCAGCAGGCTTCCGCTTCACGCGGATTATTGCGGCATGATTGGGCCAAGGATGAGATAAAAGCACTATTTGAGCTGCCATTCAACGACCTCATATTTAAAGCGCACACTGTGCATCGACAAAACTTTGATCCTAATGCGGTGCAGGTGAGCACGCTGCTATCGATTAAAACCGGCGCTTGCCCGGAAGACTGCGCTTATTGCCCTCAAAGCACGCGGTACGATACTGGCCTTAGCGTTGAGCAGTTAATGGAGGTAGAAAAAGTTATTACTCAGGCTGAGGCGGCCAAGCAGGCGGGCTCAACTCGATTTTGTATGGGGGCTGCATGGCGCTCCCCCAAAGATCGCGACATGCCTGCGGTGTTGGCGATGGTTAAAGGTGTTAAAGAGCTAGGCTTAGAAACTTGTATGACCTTGGGCATGCTTAAACAAGATCAAGCCAAAGCTTTGGGGGAAGCAGGCCTTGATTATTACAACCATAATCTGGATACCTCTCCCGAGTATTACCGCGATATTATTACCACTCGAACTTATCAAGATAGGTTAGATACTTTGCAGCAAGTTCGCGATGCAGGTATTAATGTTTGTGCTGGGGGTATCGTTGGCATGGGTGAGTCTTCTGCCGATCGTGTCGGTTTTTTACAGCAGCTGGCGAACTTGCCCGAGCACCCGCAAAGTGTTCCCATCAATCAACTCGTTAGGGTTGAGGGTACGCCGCTGGCTAATTCCGATGACTTTGATAGCTTTGATTTTATAAGAACCTTGGCGGTTGCGCGTATCATGATGCCCGAGTCACATGTTCGACTATCGGCAGGTCGTGAAGAAATGAACCAAGAGATGCAAGCCTTAGCTTTTTTTGTTGGCGCCAATTCAATTTTTTATGGTGAGAAATTACTTACTACTCCTAACCCTCAGGCCAATGAAGATATGCGCTTGTTTGGCAAATTGGGTATTCACCCCGAAGTGCCGCGTGCCGCTGCTGATCGTCATAGCCCAAGTATTGAAAAATCTGCTGATGCAATGGAGGCTATGTCTCAAAGTGGCCAGGCAGTGCAGTCACTTTTTTACGATGCGGCAGCTATGCAAGCGCAGCAATAGTACGAGAAGCGGTTTTATATAATGCGTTCGTCGTGCCTCCCTTTCGTTTTTGGTTGCTCTTCGCAGTTAACCCTCTGTGGATAACTGGCTGGGTCAGCTTGCGCCAAAGTTGCAGCAAGCACAAACTACTGATGCTTATCGGCGCCGTCGCGAACTAAATTCAGCGCAAGGACCTTGGGTCTCGATTGACGGTCGCCGCATGCTGAATTTTTCTAGCAATGATTATTTGGCTTTAGCTAATCACCCCGAAGTAGTTGAAGCCTTTACTGATGCCGCCGGTCGCTATGGCGTTGGGTCAGGCGCTTCCCACTTGGTCGTTGGCCATCACGGTCTCCATCATCAGTTAGAGTGCGCGTTGGCGGATTATACCGGGCGTGAGCGAGCGTTAGTTTTTTCTAGTGGTTACATGGCTAATCTAGGTTTGCTGCAAACATTACTTGGCAAGGGTGATAGCCTGTTCCAGGATAAGCTAAATCATGCATCATTAATTGATGGGGGCTTGTCGTGTGGTGCCAAACAGTTGCGTTATCGCCATAGAGATATTGAGCATTTAGAGTCATTGTTGCAAAAACACGCGCAAGGTCGCGCCATGCTAGTGACCGACGGTGTATTTAGCATGGATGGTGATCTTGCTCCATTGACGCAACTCGCAACATTGGCCGAGCGTTATAATGCGGTATTGATGGTCGATGATGCGCATGGATTCGGTGTGCTTGGTGAGACCGGTGCGGGCAGCGCTCAATACGCGAATCTCAATCAGCAGCAGCTTCCCATATTGATGGGCACACTGGGTAAGGCTTTAGGTGTTGCTGGCGCATTTGTTGCGGGCAGTAATGACCTTGTTGAGACGTTGATTCAGTCGGCGCGTAACTATACATACACTACTGCGCTCCCCGCCGCATGCTCTGCGGCGACGTTGGCGGCATTGCATATTAGCCGTAGTGAGCCTCAGCGGCGCGAGAATTTGAAAAGTTTGCTTAGGCAATTTCACAGTGGCTGCCAAAGCCGAGGCATCCCGCTGCCCAGTGGTGAAGCATCCCTGACGCCCATTGTACCAATCATTGTGGGCAGTAATCAGCGTGCTATGGCGTTATCAAATTATCTTGGTCAGCACGATATGTTGGCGGTAGCTATTCGTCCACCAACTGTACCGGTAGGTAGTGCGCGGTTGCGTATCAGTTTCTCGGCGGGCCATTCTGCCGCTGATGTTACCTCTTTACTTGATGTGCTTGAGAGTGGCTGTAAAGAAATAGGTGCGTTGGTTTGATACCTACACCACGTCCTGCCAAAAGCAATTTATGTGTTGCCGAACAGGCGGCACCGATGATGCGTTTAAACAATAAAACTCCCGGTAATAAAAGCAAGCCTGCTTTGCTTTTATTACATGGCTGGGCTTCAAGCAGTCAAATTTGGTCGGGGATTACTGAAAGTCTTGCCGAACATTTTTGTATTTACATGCTTGATTTACCCGGCCATGGTTTTAATGCTGATATACAGTGCGCCACGGTCGATCAGTTTTGTGAATCCTTTCACCATGATGTCGCGCCTCTTTTGCCCGCTGAATATTTTCTTCTTGGTTGGTCTCTTGGCGGTACATTGGCAAGCTTATTGGCTTCGCAGACTAGTCGAGTTAAAGCATTAATTACGGTGGCTAGTAACCCCGTTTTTATAGCAAAAGAACAGTGGGTTGAGGGGATGTCTCCTGCTGTATTTAGCCAGTTCCAACAAGATTTTCATGTCAATGCTCAGTCTGCGTTACAGAGGTTTGTTATGTTGCAAACTCGCGGCTCTGCGACTGCCCGAGCTGACATGCGTTGGATTAAAAGTCACTCCGGCGGGTCGCTATCTGTTCCATCCAGTGTGAGCAGTGCCTTGCAGTGGTTGGCCGAACTTGATGTTTTGAGCTGTTATCGTGACCTGGATATTCCTGTCATGCATTACCTTGGTATGCATGATGCGCTGGTTCCAGCAGCGCTTGCCGGGCAGTTGGCGGATTCTTTTTCGGCACATAAAGTACGGCGTTTTTCTCATTCGGGACATGTGCCGTTTATCAGTGAGCGTTCTTTGTGGCTGAAATGCATTGTTAGTGACCTCCAATCCTTGGTTGAAAAGGAGTCTGATGAGGCGGGGTTATTGAGATCCCGCGCCATAACGGTAGATTCTCATGCGACTAATAGTGCAGAAATTATTGACAAGCGCTCGGTGGCGCGAGCTTTTTCACGAGCAGCTACTGTTTATGATTCAATAGCCCGCTTGCAAAAAAATGTGGGTGAGGGCTTGCTGAAGCTTATTAATTATGGTCAGCGCAGTTCTAGTGTGGGGAATCCCTCCATACTGGATCTTGGCTCCGGCACGGGTTACTTTTCTCGGCAAATAAAGTGTGAGCAAGATAAGAGCTCTGTTATAGAGCTCGATTTTTCGGCTGGTATGCTCGATGAAAGTCGGCGGGTTTCATGCCTGCTTAAATTAATTGAGCCTGCACTTGTGCAAGCTGATTTTGAGCGGCTGCCTTTCAAGGCAAAGTCTTTCGACTTGATTTTTGCCAATTTGTCATTGCAGTGGTGCTCAGATCTTGCAAGCGCAATCCAAGCATTGCATGCGCTTGTTCGTGATAATGGCGTGTTAGCGTTTACAACCGTGCTCGATGGATCGCTGCAGGCATTTCGCAGGGCTGGTGTTGCGCTTGATGATGGGCCCCATGTTAATAATTTTTGCAATGAAGAGCAGTTGCTTCAGTGCGTCCAGCAATCGCTATTCGGGCTAGTCGAATGGAAGGTGGTAGATCATATTGAAACCTTTGATACGGTGAAAGAAATGTTAGTCAGTGTTAAGGGTATTGGTGCAGGCAATCATAGACGTGATAGATCGCCTGGTTTGATGGGTAGGGATCGCTATAAAAAATTCTGCGAAGCTTTAGAATCAACAAGGAATGCATCAGGTCAACTTGAATTAAATTATCGAATTCTGAGTGTGGTTTTGCACAGAGAAGCTAGGGTGGATTGTTAGAATGTGTGCCGCGAAGGTATTATTTATTACAGGAACTGATACTGATGTGGGAAAAACGGTCGTCGCCTGCGGCCTGCTCAGCGCCTTGAACCAATTGGGCTTCACAACAGCCGCGCTCAAGCCAGTTGCGGCTGGAGCTGAGCGGATAGGCGGCACATTGATAAACTCTGATGCTCAGCACTTGCAGCATTGTGCAAGTGTTAGTTTGCCTTATGAGGTGGTGAATCCCTGCGTATTTCCTGATGCCGTTGCTCCGCATATTGCGGCGAAAAATCGGGGCCAAGTACTTACAGTAGCGAAACTCAAGGAGGCTTCACAGGCTGCCTTGCGGGCTAATGCTAATTATCTGGTGGTTGAAGGGGCTGGCGGCTGGCTAGTACCATTGAATGAGAAGGAAACACTTGCTGATTTTGCCGCAGCAATTACCGCTGAGGTTATTCTAGTGGTGGGCTTGAAGTTGGGCTGCATTAATCATGCACTGCTAAGTGAGCAGGCAGTTAGAGCTTCTGGACTAAAGGTGGTTGGTTGGGTGGCGAATCATATAAGCCCCGCTATGCCAGAGAGTGCTGCCAATATAGAGGCATTGCGCGTTCATCTTGCTGTACCATTATTGGGTGAAGTGCCCCATATACCCAAGGCTGATAGCACGGCCATAGCGGCTAGCCTTGACCTATCCAGCTTGATCGGTGCCTAAAAAGAGTCTCATGTGACTGTAAAATAAAGGTTTTGCGCGCGCCAAGGCTGACTTGGCTGGTGGCGAAATTTAGGGGTATTTTTGCAGAATAACTAGCCTAATTGCAGAATGTCTGCTTAAATTATAAACACAGGTGTTGTTCTAACGCGCCTTGCTTGCAGCCCAGTTAACCCGCTGGGCCGTCGATAACGATGACAGGGTTATCCATACTGCAAAAGAGCATCGCACTGGGCGGGGGCACAATCAGATTATGGCCGGAATATCATTAACTCAGGTAGGCTCGTCAGGTATCCAGAGTGGCCTGGAGCAGGCCCAGCGTGCTGCGCAGGACATTGCTCGCGTGGGCACTGCCAGCGATCCAACCTCGTCTTTAGCCTCATTGGTCGAATCGAGTGTCGATTTGCTAGAGGCTAAAAATCAAGTGCAGGCTTCTGCCAAGCTGATAAGTGCAGGCGATGAAATACTCGGCACAATCATTGACACAATTGCCTAACCACTCAGCTCCTCATCTTTCGTTGTCTCGTTTGGACATATGAACACCATTTCTATTCCTGCTAGCCTAGGCCCTCAATCACAAGGCGTTATCCGTCAGCCCGCTGACTTGGGTATGCCGCGCGAAATAAATGCCACGGCCAATCAATCTAGTGCTGAGACGCGCGAGGTAGATTCTGCTAAGGAGCCTCGTCCCACCAACGCCGCTACTGAGCCCTACACCCCCGAAGAGCAACAAAAGATAACTGAGCTAGCTATGCGGGATCGTGAGGTTCGCGCCCATGAGGCGGCACATGCGAGCGTGGGAGGCATCTATGCAGGTGCGCCCTCCTACAGTTTTGCGAGAGGCCCCGATGGCAAAAATTATGCGGTTAGCGGTGAGGTCAGCATCGATGTGAGCCCCGTTGCTGGTAATCCGCAAGCGACCCTCGATAAGGCGCAGATCGTGCGTCGTGCGGCCTTGGCACCGGCTCAACCATCGTCACAAGACCGCGCCGTAGCGAGTGCCGCAATCGCGTTGGAGCAATCGGCAAGACAAGAATTACAAATGCAAAATAACTCGCAGGAAGCGTCGCCAGCAAATAGCGAGTCTAAATTAGCGATCTTCACCAATGTTGCACAAGCGCCTCCCTCTGAGCCCGGTAGTGTGGTGAACGAATTGGTATGATATTGTCTCAACGGGTTTGCTGTTTGTAGACTTCCATTTTTCTCTCGAGCCATTGCCAATCAGCCACATAAGCTTTATCGGCGTTAAATGCGTATACAAACCTAGTTACGTGGCCGTGCATTGCTGGCGTGTTCTTTTTAAAAGGTTTATTAGTAACCGGCATAATGCGTGTCGAAAATATTTTCAGGAATGATTTCTATGTCGAGCAATAAACTCTTAGCGCCTCAAGATGGCGTGCGCGAAAATACACAGACAGTAAATAATAAAGAGGCTGCAGCTCAGTTATCGGAAGATGATCTCGAGCGTGTGGCTCAATATCTTGACTCACCTATACATCGCATAGAGCGAAAACCCTTTCGGCCATGGGTGATGATGGCTAGCCTGGTGGGCGTGGTGACTTTGCTGAGTTTTTTAAGCTTAGCTATTTCTCGTTGGGTACTGCCATAAGCCGAAAATTTTCTCAGCTAGTGGCTAGTGCTCAAAAGCAAGGCCAATGGAGGAGGGTGTGGCGTAAACCACTTTCATTGCATAGATGTCAAAGCTCCTATCCGAACCATTGCTCACTACGCCGTCAAGTTGTAGTTTAACCCGCGCACCGCTTTTGGGTAGTTCAACGTTATCTTTGGCTTGCGTGGTAATAGACACGCCGCCCTCAGAAATGTTAAACGTGCGCGCTAGTGCAATGGGTTGTCCGGGCATGCACAGCGCTGCGCGTAAACCCACGTTCACACGCGGGTAGGCTCGTTCATTACTGTCTGCTTTATGTTCGACATTATTCATAAGTATCAACCCTTTGTAATTGAGCTACGAGAGGCAGCCGATTTCTCCACGCCATTTTGTTTAAGTTATAAAAATTCAATGTCACAAAAAAGTGCTTTTCAAATGGAGTCCCAGCAAAAAGTATGCCTAACGCAATTTTTTCAGGGCGCTGTAATGTTTCTGTCTATCAATTAATCAGCTTTGTTATTTAACGTACAGAGGATGTGTACTTTCCTGAATTATCAAAAGCGTTAGGCCTTAACGAGCTCGGGAGGTCAGCTTTTTTACGGGTTAATTATTGGTGAGTCGCTAGGTAAATCATTGCTTAATAGGCATGCGGTGACGAATTTTTGACGCAACTTTATATGAAATAAGTACGCATCATTGAGGTTATTCAGTGACGAATTAATTGCTACAAATATTCACCACCTAGATTGCTGTGTTTTAAACAATTCCTTGGCTAAATCATGCAAAATGAGACAGGAAAGATCGTTATTATGGCGAAGCTTAATGCAGTGTTGTACAGGTCGAGCGCGTCCCCAGTTCTTTATCAAGCAGGATTATCTTGGAGCGACTATGAATAAAATATATTTTACAGCGGCTGTTGCGGCGGTAGCTTTAGCGCAGTCATCAATTAGTGTGGCTGAAGACAGTGGCTTTATGGTTACACCCAGCATTGGTTTTTTTGATTATGAAGACGATCGCGTCGAGGCTCCTGCAATTACCGGCGAGTTAGATGATGATCTTTTTGGATCACTCGGCCTTGGGTACCGCTTTGCTAACCCGTGGGCAGTAGAGTTGGTTTACAAGTATGGCGAGACAGAAACGAAAACTACCTCAGTTGACGTGAAGTACCAAGGCGTCCATTTAGATGGGCTTTATCATTTTGACAATGACAGTAACCTAACGCCTTATTTGGCTTTCGGTGCGGGCTATGCCGAGCTAGAAAGCGATGCGAATTCAAAAGATGTTGACGAGACCAACTTGAATGCAGGTGGGGGCGTTAAGTTCGCATTGAATGATTTGCTGTCATTGCGGGCAGACTTGCGTGCTTTTAGAGATTTCGACGAGAAAAATATCGACGTTGCTGCATCGCTGGGTTTGCAATTTTTGTTTGGTGGTGAGAAGCCAGCAGTAGCGGCAGTTGACGGCGATGCTGACGGTGACGGCATAAAAGATAGTATGGATCAATGCCCCAATACTGCCAGCGGTATTCAGGTGGACAACAATGGCTGCGCGCTTGATTCAGATGGTGATGGCGTAGCTAATCATCAAGACAGCTGCCCCGATTCAGAAGCAGGAGCTCTTGTGAAAGCTGATGGCTGCTATCAAATGTTGACGGCCACAAAAGAAATTGAATTAGAGGTTAATTTTGCTAATAACTCAGCTGAAGTTACGCCGGCTTATTACGCGGCCATTCAGAAAGCGGCTGATTTCATTAAACAATATCCTGCAAGCCAAATTGTTATTGAAGGCCATAGCGATGATCGTGGTGCGGCCAGTTACAATCAGTCACTTTCAGAGCGGCGGGCTAATAGCGTTGCGCAGGTATTGATTACACAGTTCAATATCTCAGCCGATCGAATATCTTCAGTAGGGTATGGCGAAGAAAAGCCAATCGCCGACAATACAGCAGCGGCAGGACGTGCAGCGAACCGACGAGTAATGGCAGTTATTTCTGCTTCTGTTGAAATGCGGGCGAAAAAATAATAAGCAGGAATTTCAGTCAGATGGCTTTAAGTCAGAGTGCTAGACATGAAAAATTAGCGAGCCGGCAGCTTCCGGCCGCTAATTTTTCATTTAATTTATTTTTAATAACGGTGTGAAAAATGAATGTGAATGACTTTGACTTTCAAAAATACGTCGATTTAGCTATTCCTTATGGCATTAAAATTGTACTAGCATTGGTTATTTTTGTTGTCGGTTTGTCCGTAATTAAAATTTTGTCGGGTATGCTGAAGCGAACAATGACTGCGCGAAATGTTGATCCAACCATTGAAAAGTTTGTGGGAAGTATTGCTTATTACTTGATGTTTGCCTTTGTGGTTATTGCCTCATTAGGTCAGCTGGGTGTGCAAACGGCTTCGGTCATTGCCATTTTAGGTGCGGCGGGTTTGGCAGTGGGTTTAGCACTGCAGGGCACCCTATCTAATTTTGCAGCGGGCGTGATGATGATATTACTGCGGCCTATTAAAGTGGGTGATTATATTGAGGTTGCAGGTGTTGGCGGGTCGGTGGCTGAAGTAGCTATTTTTGCAACCACATTACTTACCCCCGATAATAAAACTATTGTGATTGCCAATTCCCAGGTCATGGGCGATACCATCGTAAATTACTCTACTCAGCCGCAGCGACGTATTGATCTAGTGATTGGCGTTGGTTATGGAGCAAGCCTTGAGCAAGTTAAAAAAGAGCTGCAGCTGATCGCCGATGCCGATCAGCGTATTTTGCATGACAAAGGCGTGACGATTGGCGTTGTAGAACTTGCCGACTCGTCAGTAAATCTTGTGTTTCGCACTTGGGTTAATACTGCAGACTACTGGGGTGTAAGGTTCGATTTAACTGAGCGTATTAAAAATCGCTTTGACGAAGTGGGTATTGAAATACCATTTCCGCAAATGGCTGTTCATACTCGTGCTTTAATGCCATAGGCTATTGAGGTGGCTCAAGCGATTGCAGCAGCGGCTTTCATGCTAAACCCTTACTGTTATAGTCTTATTATTGAAGTTATTTTTTATTTAAAAATTTAATGAAAATAAACGTTAACTGGAGAAAAACTGAATGTACAAAAAACTATTAATTTCAAGTTGTGTATTAGCGGCTATGCAGGTGAGTGCCGAGCCCATTAAAGGTGAAGCTGAGTTGGGTTTGGTTATGACTACCGGTAATTCAGCAACCGAAAATCTCAATACTAAACTCAAGTTAACCAAGACTTCTGGCGAATGGTTGCACGAGGCTAATGTAGGCGCTTTGAGTAGCTCTAATGAAGATCAAACTACTGGTGAAGATGAAACCACAGCAGAAAAATACTTCATCAATTACAAAGCCGATCGCACGCTCGATGAGCATAGCTATTTGTATGGTATTACAACTTACGAAGATGATCGTTTTAGTGGCTTTGAGTATCAGGCCACGGCGGGTGTAGGTTATGGTTATAAAGTGATTGCGGAAGAAGATAAAACATTGTCTGTTGAAGTGGGCCCGGGCTATCGCATCAATAGCATTGAAGGTGCCTCTAACGAAAATGAAGTGACTCTGCGCGTAGGTGAGAAGTTCAGTTGGAAATTCAGCGAAAATGCTGAGCTGAATCAATATCTCACTGTTGAAGGTGGCGAAGACAATACTATTAGTAATTTAGGCGTGGGTATTAAGTCTATGCTCAATGGAACCTTGTCATTGAGAGTGGGTATTGATGTTAAGCATACGGAAAACCCTGTCGGTGATAAAGATGACATTGACACAGAAACTTATGCAACCATCGGTTATAACTTCTAAATAGTTAAAGGGTACTAGCAAAAACGCCGCTTAGTTGCGGCGTTTTTTTTGGCGGCATGTTAGATGCCAATAATATAAAATATAAATTGCTGCGGTTTTATATTTTTAGCCACTCGGGTACGGGTAAGCCTTTGTTCTCAAGAAAAACCGGGTTGAATAATTTACTTTGGTAGCGAGTACCATAATCACAAAGTATGGTCACAATGGTGTGCCCCGGCCCTAGTTCTTTAGCAAGTGCTACGGCTCCAGCCATATTGATACCTGCTGAACCGCCAACGCAAATGCCTTCGTGCGCTAATAAATTAAATATAAGCGGTAACGCGTCGCGATCGTCAATTTGGCAGGCAAAGTCGACTACGGCATCGGCTAGGTTGGGAGTGATGTGGCTAATACCAATGCCCTCGGCGATTGAATTGCCTTCTGATTTTAACTGCCCGTGTTGATAGTGATTGTATAGCGCCGAACCCATAGGGTCGGCTAAACCAATTTGTATATTAGGATTATATTCTTTAAGGCGCTGTGAAACGCCACCTAAGGTGCCGCCGGTGCCCACGGCGCAAATAAAACCATCTACCTTGCCATCCGTTTGCTGCCAGATCTCAGCACCTGTGGTTTCGTAATGAATTTGGCGGTTAGCAGTGTTGCCAAACTGATTGGCCCACATTGCGCCGTTGGGCAGTTTTTTATTGAGCTCAGTAGCCAGGCGTTGGGCTGTATGCGTGTAGTGTTTGGCATCGTCATAAGAGGTAGCTTGTACCAAATGTAAATCGGCGCCAAACAGCTCAAGGGAGTCTATTTTCTCTTTGCTTTGCGTCATCGGCATTACCACAACGCTTTTGTAGCCAAGGGCATTGGCTAGCAGTGTGAGGCCTATGCCCGTGTTGCCGGC